>CAZASR010000249.1:0-3994 GCA_964487765.1 uncultured Devosia sp. | reverse complement strand
GTCATTAGCTCCTCCTTGAGCGGCGGGAGCCGGTGCGTTGCCGGCCCCTCAACGCGTCTGCGTACTATTGAGGCGTCAGCAAAGCTTCGCAATATCTCATTGATATCGCTGGCAAATCTTGTAAATCGTTGGACTTGCGCGGCTGCTCAACTGTCAATATCGTGACAAACGGAGGGCCAATGCGGGCACCCATCGGTCTCAGGATCAGCTCGAGGCGCCGTGATATCGGCCTGTCGCAGGCGGCCCTCGCACGGCGCGCCGGCATCTCGGCGAGCTACCTCAATCTCATCGAGCACAATAAGCGCCATGTCGGCGGCTCGCTGCTCATCCGTCTGGCCGAGGCGCTGGCGCTCGACATCGGCGAGCTCAGCGGCGATGCCGAACACCGGCTGATCTCCGAAGTCGACGAAGCGCTCGCCGATCCGTTGCTCGTCGGCCTCGACATGCCGCCGGCGCACGATCTGGTGGCGCAGCAGCCCGCCGCCGCGCTCGCCATTGCGCGGCTCCATCGCGCCTATCTGGGGGCGCAGGCCAATGCCGACGACTATGCCGACCGGCTGCGCGCCGATCCGCTGCTCGCCCAATTGCTGCATGGCGTCCTGTCGGGCATCACGGCCGTCCGCTCCAGCGCCGAAATCCTCGACGACGTTGCCGATCTCGACGAGCAAGAGCGCCGTCATTTCATCGAGTCCATCGCCCGCGAGACCAAGAGCCTGAGCGAGATTGCGCGCGGGCTGGTCGGCCAGTTCGAGGTCGATGCCAAGGCCCGCCGCCTCTCCCCCACGCGCGAGCTCGATGACCTGCTCTTCGAGAACGACAACTATTTCCCCGCCCTCGAACAGACCGCCGCCGAGCTCCGCAGCGCCATCGATGCCGAGGGACGTTTCGGCGAGGCGACGCTGGTGTCCCTGCTCGATCGCCGCTTCGGCATTGCCGTGCAGCACAGTGCGCGGCGCGAACCGGACGCTGTCGGCTTTCCGGGCCAGTACCGCTACGACGCGACGACGCGCACCATGTGGTTCCAGACCAGCGCCGTCGCGGCCACGCGACAATTCCAGCTCACCCGCCTGTTCGCCGAGCTCGTTGCCGCCGCGGCCATTGAGCGTGAGGTGCAGTCCCCGGCGCTGAGCTCCACCGTCGCGCGCCGTCTCGCCTATCGCGCCCTGAGCTCCTACCTCGCCGGTGCCGTCATCTTTCCCTATGCCGACTTCCTGGCCCGGGCTGAGGCCGTGCACTACGACATCGAGGCGCTGCAGCAGATCTATGGCGCGAGCTTCGAACAGGTCGCCCACCGGCTGGTGACGCTCCGCAAGCCCGGCGAGAGTGGCGTGCCTTTCGGCTTCCTGCGCTCCGATCCCGCCGGGCGGCTCACCAAGCACTTTCCCTTGCCGGGCCTGCCGCTGCCGAGCGCCGGCCATGCCTGTCCGCTCTGGGCCATCTACGAAGCGTTCCGCACGCCCGGGCGGGCCGTGCGCCAGGTCGTCCAGTTCCCGGATGGCTCGCGCTACCTGTTCATTGCCCGGGCCCAAGCCCGGCGCCCCGCCAGTTTCGCCCAGCGCACCCTCCCGACCTCGATCATGCTCGCCTGCGACGTCCTGCAGGCCGATCGAACGGTATATGGCGCCGGCCTCGCCCTTGGCGATCCTGCGCTGGACCTGCCGGTGGGCCCGAGCTGCCGTCTTTGCCCGCGCCGCGACTGCGCCGAGCGCCAGGAAGAGGCTGTCACCACCGGTGGCCGGCCGGTAGCCATCCGGGCGCCGCTCATCGCCCGCGCTTTCGATATTGGCGAAAATTGACGTTTATGATCAACTTGTCTGATGTCCGCGGGAGGGCGGGCGAAAGGGGGGAAATTGGCGGTCGACATACTGATTGCCGAGGATGAACCGAGTATCCTGGAATCGCTCGATTTCATCCTGCGCCGGGCCGGTTGGAGCATCGTTTCGGTCACCGATGGCGAGGCGGTGCTCAGCACCCTGCGCCGCGAACCGCCCCGGCTTGTGGTGCTCGACGTGATGCTGCCCAAGCGCTCCGGCTTCGACGTCTTGAAGCAGATCCGTACCGACGACATGTTGCGCACTCTGCCCGTGCTCATTCTCACCGCCAAGGGCCAGGCCAAGGATCGTCGCACTGCCGTCGAGCTCGGGGCCGACGGCTTCGTCACCAAGCCCTATGCCAATGCCGAAGTGATCGACGAGGTCCGCCGGCTGATCGGAGCGGCCCGCACGGCCTGACGGCGATGGATGGCAAGCTCGTCAGCGCGGCTCTCTTCCTCACGGTCCTCGGCAGCCTGTTGCTCCTGCCACCGCTCGCCAGTGTCTTCCAGTTGCAGCGCCGTTTCCTCGGCATCCCCGTCGAGCTCATCTACCTCTTCACCTGCTGGGTCGTTCTCATCTTCGCCGCCTTCTGGCTGAGCCGCCGGCTGCCGCACGAGCCCGAGTCCCCCGGCAGCGAGGACGAAGTGTGATGCTGTCGCCCGATTTCGTCATTGCCATCGCCATCGGTTATGTCGGGCTGCTGTTCCTCATCGCCTATGTCAGCGACAGGCGCTCACGCAGCGGCAAGGCCGGCTTCCTTCACTCCCCCTTCGTCTACACGCTGGCCATCTCGGTCTATTGCACGAGCTGGACCTTCTATGGCGCCGTCGGTTCGGCCGCCCGCACCGGGTTGGAATATGTGGCGATCTATCTCGGCCCCACCATCGTGTTCATCGGCTGGTGGTTCATCCTGCGCCGCCTCGTCCGCATCAGCCACACCCAGCGCATCACCTCGATCGCCGATCTGCTCTCCTCGCGCTTCGGAAAATCGAGCCGTCTGGCGGTGCTGATCACCGTCATCGCTGTCATCGGCATCGCGCCCTATATCGCCCTGCAGCTCAAGGCGGTGACCTCGTCTATCCAGGCCATTGCCGGCGTTGGCGAATTCCCCGGCCGCTCGCTGCGCGGCATTGATGAAGTCGGCCTCGCGCTCGCCATCGCCGCCGGCATGGCGCTCTTCACCATCCTCTTCGGCACTCGCAATGTCGATGCCAAGGAACAGCACCTGGGCGTCGTGGCCGCGATCGCCTTCGAGGCGATCGTCAAGCTCACCGCTCTCGTCGCCACCGGCGTGTTCGTCGTCTATGTCGGCGGCGGACTCGAGGCGATCTTCTCGCGCGCCGAGGCCGCGGGCCTCGACATCTATTCGATCGGCACACTCGACGATCGCTGGATCGCCATGAACGTGCTCTCGGCCACGGCGGTGCTCTGCCTGCCTAGGCAATTCCAGATCACGATCGTCGAGAACTCCAACGAAAAACATCTGCGCACCGCGAGCTGGGCCTTCCCGGGCTACCTGCTGCTGATGAGCCTGTTCACCTTGCCTATCGCGCTTTTCGGCCTCACCTCCATGCCCGCCGGGTCCAACCCCGACATGTTCGTGCTCACCCTGCCGCTCGCGGCCGGGCAGGAAGGGCTGGCCCTGTTCAGCTTCATCGGCGGCTTTTCCTCGGCCACCTCCATGATCATCGTCGAATCCATCGCGCTGTCGATCATGGTCTCCAACCATATCGTGATGCCGCTGGTGCTGCGCTTCACCCAAGGCAGCGGCACGTCGCGGGGGCAGGGCGGCATGAGCTCGCTGCTGCTCACCACGCGCCGCTTCTCGATCTGCCTGATCCTGGGGCTCGGCTTCCTCTATTTTTACCTCACCCGCGACTCCAATGCGCTCGCGCCCATCGGCCTCATTTCCTTCTGCGGCGTAGCGCAGTTCCTGCCCTCGATCATCGCCGCGCTGTTCTGGCGCGAGGCGACGCTCAAGGCCGCGACCGCCGCCGTTGCGGTCGGCTTCGTCGTCTGGGCCTGGTCGAGCTTCATGCCGTCCTTCGCCGGCTCCTCGGCAATGGTGGCGCAGATCATGGCCGAGGGCCCGTGGGGCGTGTCCTGGCTGCGGCCCGAAGTGCTCTTTGGCCTCGAGGGCATCGATCCGCTCGTCAATGTCGTCTTCTGGAGCCTGTTCC
>CAZASR010000248.1:0-4027 GCA_964487765.1 uncultured Devosia sp. | reverse complement strand
TGTTGAAGCCCATGCGGTTGATGACGCCCTCGGCGGCGCCGACGCGGAACAGGCGCGGCCTGGGATTGCCTGCCTGCGGCAGCGGCGTGACGGTGCCGATCTCGACCATGCCGAAGCCCATCAGCGCGAGCGGACGCGGCACCTCGCCGTTCTTGTCGAAGCCGGCGGCCATGCCGACGGGATTGCCGAGCTCGAGGCCGGCGAGCGAGGTCGCGAGCTCGGGCGCATCGGGTGCGTCCTGCTGCGGCGCAAGGCCGAGGCGGAGGGCGGTGATGGTCGCGCCGTGCGCGGTTTCGGGGTCCATGCGCAGCAGGCTGTCGCGCGTCAGCCCGGCGAGGAGCGGCACGCGTAGCAGCGGCGACAGGCCGGAGAGGATCATCGCACCCACTCCGGCAGGGCAACGGCCCCATCGGCCGCGACGGCGATCGACGCCTGTTGGCCGACGGCGGAAACCGGCAGCTCGCCATAGAGATGGGGGAAGAGCTGGCCGCCGCGCGACGGCTCCCAGCGCAGGGCCGACCCGAGGGCGTCGGTGCGCACCGAGAAGAGGACGACATCGCCCTGCCCGGCGAAATGCAGCCGCAGGGTTTCGGCAAGCTGTGCGGCGGTCGAGAAATGGATGTAGCCGTCCTCGGTGTCGACGGGCATGCCGGGAAACACGCCGGTCGTGGAAAACACCCGATAGGCGTCGGGCGAGGCGATCTTGTAGATGAATTCGGGACTGGCCATGGCGCCCTAGTGGCGCGGCGAATGATCCGGCGCAAGGGCTTTACAGGGGGGCAGGCAGGGGATACTACATAGGACTTCTGTCCATAATGGGATAGATTTCCTCTACCCGGGACGTTCACATGCTGTCGCATAGCGCCATCTGGGATGCCATCGATTCCGCTGCCCGCCGGCACGGCCTGACGCCGTCGGGACTGGCGAAGGTTGCGGGGCTCGATCCCACTGCCCTCAACCCCTCCAAGCGCGTGAGCAAGGACGGGCGCGGGCGCTGGCCCTCCACCGAAAGCCTCGCCAAGATCCTCGAGGCAACGGGGGAATCGTTCAACGATTTCATCGCCATGGGCGGGGCATTCGTGCAGGCGAATTCGCGGCCGGCGCCGACGCTGCCGTTGCTCGGCCTCGCGCAGGCGGGCGCCGGCGGCTTCTTCGATCCGGCGGGCTTCCCCACCGGCGAGGGGTGGGACCAGGTGCAATTGCCCGTGCCGGGCGAGCCGGGCATCTATGCGCTCGAAGTCAGCGGCGATTCCATGCTGCCGCTCTATCGCGACGGCGACCGCATCGTGGTGTCGATCACCGAGCAGGTGCGCCGGGGCGACCGCGTCGTGGTCAGGACCAGGGACGGCGAGGTGATGGCCAAGGTGCTGGCGCGCCAGACGGCAAATGTGATCGAACTCCATTCCCTCAACCCGCTGCATCCGCCGCGCCTGTTCGAGATGAAGGACGTCGAGTGGATCGCGCGCATCATCTGGGCGAGCCAGTGAGGATTGCGCCGGCGACGGCCGAGGATGCCGAGGCGTGGCTGGAGCTGCGGCTGGCACTCTGGCCGCATCACGAACGCGAAGAGTTCGCGGCCGAGATCGCCCGGCTTCTCGCCGATCCCGGCGAAACGCTCAACCTGATCGCGCGCGACGAGGCTGGCGAGGCCATGGGTTTCGCCGAAGCGGCCCTGCGGCACGACTATGTCGAGGGGTGCGGGACCTCGCCGGTCGTGTTCCTCGAGGGCATCTATGTTGCGCCCGCGTTCCGGCGCCAGGGCGTCGCGGCGGCGCTCGTTGGCGCCGCCGAGGACTGGGGCCGCCGCAATGGCTGCACCGAGTTTGCATCCGACGCGGCGCTCACCAATCTCGACAGTCACGCGATGCATCGCGCGCTCGGCTTCGAAGAGACGGCGCGGGTCGTCTATTTCCGCAAGGAGATTGCATGATGGATATTCTGCTGCCGCCGTCGGGGACAGGTCCGGGCGTCGTTGTCGCGCACCCGTGGTGGGGACTCAACCGGACCATCCGCGACTATGGCGCGGCACTGGCGGAGCAGGGTTTCGTCGTGGCGCTGCCCGATCTGTTCGATGGCGATCTCACCACCGGCATGGAGACGGCCGAGACGCTGATCCGCAAGCATTGGGAGGCGGCGGGGCCGCGGCTCGACGCGGCGCTCGAGGCGCTGGGCGAGCACCGCGCCGTCGCCGGCAACGGGCTCGGCGGGGTCGGCTTTTCGTTCGGTGGCTTCCATCTGCTCGACGCGGTCGAGCGGGGCGATCAGCGCATCGCGCGTCTTGTCGTCTATTACGCGACGCACCGCCTGCCCGCGCAGCACGTGCCGATCCAAGCGCACCTCGCGGCGGACGATCCCCATGAGAGCCGCGAGGACATGGATGCGTTCGCCGCCAATCTCGGCGCGAGCGCGCACTCCTATGCGGGGACGACGCACTGGTTCGCGGAGTCCGACCGGCCGGAATACGATCCGGCGGCGGCGCGGCTGGCCTTCGAGCGCACGGTGGCGTTTCTGCGCGGCTAAGGCCTGGGCCGGACGGGCCAGCGCATGAAGACTTCCTCGTCGAACACCTCGGCACCGAGCGCGCGATAGAAGTCCTGGGCCGCCCTGTTCTCGCGCCAGACGGTCCAGAACAGATGCCGGCATCCCGCATTGCCCGCGATCTCACGCGCCCGCGCCATGAGCGCCGAGCCGATCCGCTCGCCACGCGGATGGACATAGAGGTCAGCGACGAACAAGGCAGGCGCCATGTCGTCCATCCAGACGCCGACGTGATAGACGAGATAGCCCACCGGCAGGCCGGCGCGTTCCGCCAGCAGAACGGTGCAGAGCGGCTGCGGGCCGAATGCCAGATCGGCAAAGCGGTCGAATTTGGCGGGATCGGCCGTGGCAGGCTGGCTGATGCTTTCTCCGATGACGTCGAGATAGGCCTCGAAGGCCAGCCACAACTCCCGGAGGGCCGGCAGATCATCTGCCGTGGCGGGCCTGATGGTCAGATCCGCCACGGGGGTGGTCATGCCGCCTTCACCAGTTTTCCGGCCAGCGCATCCTCGATCAGCCGGCGCGTTTCGTTGACGCCGTAGAGCGCGATGAACGAGCCGAAGCGCGGGCCCTGATCGGCGCCGAGCAGCACTTGGTAGATGGCGCCGAACCAGTCGCGCAGGGGCTCGAAATGATGGGCGTTGCCGACGGCGTAGACGATGTCCTGCAACTGCTTGGCGTCGAGCGCTTCCTTGCCCGCGAGCTGATCGTGAAGATCCAGCAGCGCGGCGCGCTCCGTGTCGGTCGGGGCGCGGAAGACCTTGGTGGGCTTCACCTCATCATTGAAGTAGCGCACGGCGTAACCCGCGAGCCGGTCGAGCTCGGGATTCGTCGCGGGCGTGACGCCCGGCAGCCGCCGTGAAATGTAGTTCCAAAGGATCGACTTTTCATGCGCATTGGCGGCCGAAGCGAGGTTCAGCAGCAGGCCGAAGTTCACCGGCATGTCGATCACCGGGACCTTGCCCGAATGAATGTGGAAGGCCGGGTTCTCGAGCGCAGCCGAGGCATCCTGCCCGCTATAGGACGCGACGTGCTGATAATATTCGTCGACGGCGCGCGGGATGACGTCGAAATAGAGGCGCTTGGCGACCCGTGGCTTCTGGAACATGTAGAGCGCCAGGCTCTCCGGCGAGGCGTAGGTCAGCCACTCGTCGATGGTGAGGCCGTTGCCCTTGGACTTCGAAATCTTCTGGCCGACCTCGTCGAGGAACAGTTCGTAAACATAGTGCTCGGGCGCGTGGCCACCGAGTACCTCGCAGATCCTGTCATAGATATGCTGGTTGGTCTGGTGGTCCTTGCCGAACATCTCGAAGTCGACGCCGAGCGCATACCAGCGCATGCCGAAATCGGGCTTCCATTGCAGCTTGCAATGGCCGCCGGTGACGGGGATCGTCGTCTCGGTGCCGTCTTCGTCGTCGAAGGTGATGGTGCCCGCGTTTGGATCGACGGTCTTCATCGGCACGTAGAGCACGCGTCCCGTCTTGGGCGA
>CAZASR010000247.1:0-4050 GCA_964487765.1 uncultured Devosia sp. | reverse complement strand
TGTCGCCGACCATGGAGGAGGGGAAACTCTCCAAATGGCTGGTGAAGGTCGGCGATACCGTACAGCCCGGCGACGTGCTGGCCGAGATCGAGACCGACAAGGCAACAATGGAAGTCGAGAGCGTCGACAGCGGCGAGGTCAAGGAACTGCTGGTCGCCGAGGGGACCGAAGGCGTCAAGGTGAACACGCCGATTGCCCTGGTGCTTGGCGAGGGCGAAACCGCACCGCCGCCTGCTCCCAAGACGGGGGTCGAGAGTCCGAACGGCGCCAGGGAATCTGAAAAGCCGGGCCCTGATACGGGGGCCGAGCCGGCATCGATGCCTCAGGTTGCCGAGACCAGGGCACCGGCGCAGCCCAGCTTCGAGGCAGCAGCGGATCCCGACCTGCCCGAAGGCGTGGAGATGGTCGAGATGACGGTACGGCAGGCGCTGAACGAGGCGATGGCCGAGGAGATGCGTCGTGACAAGGACGTCTTCATCATGGGCGAGGAGGTCGCCGAGTACCAGGGGGCCTACAAGGTAACGCAGGGCCTGCTGCAGGAATTCGGGCCGCAACGCGTAGTCGATACGCCCATTACCGAACACGGCTTCGCAGGCGTCGGCGTCGGCGCCGCGTTCGCCGGATTGCGGCCGATCGTTGAGTTCATGACCTGGAACTTCGCCATGCAGGCGATGGACCAGATCATCAATTCCGCCGCCAAGCAGCTCTATATGTCGGGCGGGCAGGTGACGGCGCCCCTTGTCTTCCGCGGCCCGAACGGCGCCGCGGCGCGGGTGGCGGCGCAGCACAGCCAGGATTTCTCGGCATGGTACAGCCACGTTCCCGGGCTTTACGTGATCGCCCCGTTCTCCGCGGCGGACGCCAAAGGACTGCTCAAGGCCGCAATCCGAACCAACACCCCGGTCATCTTCCTCGAGAACGAAATCCTCTATGGCTCCACCGGGCTGGTACCCAAGGTCGATGACTACGTGCTGCCGATCGGCAAGGCGCGTATTGCCCGGCCGGGCAAGGATGTCACCATCGTCAGCTTCTCGATGGGCATGCGCTATGCGACGCAGGCGACCGAGAAGCTCGTCGCGGCCGGCGTCGACGTCGAATTGATCGACCTCCGAACGCTGCGGCCGATGGACTCCGAGACGGTGATCGAAAGCGTCAGGAAGACCGGTCGGCTGGTGACGGTCGAGGAGGGCTGGCCCCAGGGCGGCATCGGCGCCGAGCTGGCGGCGCGGGTCGTCGCCGAAGCATTCGACCATCTCGACGCGCCGCCCACCCGCGTCACCGGCAAGGACGTTCCCATGCCCTACGCCGCCAACCTCGAAAAGCTGGCGCTCCCCAGCGTCGATGAAGTCATCGCGGCGGTGAACGCCGTGACCTATCGGAGCTGACGGACGTGCCCACGCAGGAAGAACTCGATCGCAGGTTCCTCGATGCCGCGTACGAGGAGGCGCAGAAGGGGCTGGCCGAGGGCGGCATCCCGATCGGCTCGGTGCTGGTGCGCGATGGCGAAATCATCGGGCGCGGGCACAACCGGCGCGTGCAGCAGGGCGATCCTATCCTGCACGGCGAAATGGACGCGATCCAGAACGCCGGGCGGCAGAAGACCTATAGGGACGTCACCTGTTACACGACGCTTAGCCCGTGCATGATGTGCACCGGGACGATCATCCAGTTCGGCATCTCGCGCGTGGTCGTGGCCGAAAGCAAGAATTTCAAGGGTTTCCAGGACGTGCTCAGCCTCGCGGGCGTCGACGTCGTCGACTATCACGAGCCGCGCTGCGAGCACATGATGGCGGAGTTCATCACCAAAAACCCGTCGCTCTGGAACGAAGACATCGGCGAGTGAGGACGCGATGAGCATCAACATCACCATGCCGGCACTCTCTCCCACCATGGAAGAGGGCAAGCTTGCCAAATGGCACGTCAAGGAAGGCGACACCGTCTCCTCCGGCGACGTGATTGCCGAGATCGAGACTGACAAGGCCACGATGGAAGTCGAGGCTGTCGATGAGGGCAAGATCGGCAAGATCGTCGTTCCGGAAGGCACGGATAATGTGAAGGTCAACGCGGTCATCGCAGTGCTGCTGACCGAGGGCGAGACCGAAGCCGACATGGAGTCCGCGCCGCCTCCCAAAGCGGAAGCGGCGCCCAAATCAGACGGTCCCTCATCCGGGGCTGGTGCGACTCCCTCTTCCCAAGGGGGAGAGGGGACGACGACAGCAGGCGCGGCGCCGAGCGCTGTTTCCGGTTCCGCGGCGATCACGGCTCCGTCCGCCCCCCGCCCCTCCGAGGAGGGCGTGACCCTGCAGCGACCGGAAAAGAAGCCGACGGGCAGCCGCGTGTTTGCTTCGCCGCTCGCGAGGCGGCTCGCCAAGGAAGCCGGCATCGACGTCGCCGCGATCAACGGGTCGGGTCCGCATGGACGCGTGGTGAAGGCGGACGTCGAGGCCGCGAAGTTGGGGAAGGCGTCGCTGAAGGCCGCGCCGGGTGCGCCCGCTGCGGGTGGGGCGCTCGCCACCGGCATGACCAAGCAACAGGTCCTCGCGCTCTACGAAGAAGGCAGCTACGAGGCCGTGCCCAATGACGGCATGCGCAAGACCATTGCCGCGCGGCTGACGGAAGCCAAGCAGACAGTTCCGCACTTCTACCTCACGCTTGACTGCAAGATCGATGCAATGATGGCCGCACGCGAGCAGATCAACGCTGCGGCGCCGCTCAAGGACGGCAAGCCTGTCTACAAGCTCTCGATCAACGATTTCATCATCAAGGCATGGGCGCTGGCGCTGCAGAGGGTGCCGACGGCGAACGCGACCTGGGCCGTGGATTCGATCCTCTATCATAAGCGGTCCGACGTGGCCGTGGCGGTTGCCGTGCCCGGCGGGCTGTTCACGCCGGTGGTGAAGGCGGCCGACACCAAGACGCTCCGGCAGATCTCAGAAGAGGTGAAGGATCTCGCGACCCGCGCCCGCAACAAAAAGCTCGCGCCGCATGAGTATCAGGGCGGCTCGTCGGCGATCTCCAATCTCGGTATGTACGGCATTACCAACTTCTCGGCGGTCATCAACCCACCGCATGGCACGATCCTGGCGGTGGGCGTCGGCGAGGAGCGCGTCTATGCCGAAAAGGGCGAGATCAGGACGGGTCAGTTCATGACCGTGACGCTGAGCTGTGACCACCGCTCGGTCGATGGCGCGCTCGGGGCCGAGTTGCTCGCCGCGTTCAAGGTCTTGATCGAGACCCCCGTGATGATGCTCGCATGAAGACGATCCTGGCTTATGGCGACTCCCTGACCTATGGCTCGAGCCCGATCACTGGCGGGCCGCGGCACGCCTATGAGGATCGCTGGCCGAGCGTGCTCGAGGCGGGGCTCGGGGGCGCGGCGCGGGTGATCGCCGAGGGTTTGGGTGGCCGGACGACCGCCTACGACGACTGGATCGCCAATGCCGACCGCAACGGCGCCCGCATCCTGCCCACGCTGCTGGCGAGCCACACGCCACTCGACGCGGTGGTGATCATGCTCGGCAGCAACGACCTCAAGCCGTTCCCCGGCGGTACGGCGCTCGAGGCGAGCTATGGCATGAAGCGGCTGGTGCAGGTGATCCACGCTCACGCTGCAATGGATGGGATCGCCCCGCCCCGCATTGTGATTGTAGCACCGCCACACTTCACCAAGGCGACCGTCCACCCCGAGATGTCCGAGCATTTCGGCGGGGACGAAGCGATAGCGCAGTCAAAGCTGTTCGCGACCTACTACAAGCGCCGTGCCGACGAGCTTGGGACGGCCTTCTTCGATGCCTCGACGGTCGCCCAGCCGGACCCGGCCGATGGCGTCCATCTCGATGCCAGGAACACGCGAGCGATCGGCGAGGGGCTGGTGCCGGTCATCAAGCAGGTACTCGATATCTAGGAGGCCCCATGGCCGACTCTTATGATCTGATCATCATCGGCGCAGGTCCTTCCGGGTTGGGGGCTGCGGTCTATGGCGCGTCCGAAGGCTTGCGCACGCTGATGATCGAAAAACATGCCACCGGCGGCCAAGCCGGAACCAGTGGC
>CAZASR010000246.1:0-4060 GCA_964487765.1 uncultured Devosia sp. | reverse complement strand
CGTCTACCTGACGGCGGAATATTTCATGTGGCGCTTCGCCACCGCCATCCGCGACAACAATGCGCTCACCCTCAAGGAGCAGCTCAGGGATATCGACCTGCTGATCATCGACGACATGCAGTTCCTCCAGGGCAAGTCGGCGACCGAGTTCGGCCACACGCTGGGCACGCTGCTGACGGGCGCCAAGCAGGTGGTCGTTGCCGGCGATGCGCCGCCGCGCGATCTCGAAATGCTCGACGAGCGCGTGCGCTCGCGGCTGAGCGGTGGTCTCGTCGTGCCCATCACCGGCTTCGATCTGGACTTGCGCAAGGCCATCGTTACCCGCCGCGCCGAGCAGGCCCAGGCCCGCTTCAACGTCCATTTCCCCCCGGCAGTGATCGATTACATCTCGCGCATCGTGGTAAGCCACGGCCGCGACCTCGACGGCGCCGTCAATCGGCTCGTCGCCGCCAACCAGCTCACCAGCGAGCCGGTGAGCGTGACCCTTGCCGAGCGCACACTGGCCGACCTCGTCCGCGCCCGCGAAGCCCGCAGGGTGCGCATCGAGGATATCCTGCGCATCGTCTCGCGGCACTACAAGGTGCCGCGCAATGAGCTCCTGAGCTCGCGCCGTTCGCGCGATGTGGTGCGCCCCCGTCAAATTGCGATGTATCTGGCCAAGTCGCTGACCTCCCGATCCCTGCCCGAGATCGGGCGCAGGTTCGGCGGACGCGACCACACCACCGTCCTCCATTCGGTGCGCAAGGTCGAACAGATGATGAAGGACGATGCCGACCTTACCCAGGAGATCGAACTTCTGAAGCGCATGCTCGAGGAGTGAGGCAAATCGCCTGGCGTGCGCGGAGATCGCGCGCGGCCGGCGGCCTCGGCGGTGCCGGGGCGAGTTGAGTTGCGTTTTGGAGTCAGCGTCAGTGTTGCCGCGTTTGCTGTTGCGTGTGAAGCGGACGGTCCGCCATTGGGCCCGTCCGGAGGAATCGGCTCGGAGCGGAGCCGAGAACGAGGCCAGTTGGCGCGCGATGATCGACCGCCTCGGGCATCCCGAAACCGAGGCCGAACGGCGGATGGCCGAGATCGAGCGCGAGCTCAACCGCCTGGGGCTCGGCTAGCCCTCCAAAATCCCGGGAAAGCGGGCTCTCCCGAGGGGCGCCGCCCTTGCGTTTCGGCCATCGGCTTGCCAAGGTCGCGGCCCGGAATTCAGGGTTCGCGGCCAGGGGCCGTCGGGGGTAGCGTAGGATGAAAGTCACACTCGAGCGCAACGCACTTCTGAAGTCGCTGGGCCACGTCCATCGCGTGGTCGAGCGCCGCAACACCTACCCCATCCTCGCCAACGTCCTCCTCAAAGCCGCCGACGGCCGGGTCGATTTGCGGGCCACGGACCTCGACATCGAGGTGACCGAATCCGTGCCGGCAATGGTGGCGACGGCCGGCACCACCACTGTCCCCGCTCACACCCTTTACGAGATCATCCGCAAGCTCGCCGATGGCTCCGAGGTGCGCCTCGAGACCGAGGGCGGCGAGCAGATGCTGCTGACCTCCGGCCGCTCCCGTTTCCACCTGGCGTGCCTCTCCCCCGACAGCTTCCCTGATCTCAAGTCCGGCACCTTCAGCCACGAATTCTCGATCCCCGCGACGACGCTGCGCGAGCTGATCGAGCGCACCCAGTTCGCGATCTCCAACGAGGAGACGCGCTACTACCTTAACGGCATCTACATGCACACGCTCGAGGTCAATGGCGAGACGGTGCTGCGCGCGGTGGCCACCGACGGCCATCGCATGGCGCGCGACGAAACGGCGGCGCCGGCGGGCGCGCGGGGCATGCCTGGCATCATCATTCCCAAGAAGACCGTCGGCGAGGTGCAGAAACTCCTCGACGGCGCCGAGGGCGACGTCGAGGTCGAAGTCTCGGACACCAAGATCCGCTTCACGCTCGATGGGCTGGTGCTGCTGAGCAAGCTCATCGAAGGCACCTTCCCCGACTATGATCGGGTGACGCCCAAGAACAACGACAAGCAGCTCAATGTCGACCGTGCAAGCTTCGCCGTCGCCGTCGACCGGGTCTCGACCATTGCCTCCGATCGCGGCGGCAAGGCGGTGAAGCTGTCGATCAAGGAGGGCAATCTCGAGCTCAGCGTCACCAACCCGGATCACGGCACCGCCACCGAGGAAATCGCCGTCGAGTTCGAGCCCGAAGCCTTCGAAATCGGCTTCAACGCCCGCTACCTCCTCGACATCATCGGCCAGATCAAATCCGACAACGCCGTATTCCTGTTCAACGACGCCGGGTCCCCCACCCTGGTGAAGGAGGACGGCGACGCCAAGGCGCTCTATGTCCTGATGCCGATGCGGGTGTGAGGAGCGGAGGGGGCGAGGCGGACGCCACCCCCCGGTCGTAGGTGCTGCGGTTCGATCGTAGAATCTGCTAATTCCCTCACATGCCCGTCCGCTTTTTTTCCCGCCTGCGTCTCAGCGCCTTCCGCAACTACGCGGCTGCCGCGCTCGATCTCGATGGCCGCCATCTGGTACTGACCGGCCCCAATGGCGCGGGCAAGACCAACCTGCTCGAGGCCGTCTCGCTGCTGAGCCCCGGCCGTGGCCTGCGCCGGGCCAGCTTCGACACCGTAGGCAACCAGGCGTCCGACCAGCCCTGGGCGGTCGCCGCTACCATCGAGACGCCCGATGGTCCCGCCGACATCGGCACGGGCGCCGCCAATGACGGTGGCCGCCGCGTGCGCATCAACGGCGCCAACGCCAAATCGATCGAGGAGATGAGCGACTATCTCCGCCTGCTCTGGCTCACCCCGTCAATGGATGGCCTGTTCACCGGCCCCGCCGGCGATCGCCGCCGCTTCCTCGACCGGCTGGTGACGACGCTCGTTCCGTCGCATTCCTCGACCGTCAGCAGTTACGACTCGGCCATGCGCCAGCGCAACAAACTGCTCGACGACAACGCCGATCCGCTGTGGCTCAACGCGCTCGAAGCGGAGATGGCGGCCCACGCCGCGGCCCTCCACTTCGCCCGCGCCGATGCCGTGGCGCAACTGGGGGCAATGATCGAGGCCGGGGCCGAAGACCCCGCATTCCCGGCGGCCGCCGTCTCGCTTGCCCCGCTCTTCGACGATCGCCACGAGCCCGCCTCCTCGCCCGATCTCGAAGCCGAACTGAAGGCGCTTTGGGCCGGCAGCCGCGCCCTTGATCGCGCTGCCGGCCGCACCGTCAACGGTCCCCATCGCGTCGATTTCGATGTGCTCTACGCGCAAAAGGGCATGCCGGCTAACCTCGGCTCCACCGGCGAGCAGAAGGCGCTGCTGGTGGGGCTCATTCTCGCCCATGCGCGCCTCGTCGCCGCGCGCACCGGCATCACCCCGTTCCTCCTGCTCGACGAGATCGCCGCCCATCTCGACCCCGATCGCCGCGCCGCCCTGTTCGCCACCCTCGATGCACTGGGCACCCAATGCCTGATGACCGGCACTGATCCCATGCTGTTCGAAGCGCTGGGCGACCGCGCCCAGCGGGTCACCGTCCGCGACGGCAGGATCAATGCCTAGCGCGGTTCACGCCCTGTTCCTCGAGGCGATGCGTGCCCGTCGCCCCCTCATCTGCCTGTACCAGGGGCACCGCCGCGAAATCTGTCCGGTGATGCTCGGTCGCACCGGCCTCGAGGAGAAGGCGCTGGTCTTCCAGTTCGGCGGCACGACCAGCGGCGGCCCGATACTCCCTCCCGGCCAATGGAAGTGTTTCCGCCTCACCGAAGTCCGCGACCCCGTGCTGATCGAGGGAGACTGGCATGCGGGAACCAGTCACACATCGGCGTCGAGCTGCATGAAAATGGTCGAGTACGACGTCAATCCCGACAGCCCCTACAACCCGGCATTCAGGCTCTAGCAGGCGGCGGTCGGCCAGGCTCCGCGCCCTCGCCGCCAAGCAGAAGGCGGGGCCGAAGCCCCGCCTGGTGCCGCCGATTGACTCGGTCTTGTCGTTGTCTGGTGTGTGCCTCAGCGCACGAATAGCAGGATGATGATGATCAGCCAGATCGGAACGCCGAGCAGCCACAGTCCAATTC
>CAZASR010000245.1:0-4069 GCA_964487765.1 uncultured Devosia sp. | reverse complement strand
TTCGACACGCTGGGCGAGATCACGGTGCTGGGCATCGTGGCGCTGACGACGTTCGCGCTGCTGCGCCGTTTCCGGCCGGCGGCGGACAGCATTCCGCGCCCCGAACAGCAGCGCATCCAGAGCAAGACCGAGGTCGAACGGGACGATCTCGAGGAGGGCACGATCCTGTCGGACTTCCTGTTCGTGCCCTCGGTGATCATGCGCTGGCTGTTCCCCGTGATCATTGCGGTCGCGCTGTTCCTGCTGCTGCGCGGGCATGATCTGCCGGGCGGCGGCTTCATCGCCGGCATCACCATGGCGATCGCGTTCATCCTGCAATATCTCGCCGGCGGCACGCGGTGGGTGGAGGACCGCCTTCGCATCCGGCCGGTCTACTGGATCGCGCTGGGCCTGCTGCTGGCGCTGACGACCGGCGCGGGCGCCTGGCTCTTCGGCATGCCGTTCCTCACCTCGCACTTCCAGTATCTCGACCTGCCCATCCTCGGACGCGTGCCGTTCGCGACCGCGCTGGTGTTCGACCTGGGCGTGTTCGTGCTGGTGGTGGGCGCCACGGTGCTCATCCTGATCGCCATCGCGCACCAGTCGATCCGCTCGGCCAGGCCCGATCCCGCCGCGCCGCCCGAGAGCGCGCCCGCGGTCGAGACAGCGGGAGCCGAGTAATGGAACTCATCGTCTCCGTCAGCATCGGGGTGCTCACCGGGTCCGGCATCTGGCTGCTGCTGCGGCCGCGCAGCTTCCAGGTCATCATCGGGCTGTCGCTGATCTCGTATGCGGTCAATCTGTTCATCTTCGGCTCGGGCGGGTTGAAGACCGACGCCGCGCCGATCCTCGAGAACGGCGCCGATATTTCAAGCTATGCCGATCCCGTGCCGCAGGCGCTGGTGCTGACCGCGATCGTGATCGGCTTTGCCATGACGGCGCTGTTTCTCGTGGTGCTGCTGGCCGCCCGCGGCCTCACCGGCACCGATCATGTCGACGGGCGGGAGCGTTGATCTTGGAGGCTTCCGCGGACCACCTGCTGATCCTGCCGATCCTGCTGCCGATGCTGGCGGGGATCGTGTTGGCCCTGATCGAGGAGCGGCACCGGACGGCCAAGCTGCTCGTCAATATCGGGGCGTCGGCCCTGCTGCTGGTCGTCGCCGTGCTCCTGCTGTCGCGGACCGGCGGCGGCGAGCTTGCCGCAACCTACCGGCTGGCAAATTGGCCGGCCCCCTTCGCGATCGTCCTGGTGGCCGACCGGCTGTCGGCGGTGATGGTCGGGCTCGTTGCGGTCGTGGCACTCGCCGCGGTGATCTTTTCGGCCGCGCGCTGGCACCGGGCCGGTCCGCATTTCCACACCCTGTTCCAATTGCTGCTGATGGGGCTCAACGGGGCGTTCCTCACCGGCGACCTGTTCAATCTGTTCGTCTTCTTCGAGGTGCTTCTGGCGGCCTCCTATGGGCTGGCGCTGCATGGCTCGGGCAGTGCCCGGGTCAAGGCGGGGCTTCACTACATTGCCTTCAACCTGGCGGCGTCATCGCTGTTCCTGGTCGGCGTGAGCCTGATCTACGGGGTCACCGGCACGCTCAACATGGCTGACCTCGCGGCGAAACTGCCGGCGATCTCCGACGAGAACCGCCCCCTGCTCGAGGCGGGATTCGCCATTCTCGGCATTGCCTTCCTTGCCAAGGCGGGGATGTGGCCGTTGAGCTTCTGGTTGCCGGCCACCTATTCGGTGGCGGCTGCGCCGGTCGCGGCGATCTTTGCGACGATGACCAAGGTCGGCGTCTATGTGCTGCTGCGCCTGTCGGTGTTCCTCGGCGCGGCGAGCGGCTCGCCAGAGTTCGGCTACGACGTGCTGCTCTATGGCGGCATGGCGACGATGGCGTTCGGCATGATCGGCGTATTGTCGTCGCAGGAACTGCATCGCATGGCCGCGTTTGCGGTGCTGCTCTCATCGGGCACGACGATGGCCATGGTGGGTTATGGCAATGCGGACGTCACCGCGGGGGCGATGTATTACCTCGTCGCCTCGACGCTGGCGCTGGCGGGCCTGTTCCTGCTGCTCGAACTGATGGAACGCGGCAGGCCGGTGGAAGCGGACGTGCTGGCGGTGACCATGGAGGCCTTCGGCGACGACGAGGATGAACCCGAGGACGAGGTGGGGATCGCGACGCCGCGCACGATGATCGCACTCGGGATCGGTTTTGCCGTCTGCGCCATCATCGTGGCGGGCATGCCGCCGCTCTCGGGCTTCGTGGGCAAGTTTGCCATGCTGGCCGCGGTGCTGAGCGCCTCGGACGCCGTCCCTGCCGTGAGCTGGTGGATGGTGGCACTGCTGATCGTGTCGGGGCTCGCCACGATGATCGCCATGCTGCGCAGCGGCATCAATGTGTTCTGGGCGCCGACGGACAACGAGATTCCACGCGTGCGGGCCGTCGAAATGGCGCCCATCGCGCTGCTGCTCGGGTTGTGCATTGCGCTCACCATCGCGGCCGGTCCGGTGATGGGCTTCATGCAGACAATGTCCGAGCTCCTCTATGCGCCGGCCGGCTATGTCACGTCGGTGCTCGGGCCGGTGGAGGGAGGCGTCCCATGAGCCGACTGTTCGCCTTTCCGCTGTTGTGGCTGTCGCTGTGTGCGATGTGGCTGCTGTTGAGCCGCTCGATCACGCCGGGAGCGATCGTGCTGGCGGTGATCGTTGCCAGCATCGGATGCCTCGCGGCGGCGGCGGTGGAAGCGCCGCGCTCGCGAATCCGCAAGTTCGGGCTGGTGCTCAAACTGATCGGCCTTGTGCTCGCGGACATCTTCCGCTCGAACATCAATGTTATCCGCCTGTCGCTCAGCCGAACGCCGTTGCAATCGGCATTCGTCACGATCCCGCTGGCGCTGCGCGACCCCAACGGGCTCGCGATCCTCGCCTGCATCATCACGGCGACGCCAGGCAGCGCGTGGATCAACTACAATGCGCGGCTCAGCACCGTGGTGATCCATGTGCTCGACACCGGCGACCCGGACGCCTGGGTAGAGACCGTCCGGCATAACTATGAGGCCCTACTGCTGGAGATATTCCAATGAGTGCCGCCATCCTCGAGCCGGCGATCCTGATCGCCCAATTGCTGCTCGCCCTCGCCATGGCCGCAGGCTGCTGGCGGCTGGTCACGGGCCCGCGGGCGCAGGACCGGGTCCTGGCGCTCGACAGCCTTTACCTGAGCGGCATGCTGCTGCTGGTGACCTTCGGCATTCGCTCGGGCCAAACGATCTATTTCGAAATGGCGCTGGTGATCGGCCTGCTGAGCTTCGTGTCCACCGCCGCCCTGGCCAAGTTCCTGATGCGCGGCGAGGTGATCGAATGAGCGGGCTCGAGGATTTCCCCGTCTGGGCAGCAATCCTCGTTGCCGTCTGTCTCATCGCCGGTGCATTCATCACGCTCGCCGGCACCATCGGCCTGCTGCGCTTTCCGACATTCTACCAGCGCGTCCACGCCCCGACGCTGGGCACGAGCTTCGGCGCGGGCTTCGTGCTGCTCGGCTCGATCGTGTTCTTTTCGGTCGCGGAGTCGCGGCCGGTACTGCATGAACTAATCATCATGCTGTTCGTGCTGGTGACGACGCCGGTCACGCTGATGCTGCTGGCGCGCGCCGCGCTTTATCGCGATCGCGCCGAAGGGCACGACCCGCTGGTCGAACCGCCCCGGGAGTGAGTGGGGACTGCGCCGCCTGCCCAGCGCAAGCGGCCACCGGGGAGTACATCCCGCACTGGCCGGGAGGGCGAAGCCGGATGGGGCAAGCCCCACACCCGGCTTCGCGATTGTCGCCGAACGGGCGGCTCAGCCTGCCTTTTCGAGGGCCTGTTCGACATCGGCGATGATGTCGTCGATATGCTCGATGCCCACGGAAATACGGATGAGATCCTCGGACACGCCGGCGGTCGCAAGCTCCTCGGGGCTGAGCTGGCGGTGGGTGGTCGAAGCCGGATGGCAAGCCAGCGACTTGGCGTCGCCGATATTGACCAGCCGCAGGATCATCTGCAGCGCATCAATGAATTTGGCGCCCGCTTCGGCGCCGCCCTTGATGCCGAAGCTTATGAT
>CAZASR010000244.1:0-4085 GCA_964487765.1 uncultured Devosia sp. | reverse complement strand
GTCCAGGCCGGAGGTTCCGGCCATCAGGGCGTCCATGGCCATGCCGCCCACGCCCACGCCGCCTTCGCCGCCCATCGCGGGGAACGACTGACCCGGCAGGCCCAGACCGGCTCCGATGCCAGGTCCTCCAAGCGACCTGCCCAACATTCCCGGCCCGCCAGCGCCTCCCGGTGCGGGCGCCATTGGGCCGAAGACGGGGCTTTCGCCGCGGCCGCCGGTGATGCCCGGCGGCAGGGCCGGGAACCAGCCCGGGCCAGATGCTCCCGGCGACTGCGAATACGGGGCAGCCGGAGCCGCAGGCGTCGACGGGATACTGATGCCGCCGGGGACGATGTTGTTACTGCCACCGGGCTTGTAAAAGACGTGAACGTGATCCATATGGTTCTGCGTAGGGCTGCCACGATCACCCATAGGGGTTCCGCCCGGGCCACGCCCATACCCGTAAGACCTTTGGTTGAAGATCGCACCGTAGACATTAGGGTCCGAAAGCACCTGCTGGAGCACCTGATAGCCCGTAGCAATGTCCGGCACCATGATGTCGAGCGCGCCGTTCTGATGCTCACCGAAGGCGTCGGCGGCATGATCCCCAACCGTGAGGCCGAGACTCTGCCAGAACGGCATCATCGTGTTATGCGCGAAGTCGCGCGCCGATTGACCGGGCTGGGCCGCGAAGAATGGACCGCCGCCCGCTACAGGGCCGCCCAACCCGCCGCCGAATGCCGCCGGGCCCATCGCCGACGCGCTGAACGCACTGGGCATGAACTGCGGACCCAACGCGCCCGTCGACGCCAGGATCCCCATGAGGCCCGAGCCCTCATCGCCACGCGCGGCCGACACCGCGCCCAACGCCGCGAGGGCCGGTGCGGCGGCGATGTTGCCGATCAGCCGCACCATGTTCTCGACGATCCCGGCCAGGCCTTTCGAGATGCCGAAATCGGAATCCAGTGCGGCACCGAACTCCTGCAGCGCCGAACTGGATCCCTTGAGCGCATTACCTTGCGCGTCAGCGGCTTTGATCTGCGCGTCGACCAGCGCCTGCTCGGCCTGCTGCCGATCCTTCTCGGCCTTGATGAGGTCGTTCTTGGCCTTCTGAATATCGTCGGCCGTAGCGACGTTGGTCTGCTCGAGCTGGTTCACGCGCGCCTGCTTTTCGGCCACGGCATGACGGGCCTCATCCAGGCGGGTGACCGCGTTGGCGACCTGCGTCGGCAGCCCGGCGGTCGAGGTGTACTGCAACGGAACCTGCGGCGCCGACGGCAGGGATGTGCCCGCCTTGGCGGCATCGGCCGCCGCCTTCTGGGTGTCGGTGAGCATCGGCGTCCGCTGACCCGGAACCGGGGCATCACCAGCTGGAGGTGCAGCTGCAGGAATGTTGCCCGCCGGCAGCCCCGGCCCGCCCAGCGACGGCAGCAACAGGTCGCCCGGGCCACTCCGCACCGGAGCGCCACCACCCGGGAAGCCCGGTATGGTGCCGGACGCGACATCGGTGGGCGACAACGGGATCGGCGGGGCTGCATCGGGGTTGGTATATGACGCCGGGCCGTGCTGGCCGGGAAAGAACAGATCGTTGAAGAATCCCGGGAACCCCTGTGTGAGAAACTTGCCTATAGTCGAATCGGCCAGCCACTCCTTGAGTTTGGTGAACGCGATATCAATGTTGCGGCCCAGCAGGTCCCATTCGCTGACATGATTCGACAGCGTCGACGTGGCGCTGTCGATGGAGCCCTCGGTGTCGGCGAACTGTGCGCGGGCGTTCGACAGGTCCATGCTGTTGATGGCGTTGCCCATGTCTTCCCACTGGGTGCCGAACAACGCCTGCCACACCAGCGCCTGCTCCACCGGATCCTGCAGGCTCTTGATCGCATTGAGCGTCGCCCCGAACGCCGAACGCGCGCTGTCGCCGCCGGCGAGAAACTTCGCCGCCATCTCGTCGGCGCTGAACCCCAGCGCGGCGAATCCCTCTGCGGTGAGCTTGGAGCCGTCGACCGCTCGGATCGAAAACTCCTTGAGCGAGTCGGCGACCTTGTCCGAGTCGCGCGCGCCGCCCTCGAGCCCCTGCTGGATCAGGCCGAGCGCATCATCGCCGTCGAGGCCGAGTTTGCGGAACTGCGTGGTGTATTCGGTGATGGTGTCCAGCCAGTCACCGGCGATGTCCAGGCCCCGCTGGAAGCCCGACGCGATGATGTCGGCAGCCTGCTGCCCATCCTGCGCGAACCCGCCGCGGATCAGCTGCCCGGCCGCGCGCGCGGCCTCCGAGACGTCGACCTCCATGATCTGGGCCAGCGCCTGCATGTTGGCGATGGTCTGCTGAATCTCGTCATCGGACGCGTCGCGCCCGATCACGCCGCCCTGGATGGCGAACTGCACCGAACGCAGGTTGTCTTCGACTGAGCTGCCCCACGCCTGCGTGTAGGCCCCGGCGGCGGCCTGTCCGTAGCGGGCCATGGTGGCCTCATCCACACCGAGACGGGCCTGGAACAGGTCCTTTATCCGCAGGGACTCCATACCCTGCACGACACCCTGCGCCAGCATCGCGCCCGCGGCGACACCGGCCGCTACCCAGCCGGCGCCAGGGATCGCGAAGCCCGCAAGTCGCGACGCGATACCTGCGCCCGCGAATCCGCCTGCGAAACCATCGGCAAACTCTCGGCCCAGCCCGCCGGCCTGACCGATCGCACCACGCATGCCACCGGTGAACGACTCACCACCCTCGTTGCCGGCGCGCTGGGCGGCCGCGGCGTATTCGTCGTAGGCCCGGGCGGCTTCGCGGATCGCCTCTTCCTCCTCGCGCCGCGCACGCACGACCCGCTGGGACTGCTCATTGACGTCGGCCGCGCCGCGGTCGCGCGCCTCCTGCAGCTGGCGTTCGGCGCGCTCGGCCTCCTGCGTGGCTTCACCCATGCGGTCATAGGCGCGGCGCGCGTCGTCGGCCATCCGCTCGATCGCCCGCCCGCCCTCGCGGGCGCCCTCGGTGAGCTGTTCACGCATCTGCCGGGAGATGTCGCGGGCACCGTCGGTGTAGATCCGCTGGGCCCGGTTCATCGTGGCGGTGGCCGCGCGCTCGTCAAGCTCGGGCTCGATCAGAAGAGGCAGGCCTTCAGCCACGCGTCACCACCTTTCACATCCATCCGGCTTCAGCCAGTTCCGGTTCTGTCTTCGAGGCCTGCTCGGCTTCCTGCCGCTCCAGCTCGGCCGCGATCTCGCGCTCGCGGGGGTCGAGGAAGTAGAAGTCCTTCGGGTCGAACCGCAGGTCGTTGTCTTCAGTGCTGTGGAAGGCCAAGTAGGCGGCAAGCATTCGGTAGCTGTTGTTGGTGGCCTCGGCGAGCATCTGCTTCCACTCCGACCACCGGCCGCCGCGCGCCGCGGTTTTGAACGCCCCGTCCTCGTCCATGTGCTCCAGCAGCACCAAAAGTCTGCGGCTGGACAGCCTCGGCGCCCCCGTCTCGGGGTTGATGGTCAGGCGATGCCAGTGCCCGATGTCGAGATCGCGATAGGTGAGAAGGTCGGCCTCGATCTCACCCGGCCACTGGCACCAGAACCACAGCGCCTCAGCTATTTTGGGTCAGACTTCATCCGCTCCTCGAGCTGCAGGTTCATCACGCGCCAATGCAGCTGCACCTGACCGGGCACGCCGCCGGCGTTGAGGAACTTCTGATACGTCTCGGGCAGGGTGCCTTCGGCGAAGTAGGCCTCGCGGTCGGCTACTACGTCGGTGCCCATGAGCGCGATGCACAGCAGCTCGTCCTCGTCGATCAGTTGGCCGTTGTAGGTCAGCGGCCAGACCGTCACCGTGCGCTCCTTGCCGGTGACGGGGTCTTTGACCTGCTCTTTGTCGAGGTCTTTGTTGATGAAGCGCATGAACTCGATGTGGCGGCGCTTCATGTCCCGCGGCAGATACGCGGGATTCGGCAAGGTCCACACCTCACCGTCGCCGAGATCGAACACCTGCCCGGCGAACACCGACAGGAATTCGGCGGCCTGTTCGCGCGCCTCCTCTGGGGAGGTGGGCTTGGCTGGGGCTGAGGGCATTTCGCTCATGGGCCTGTTCCTTCACTAAATGGGGTTGGGCTTGTTCGCATGGGAAA
>CAZASR010000243.1:0-4133 GCA_964487765.1 uncultured Devosia sp. | reverse complement strand
GCACCTCCACATTGCCGTAGTTCTTGCGCACATTGTCGATGCTGACCGCACCCATTTGTTCCTCCGCGTCCCTGCCGTGCCGGCGTGATTGCCGAATTTTGGGCGACAAAAAATCGCCGACACGAAAGCGCGCTTTCGTTCGGCGGTGGAACACGGTCGGCGACCCGACTACCCCGGCATGCGGCGCATCCACCGATTGGCACGCTAACAGTAAAATTGCGCCATCGTCTAGTGGGTCGCCTGGTCGTAATGGGAACAGTGTTCGTGCCAACGGCAAGGAGCTGCGCGTCGCCTACCCCATCGCCTCGACGAGCATCGCGCGATAATCGTCGGCGGTTGGCGGGCGCGGATTAGTGGCGTGGGAATGATCCGCCAGAGCGCGCTCGATCACCCAGTCGAAATGATCCTCGCGCACGCCGAGGAGGCGCAGGCCCCCGGGAATCCCGAGACGCCTGTTGAGCAGGTCGAGTTCCTTGTCGAGGCCCGCAGCCAGTCCCATCGCTTCGCGCAGACGCGCGAGCTTGCCGGCAATAGCGGGCGCATTGAAACGGACGACGATGGGCATGAGGATGGCGTTGAGCGTACCGTGATGCAGCGACACATCCTGGAGCCCGCCCAGCGCATGGCTCAGCGAATGGACCGCGCCGAGGCCCTTCTGGAAGCTGAGCCCGCCCATCAGCGCCCCCATCATCAGTTCGGTACGGGCGGTGAGATCGCTGCCGCGCGTCGCCGCCACTTCGATATTGCGCCAGATCCGCCCGGCGCCGTCGAGCGCGATCGCTTCGGCGGGTGGATTGTCGCGCGGCGAACAATAGGTCTCGATGCAATGGCTCAGGGCATCGAGACCCGTGGCCGCCGTCAGCATCGCCGGCAGGCCGAGCGTCAGCTCCGGGTCGCAGATGGCGTGCTTGGGGATGAGGTGCGGCGAGATGATGCCGAGCTTGCGCCCGTCATCGAGCGTCAGTAGCGCCGCGCGGCCAACCTCTGCGCCGGTGCCTGCCGTCGTGGGAATAGCGATCATCGGCGCGACCTTGCCGGTGATGCGATCGAGCCCGCCATAGATCACCGCATATTGCTCGAGCTCCCCCTCGTGGGTCGCGAGCAGCGCCACGCCCTTGGCCAGATCGATCGGCGAGCCGCCGCCAAGCGCAACGATGCCGTCGCAGCTTTCGGCGCGGTACATTGCCAGCGCCGCCTTGACGGCGGCTTCGGTGGGGTTGGGTGGCGTATCGAGAAAAAGGGGCGTGCCAGCGGGGAGGTCTGCAGAGGCTTTCGCGACGAGCCCTGCTGCCAGCACGCCCTTATCGGCGACCAGTAACGGCCGCTTCATTGCCATTTCCCGCGTCGCATCCGCCAGGCTCGCGAGCGTACCTGGGCCAAAATCGATGCTGGTGAGATAGGCAATTCGAGTCATCGGCGTGCGTGCTCCCTCGTTCGCGCGCCGATCAAATCACGTCCCTCCCGCCGGAGCGATAGCTTGTCTCGCCGGCATCCAGACAATTCATAATTGAACTTGGTCTGTTCAATAATCGATGATAAATACTCGCCGCCCGAAGTCAACCGGGCGCCCAAGGGGGGACGTGCTGTGGCCAACTATGGAGATGCGGCGCTCAAGCACCGCATACCGGTGATCGACCGGATGATGGACGTGCTGGCGCAACTGGAAGGCCGCGAAGGTGGCCTGACGATCCGCGACCTGGTGAGCCGACTCCACCTGCCGCGCACGACCATCTACCGCATCCTCAACACGCTGCAGATGCACGACATGGTGCACCGCGACGAGAACGGCGCCTATCGCCTCGGCCGCCGTCTGCTGGGTCTCGCCTCGCATGTGGCGACGGGCGCAAGCGAGGTCGATCTCGTCGCGGTGGCGCAGCCGCATCTCGACCGGCTGGCGCATGATCTCGGTGAAGGCGTGAAGCTCTCGGTCCTCGATAAGAGCGATGTTCTGGTCGTGGCCGCGGCGCAGGGCAAGCGCGACTATGCGCTCAACGTCACGCCCGGCCAGCGCATGGAGCCGCATGCCGGAGCCGCGAGCAAATTGCTGCTCGCCTATTTGCCGGGAGCGGAGCTCGAGCCTTATCTGAGCGGACCCCTCGCCGGCTACACCCCCAGGACCATCACCGATCCGCGCCGGCTGAACTCGGAGCTCGTCCGGCTCCGCCGGCAGGGCTGGTCGCAGGACAAGGGCGAGACGGTGCTGTCGATCCATGCCTTTGCCGCGCCGGTGTTCGATACGCGCGGCGAGATGGTCGCCGCCCTCTCGGTGCCCTTCATCGCCGGCACCGATCCCGAGCGGATGGACGACATCCGCAGCGCCACGATCGCCGCCGCCAAGGCGCTGACCGCCGCCATCCCGGGGCCGGTGGTCCGCTAGGAGTTCGCCAGTTCGATCAGTACTTCGGTGTGGCAGGGCGTGCCGGGCCGGCACCAGCAGGCGAGGTTGTGGCCGGCGAGTTCGGCGCGCATCTCGGCGCGGCTCGGCGGATCGTAGGGCGAGAGCTTCTTGTCGAGCGTACCGCGCAGCCACTGGCCGCAGAGCGCGACCGCCTTGACCTGCGCGGCATCGCGATCGAGCCCGTATTTGCGCTGCATGTCCTCAATACTGAACGGGTTGCCCCACTTGCCCGGACGCGTGACGCGCTTGGCCGGAAGGCCGTTGAGCCTTTGCGATTCCGCCTGCAGGTCGTAGCCCTTCCGGCGGCTGAGCTGAAGGCGGCTGGGTTTTGTCATCTGAGCTCCTTGTCATAGACGAATTTTGGCATGCTCCAGTTGAACACGAGGGCGAGGACGCGCAGCGTGAAGCCGATGACGATGGCGAGAACCGTCACCGCCTCCGGCGGGAAGCCGGCGACGACGCCCAGATAGTAGATGGCGCCGGTGACGATCGAGACCGTCGCGTAAAGCTGACTCGAAAAGACCAGCGGGATGTCGTTGCACAGGACATCGCGCAGGATGCCCCCGGCGATGCCGGTGATCATGCCGGCAACGATGACGATGACCGGCGGCTGGCTCATTTCGAGCGCGATATCGCAGCCGATGATGGTGAAGACCACGAGGCCGAGCGCGTCGAGGATGAGGAACGGCCAGCGCAGCGTCTCCATGAAGCGGGCAAGCCCGATGGTGACGAGGGCTGCGGCGCAGGCGATGAGCAGCAGGTTCGGGTCCGCGACCCAGCTCAGTGGATAATGCCCGAGCAAGGTGTCGCGCATCGTGCCGCCACCCAGCGCCGTAACCACCGCGAGCACGCACACGCCGAACCAGTCCATCCGCCGCCGCCCCGCGGCCAGGGCAGCCGTCATCGCTTCGGCGGCGATGGCGACGACGAAGATCACATGCAGCATTTTCCGGGTTTCCTCTGCGGGCGGTGCCCGCCATGTTTACCGGCGACGGGCAAGGCGGACAAGGAACGGCAGATGCGCAAGCCTCAATCCATGCGGGCGCTGGAAGAGCTCGGCCGCGTGCGGCTCAGCGAGAGCTTCTTCATGCGCGACTTCCTCCATTCGGAGATCGCGAGCTTCTACGGAATGCAGAACATCCCTTACGACCCCGACCTCGCCATCGCGGCCGGCACGAAACTATGCGAGGAAGCGCTGGAGCCGCTGCAGCGACGCTTCGGCAAAATATCGATCCGTTCGGCCTATCGCAGCCCCGAGGTCAACCGTTTCGGCAACGAGCACAACCTCAATTGCGGGAACAATGAGAGCAATTTCGGCGCCCATATCTGGGACCGGCGTACGGCCGCCGGCGAGATGGGCGCCTGCGCCACCATCATCGTTCACGCGCTGATCCCCTGGTACGAGCGGACGGGCCAATGGGAGGCCATCGCCTGGTGGATCCATGATCACCTGCCCTATGACGAGCTCGAATTCTTCCCCAGATACGCGGCCTTCAACTATTGCCACGGCGAGCGGCAGCGGCGGCGCATCCGCAGCTATATCCCGCCGCGCCGCGGTTGGTTGACCAAGCCCGGCATGGCGAACGCCACTGGCGATCACGGTGCGGAATATGCAGGATGGCTGCAAAGCCTGGAGGGGAAATGACCACGCACCGATTCGTCCCGACGGCCTGGCACAACGTGCTGGGCACCCTGCCCCCTGCCCTCACGATCGAGAGCGGCGACATCGTCGTGA
>CAZASR010000242.1:0-4152 GCA_964487765.1 uncultured Devosia sp. | reverse complement strand
GACGATGTCCTTGTTGACCAGGCCGCCCAGGACCATCTCGACCACTTCCATGGTGCGCTGGTCGGTAACGCGCAGGCCGCCCTCGAACTTGGACTCGATGCCGAGATTCTTCAGCATGGAGGCGATCTGCGGTCCGCCGCCATGCACCACGATCGGATTGACGCGCGATTGCTTGAGCAGCGCGATGTCGCGCGCGAAGTTGCGGCCCAGCGCCACGTCGCCCATGGCGTGCCCGCCATATTTGACGACGACGGTCTTGCCTTCGTAGCGCTGCATGTAGGGGAGCGCCTGCGACAGGATGGATGCGTCCCGGGAAAACGATGCGATATCGGGCATGTGGCGGCTCGTGGCTTGCATTTGGACGCAACCCTATAGAGCAATTGACGGGAGGGAAAAGCGCTTTACGGCAATCAATGCCCGCAATCCGCATCAAGTTTCCCCGCGCTCGGCGATCGCCCGTCCAGCCCAAGGAGTCCCCGGCCGCCTGCGTCTCATTGCTGTGTCCGATCAATGCGGACCCAACGCCAAGGGGACCGGCGGGAGCAGGGGCTCGGGATCACTCGATCGCTACCTGCCGGCCCCCGTCCGGTGGCCTCCTCGAACACATGCAATTGAGGCGCCCGTGTCCTCGTTTGTGCTAGGATACGCCGAGATCGTTTCGCGGAGGATCAGATGGCCAGGCTCGATCGCCGTTCGCTGCTCTTGGGCGGCACCGCACTCGCCGCACTCGCCGCGCTGCCTCTCGTCGGCCGCGCCTTTGCCGGACCGGGCGAACCGGTCGCCGGCGATTTCGAGGTTACCCACACCGAAGAGGAGTGGCTCGCCCTCCTCGGCCCCGCAGCCTACGAGGTCATGCGCCGGCAGGGCACCGAGAGACCGTGGAGTTCGGCACTGCTCGACGAGCACCGCGACGGCGTCTTCATCTGCGCCGGCTGCGAGCTGCCTTTGTTCGATTCGAGCACCAAGTTCGAAAGCGGCACCGGCTGGCCGAGTTTCTACCAGCCGCTCGATAACGCGGTGGGGACGACGACCGATTACGTGATCGGCTATCCGCGCACCGAGGTGCATTGCCGCCGCTGTGGCGGCCACCTCGGCCACGTTTTCGACGATGGCCCGCCCCCCACCGGCCTGCGTTACTGTATGGATGGGGTGGCGCTAAAATTCGTGCCGCGTGCCGCCTGAACCAGCGGCTGCATAAGCGAGCCCTTTTGGCGCCGCTCGGACAGAGTACAACAGGAGCGCAACCCGAAGGGCCCGCGGCGAGTTGACTCCGCAACCATAGCGTCAGCGGAGTGCTTCCCATGCTCAAATGGGCCCTCATCTTCTTCTTGATTTCCCTCGCCGCCGGTTATTTCGGCTTCTACCGCGCTTCGGCCGCCACTGCCACGATCGCGAAAATCCTGTTCGCACTGTTCCTCATCGGCGCGGTAATCGTGGTGATCATCGCCCTCATGACGGCGTCCTTCGTGTTCTAGCGTATGGCGTGCGGGGGGCGGCTTGCACGGCCCCGCGAACTGCTCCATCTGAGGGAGCATGAAGCTCACGCTGATCCAGCCCACCGACGTGCCCGGTCCGCTGCGCGATCGTTTCGGCGCCTACCATCTGATGTTCGAACGGCTGTTTGCCCCTGATGGGTTCGCGTTTGAAACCATCAAGCTCAGCGACGGCCAGCCGCTGCCCGATCCGGCGACGCTCGATGCCACGCTGGTGATGGGTTCGGGCGCCGGCGTCTACGATAAGCACTATCCCTGGATGGACCCGCTGCGCGACTACATCCGCCGGGCCTATGCCGCGCGCACGCCGATGGTGGGCATCTGCTTCGGCCACCAGATCATGGCCGATGCGCTCGGCGGCGATGTCCGCAAGTCCGAGAAAGGCTGGGGCCTCGGCCGCCACATCTACGAGGTGAAATCGCGGCCTGCGCCGATAGCCGGCACCCTGCCTGAATTCGCCATCGCCTGTTCCCACCAGGACCAGGTGATCGAGCCGCCCGAAGACGCCGAGACCTTCCTGAGCTCGAGCTTCACCCCGCATGCCGGCTTGATGTATCGCAACGGGGCCGCCATGAGCCTGCAGCCGCACCCCGAATTCGAGGATGATTACACGCTCGCTCTGACCGAACTGCGCCGCGGCAAGGCTCCCGATGCGGTGATCGAAACGGCGCTCGAGTCGGTGTCACGCCCCAGCGACAGCCGGGAGATGGCGGAGTACCTGGCGGCATTCCTGCGCGCCGGCCGCTGACGCTCACGTGCGCGTCAGGAACTCGATCTCGGCCCGCAGCACGTCGAGCCCGGTCTTGTTCTCCGACGACGTGACGATCACCTCCGGATGCGCCGCCGGGCGCTTGGCGATCGTTGCCTTCGTCGCGTCAAGAATCCGGCCCAGTTCCGCCGCCGACGGCTTGTCGGCCTTGGTGAGGACGATCTGGTAGCTCACCGCCGACTTGTCGAGCGCGTTCATCACCGTCAGATCGTGCGCCTTGGGGCCATGACGGCCGTCGATGAGCAAATAGACACGGCGCAGATTCGGCCGGCCGGTGAGGTAGGAGTGGATCAGTCGCGTCCATGCCTCGACCTTCGGCTTGGGCGCCTGCGCGAAGCCGTAGCCGGGCATGTCGACGATGCGGAGCGGCGCGCCGTCCGCCTCGAACACGTTGAGCTCCTGGGTCCGGCCTGGCGTATTCGAGGTGCGGGCCAATGTCTTGGTGCCCGCCAGCGCATTGATCAGCGAGCTCTTGCCCACATTGGAGCGGCCTGCGAAAGCAATCTCGGCTCGGTCGGCCGGCGGCAGGTCCGCGATCCGCACACAGCCTTTCACGAATTTGAACGGCCGCGCAAACAGCAGCCGCCCCGCCTCGATGTCGATCTCGTCGGTCATGCCGCGTGCCTTAGAGGAAATCGCCTAGATCGGATAGCCGAAGGCGCGCTTTTCGATATCGCGCTCGACCAGCGCCCGCGAGAATTCGGGCCAGTTCCTGACGCGGAACGCCGCGGCGGTTTCGCGATCCTGCTTGACGAGGCCGGCATGTGGCAGCTCGGCGGGCACACGCACGGTGATGCCCAGTTGCGCGGCGGCGGCGGCGAAGCGGCGGAGCACGGCTTCGGGCGGCACGCTGAGGTGGCTTTCATAGCGCAGGATCGGCACGGGGAAGCTGCGGCGCAGCAACCAATCCTGCCAATGCCCGTACCAGTCCTCCTGGCTCGCGAGCCAGTCCGCGAAATGCGCGGGATCGAGCCGCACCTTGACATTGGTGAGGTCGCGGTCGCGGAAGGCATTGAGCGCCGTCGCCTTGGCGAGCGACACATAGGAATCGATCAGCCGCCGGACGACGATGATGGCGCGCATGCCGGGGCGCCCGAGCAGCTCGCGCTCGACGACGTCGCGCGGCATCGCCGATGTCGCCTTGACGATCAGCAGCGACCTGCCTTCGGCGCGCGCTTCCGCTTCCGACGCGTCCAGGCGGGCGCTGGCGCCGGCGTGGCCGGAAGCAAACAGGTCGTCGCGCGGAGCGGCGGCCCCGATGTTGCAAAGCAAGGCGAACAGGTGACCGGCACCGGTGCGCTCACCGGTGATGATCGTGATCGCGTCCATCAGCGGACCGCGCCCCGGAGAAGTGGAGACCGGTTCTCCTCCCCGGACTGGATCCGCGGCTCGGGCGCGCGACCAACCATCTTACGTTGTGGGCTTCGGCGTCTTCCTCAGCCCCAGCGAGGTGAGGATGTTGCCGAGCAGATCCACATCCGCGCCATGCCGCTTCATGATGAAATATTGCTGGCAGATGGACAGGAAGTTGTTCCAGCTCCAGTAGATCACCAAGCCGGCCGGGAACGATCCGAGCATGAAGGTGAAGATTACCGGCATCCAATTGAAGATCATCGCCTGCGTGGGATCCGGTGGCGGCGGATTGAGCCGCATCTGCACCCACATGGTGACGCCCATGATCAGCGGCCAGACGCCCAGGTGCAGCAGCCCGCCGATCAGCGGCACAGCCGTAGGCGTCCACGGAATCAGCCCGAACAGCGTGAAGACGTTGGTCGGATCCTGCGCCGCAAGATCCTGGATCCAGCCGAAGAACGGGGCGTGCCGCATTTCGAGGCTGATGAAGATGACCGTATAGAGCGCGAAGAACACCGGGATCTGGATCAGGATCGG
>CAZASR010000241.1:0-4161 GCA_964487765.1 uncultured Devosia sp. | reverse complement strand
ACTCGATCCGGCTGCTGCAGCGGGTCAAGGAACTCGACCCAACGATGTTCACCAAGTCGGGCATCATGGTGGGGCTGGGTGAAGAGCGGAACGAAGTTCTGCAACTGATGGACGATTTGCGCTCGGCCGATGTCGATTTCCTTACCATCGGGCAGTACCTGCAGCCCTCGCGCAAGCATCATCCGGTGATCCGGTATGTGACGCCCGACGAGTTCAAGTCCTATGCGACGGTGGCAAAAACCAAGGGCTTCCTGCTCGTGTCATCGAGCCCGCTGACGCGCTCGTCGCACCATGCCGGCGAGGATTTCGCGGCGCTCAAGGCGGCCCGGCTCGCCCGCAATGCCTGACCTGTTCTTCGAGCGGCACGTGCCGCATTTGCCGGAACTGATGTTCGGGCTCGTCGGCGATCTCGAGGACTATCCGCGCTTTTTGCCCAATGTGAGCGCCATGCAAGTAACGCGCGACCGCGGCACCACCGGCGACGTGCGCTTTGCGCGCATGACCATCAAGTTCGGGCCGGTGACGCAGGCCTATACCAGCCGCGTCGAGGCCGATCCCAAGGCACGGACGATCACCGTCAAGGCCGTGGATGGCCCCTTCGCCTATCTCGACAGCAAATGGTCGTTCGAGCGGGAAGGGCAGGGCACGCGCGTGCGCTTCGACATCGACTTCAAGATCTCGAACCCGCTGATCGCGGCGGTGGCCGAACCGGCCTTCGCGGCGAAGCAAGGCGAGATCATCGACGCCTTCGTTGCGGAAGCCGACCGACGGTTCGGCACGTGACCCGCTTCAAGCGGATCGATTGCCCGCTTCCGGTCCGCCGAGTGTATCAAGGATAAGGGCGAGCGCGGCCTTGACGGCTTCCTCGCGAACCTGCTGACGGCCGATATCGCCGAAGCGCCTTTCGAGATGGATCGTCCTGCCGGCGTCGGCAAAGGCGAAATGGACGAGGCCGACCGGCTTTGTCTCGCTGCCGCCGCTTGGCCCGGCAACGCCGGTGACCGCGACCGCTACCGCCGCGCCGGTGGTTTTGAGCGCACCCTCAGCCATGGCGCGAGCTACCGGTTCTGAGACGGCGCCGTAGGTGCGGATCAGCCCGGGATCGACGCCGGTCATGCCGGATTTGGCCTCGTTAGCGTAGGTGACGTAACCCCCGAACACGGCCTCCGAGGAACCCGGGATGGCGGTGAGCGCGCCGGCGATAAGGCCGCCCGTGCAGCTTTCCGCGGTGACGATCATCATGCGGCGGGCAATGAGGGCTCGGTTCACGCGTTCGGCCAGGGCGATGATCGAAGCGTCGAACATCAGTCGTCCCGCGGCAGTTCGATCGTCGCGGTGGCCATGGCGACGACTCCCTCGCCGCGGCCGATAAAGCCCAGCTTCTCGCTGGTCGTGGCCTTGATCGCGATGCGCGCTGGCGAGATGGCGCAGGTTTCGGCGATCGCCGCCTTCATGGCCGGCACATGCGGCGCGATCTTTGGCGCCTCGCACACGACGGTGACGTCGAGATTGACGATCCGTCCGCCGCGTTCCGCTACGAGGCCGGCTGCGTGCTTCAGAAAGACGGATGATGCCGCACCTCTCCACTGCGGATCGGAGGGCGGGAAGAAGGTCCCGATGTCGCCCTCGCCGAGCGCTCCATAGATGGCGTCGGTGAGCGCATGGAGGGCGGCGTCGGCATCGGAATGGCCCGTAAGCCGCGCGCTGTGCGGAATGCGAACACCGGCGAGCCAGACGGCGTCGCCCGGCTCGAAGGCGTGGACGTCGTAGCCACTGCCGGTGCGGGTTTCCATCGATGTGCCTCCCAGAAGGCGCTCCGCGCGTTCGAAATCCGCAGGATGTGTAAGCTTGATATTGTGGGACGAGCCGGGTGTCAGCGTCACCGCGATGCCGGCCCACTCTGCGATGGCAGCGTCGTCGGTGAATTCGGTGGGCTCCGCGGCCGCCCGGCGGTGTGCGTCCAGGATGGCGTGGTAGGCGAAGCCCTGCGGGGTCTGCGCCGCGAACAGCGTTCGTCGGTCTTCGGTGCCCTCGGCAAAACGGCCATCGGAGGAGCGCTTGATGGTATCGGTGACCGGCAGGACGGGCAGGGCGGCGTCTCCCAGGGCGGCAACAACGCCGGTGATGACGTCATCGTCGACCAGCGGACGAGCAGCGTCCTGGATGAGGACGAGGTCGGGTGCCTTTGCGGCCAGGGCCTCGAGGCCGGCGAGGGCCGAGCCTTGCCGCGTTGGCGCCCCACCAACGGCCGGCAGAAGCTTGGGATCGTCCAGCTTCAGCTTCGCATAGAGATCGCCATGCGATGGATTGATCACCGGCAGCACCCAGTTCACATCATCGCGGCTGGTGAAGGCGGCGATGGTGCGGGCAAGGACTGGAACGCCGGCCAGCATACGGTACTGCTTGGGCCCGCCGCCCGCGCGAGCACCGGTCCCGGCGGCCACGACAATGACAGCGATGGTTTTCGGGACGGCCATGACATGGCTCTAGCGGCCGGAAATGCCGCACACAAGGGCCGCCTTCGCCAGTTGCGCGCCAAGCGGATTTGACTATTGTTCGCGCACTTCTTCGAACTGCGCAAAAGTGGAGCACTCGGTCCCGTGACTGCCCGCGGCTTGAGCATCGGCGGCAAAGCGGTCCGCAGCCGGGCGTTCCTCGCGCCAATGGCCGGCATCACGGATCGACCGATGCGACGGCTGGCTGCCCGCTTCGGCGCGGGGCTCGTCGTTTCCGAAATGATCGCCAGCGGCGCGCTGACCACTGGGCACCGCGACATGGTGCGCAAGATGGCCGCGTCGCCGGGCCTGCCGCATATGGTGCAGCTCGCCGGCTGCGAAGCGGGCTGGATGGCCGACGCGGCGCGGATCGCCGAGGATGCGGGCGCCGACATCATCGACATCAATTTCGGCTGCCCCGCCAAGCGCGTGACCAACGGCTATGCCGGGTCTGCGCTGATGCGGGTCCCGGACCTCGCGCAATCGCTGGTCGAGGCCGTGGTGAGCGCCACGTCCCGGCCGGTGACCGTGAAGATGCGCCTCGGCTGGGACGATGGCAGCCTCAACGCGCCGGAGATTGCGCGGCGGGCCGTGGACGCCGGCGCACAGATGGTCACCGTTCACGGCCGGACGCGACAGCAGTTCTACAAGGGTAGCGCGCGCTGGGCGCCGGTGAGGGCGGTCGTCGAGGCCGTGCCCGTACCGGTCGTCGTCAATGGCGACATCACAGATATTGCGACGGCGCGCGAGGCGCTGACCCTGTCCGACGCCGCGGCCGTGATGGTTGGGCGTGGCGCACAGGGGAGGCCGTGGCTGGTCGGTCAGATCGCGGCAGGGCTTGCAGATGAGACCGCGAATCCAGCCCCGGCCGGTACAGAACTGGTCGCGATCGTCGTGGAACACTACGAGGGCGTGCTCTCGGAATATGGCGTCGAAGTCGGGGTGCGGGCGGCGCGCAAGCATCTCGGCTGGTACCTCGAGGCCGCCGGGCTGCCGGTGTCGAAGGCCCTGCGCACCATGATGCTCGAGTCGCAGACTCCGTCGGAAGTCGTTGGCATGATTGAATCAATCTTCTCCGGCGACAGGCAGGAGGCGGCATGAGTGAGCTGGTGAGCCCGGGGCTCTCGACAGCCGTGTTGCAGGCGCTACCGCAGCCGGTGATCGTCATCGACGAGAACCGCACCGTGGTGTTCGTCAACTATGCGGCCGAGACTTTCTTTGCCGCCTCGCTGAGCGTGCTGAGCCGCCAGCGGCTCGACGAGCTCATCGCGTTCGGATCTCCCATCGTTACGCTGGCGCAGTCGGTCGCCGAGCGGCGCGCGCCGATGACGGAATACCGCGTCCGTGTCGGCTCGGCCCGTTTCGGCGATGCGGCCGATGATCGGATCGTCGACGTGTTCGCCAGCCCGATTTCAGATCTCGATGCCCGCGTGGCGCTGCTGTTCCAGGAACGGACGATGGCCGACAAGATCGACCGGCAGCTCGTGAGCCGTGGCGCGGCACGCTCCGTCACGGGCCTCGCCTCGATGCTGGCGCACGAGATCAAAAATCCGCTGTCCGGCATTCGCGGCGCCGCCCAGCTCCTCGAGCAGTCGGTGACGCCTGAGGAATTGCCGCTCGCCCGGCTGGTGCGCGAGGAGGTGGACCGCAACGTCGATCTCATCGA
>CAZASR010000240.1:0-4276 GCA_964487765.1 uncultured Devosia sp. | reverse complement strand
CTGATCGAGCCCAAGCCGCAGGAGCCGACCAAGCATCAGTACGACTACGATGTCGCCACGGTCTACGGGTTCCTCAAGACCTACGGCCTCGAAAAGGACGTGAAGGTCAATATCGAGGTGGGTCACGCCTTCCTCGCCGGCCACAGCTTCGAGCATGAGCTGCATCTGGCGCGTTCGCTCGGTATCCTCGGCAGCGTCGATGCCAATCGCAATGATTTGCAGTCGGGTTGGGACACCGACCAGTTTCCCAACAATCCCGGCGAGATGACGCTGGCCTTCATCGAAATCCTCAAGAATGGTGGTCTAGGCAATGGCGGCTTCAACTTCGACGCCAAGCTGCGCCGCCAGTCGCTCGACCCGGTGGACCTCGTCCACGGCCATGTCGGCGGCCTCGATACGCTCGCCCGCGGCCTTAAGGCGGCCGCCGCCATCCTCGAAGACGGCACCTATGACAAGACCATCGACGCCCGCTATGCCGGCTGGAACGAGCGTGAAGCAAAGGCCATGCTTTCGGGCAAGCGCAGCCTCGAACAGATCGCCGCGCGCGTCCAAAAGCAGAACATCAACCCCGAACCACGCTCGGGCCAGCAGGAATATCTCGAGAACCTGATCAACCGGTTCGTGTAATTGGGGTTCGACGCAAGCGGCCTCCCCCTCATCCGCCCTTCGGGTACCTTCTCCCACGAGGGAGAAGGCAGACACACAAGCATCGCGGGTCCTTGGCCTTCTCCCTTGATGGGAGAAGGTGGCAAAGCAGGATGAGGGGGGTGAGGCCACAACCACGGAGCGACCATGCCCACATTGCGCAACCCCATTCTGCCCGGGTTCAATCCCGATCCCTCGATTCTGCGCGTCGGCGACGACTACTACATCGCGACCTCGACCTTCGAGTGGTTTCCGGGCGTGCAGATCCATCACTCGCGCGATCTCGCCAATTGGGAGGTGATCACGCGCCCGCTGACACGCCAGAGCCAGCTCGACATGCGGGGCGATCCCGATAGCTGCGGCGTGTGGGCGCCATGTCTCAGTCATGATGGAACGCAGTTCTGGCTGGTCTATACCGACGTCAAGCGCAAGGAAGGGTCGTTCAAGGACGCGCACAATTACATCGTGACCGCACCGGCGATCGAAGGGCCGTGGAGCGATCCGGTCTATATCAATTCTTCCGGCTTCGATCCCTCGCTGTTCCACGACGATGACGGCCGCAAATGGTTCGTCAACATGATGTGGGACCATCGCGTGCGCCCCCTGCTGTTCGAGGGCATCGCGCTGCAGGAGTACGATCCGGTGGCGAAGAAGCTCGTCGGGCCGCGCCGGAACATCTTCCAGGGCACCGATCTGAAGCTGGTCGAGGGTCCGCATCTCTATAAACGCGACGGCTGGTACTATCTGCTCACGGCAGAGGGCGGCACCGGCTACGAGCATGCCTCGACCTTGGCGCGCTCGCGCCGCATCGAAGGTCCCTATGAACTCCACCCCGAGAAATATCTCGTCACCGCCAAGGACGCGCCGTTCAATCCGATCCAGCGGGCGGGGCATGGCGACATCGTCGATACCCCCGACGGCAAGACCTATTTCGTCCATCTGATGGGCCGGCCGACCGGCCAGTACAAGCGCTGCGTACTCGGCCGCGAAACGGCCATTCAGGAGGCCGAATGGCGCGACGATGGCTGGCTGTGGCCGAAGAGCGGGCAGGTTCCGGCACTCGACGTGGATGTTCCCGGCACGCGCGACGAGGCGGCCTACTGGGCCGAGCGGCGCTACGATTTCCGCGAGGCCCTGCCGATCGACTTCCAGTGGCTGCGCACGCCCGAGCCCGAGCGCATTTTCGAGGCCGGGGGCGGCCGGCTGCGCCTGTTTGGCCGCGAGTCGATCGGCTCGTGGTTCGAGCAGGCGCTGGTGGCGCGCCGGCAGCAGCACTTCTCCTACGACGCGGAGGTGACGCTCGCCTTTTCGCCCACAGATGAACGGCAATTCGCCGGACTCACCGCCTACTACAATCGCTACAATTTCCACTATCTGACGGCGACCGCCCACTCCGACGGCCGGCGCGAGCTGCTCGTCATGTCGGTCACCGGCGATCCGATGGGCAATCTCGACCTCAGCGTACCGCCGGTGCCCATACCCGATGCAAGCGAGGTGCGGCTCAAGCTCGAAGTGCGCGGCGCGGCGCTGCAGTTCTTCTATGCGCTCGAGGGCGCCGATTGGACCCCGATCGGCCCCGTGCTCGATGCCTCCCGCCTCAGCGACGAATGCGGCTATCCGGCCGGCGAGCACGGCAACTTCACCGGCGCCTTCGTCGGCGTCGCCGCCAGCGACCTCAATGGAACAGCGCTCCACGCCGATTTCACCGATTTCGTCTATCGGCCGGTGAAGCACGCGAGCGACAGGTATTGAGACATACGGCCCCTCACCCGGCGCTTGCGCGCCACCCTCTCCCCAGAGGGGAGAGGGGCTGCCGACTGCGGCTTCGGGTCCAGCGGCCCCTCGCCCCTGCGGGGAGAGGGTGCCTCGCGAAGCGAGGCGGGTGAGGGGCAGTCGATGACCCGGATGCTACTCGACGATCTTCCAGTAGGAATCCTTGCGTACGACCTTGCCGTCCTCACCGAATGTGTAGAAGTCGCAGCCCCGGACTTCGCGGCGCACGCCATCGCGGGTCGTGCCCGTGAGGAGCCATTTCGACATGCCGGTCAGCGCCGCCTCGTCGACGAAATGTTCCTCGGCGCCGTAATGGACGTCGGGCAGTCCCTCGAAGCGGCCCGCGAGCGCGGCGCGGACGGCGGCCTTGCCCTCGTAGCGGCTGCCCCACGGGTCAGCGCCGCGCGGCATGTCGAGCACGCACGCGTCGGCGAACATCTCCATGATGCGGTCGAGGTCGTGCGCGTTGAACGCTGCGCAAAGCTCCAACAGGATCGGCCGGATCTCCATCGCGCTGCCTCCGCTGCCGCGCCCAGATTACAGGAGAGGAGACCCGCATGAAAGTCGCAGTGACCGGCGGCACCGGATCGTGGGATCGCGGGCTGGGCCCGGTGGTGATCGCCGCGCTCGAGGCAAGGGGCTACGAGGTCACCAATCTTGACCGCGCCGTGCCCGGCGGCATCGAGCGGCGCGGCTTCATCCGGGTCGACCTGACCGATTACGGCCAGACCTTTGCGGCGCTCCACGGCCACGACGCGGTGATCCAGCTCGCCGCCAATGGCGAGCCCGACTGGGACCACGTCTCGGGTGCCGCGCGCTTTCACGTCAACACGCTGGTCGCCTACAACGTCTTCCAGGCGGCGTGCTTTCTGGGCATGCGCAAGGTGGTATGGGCCTCCTCGGAAACGGTGCTCGGCTTCCCCTTCGACGTCGCGCCCACGTTGCTGCCGACGAGCGACGACGACCCGCCGATCCCGACCTCGTCCTATGGGATCTCCAAGGCCGTCACCGAGGATCTCGCGCGCCACATGAACCGCCGCTATGGCGTCCCCTTCATCGGCCTGCGCTTTTCCAACATCTTCCACGATACGCCGGGGCATGTGACCTCCTACGAGCGCATCCCCAAATTCTGGGACGATTTGCACGCCAAGAAGTTCGATCTGTGGGCCTATGTCGATGCGCGCGACACCGCGGAGTCCTGCGTGCAGGCGCTCGAGTCGGACATCATCGCCGCCGAGGTGATGACCATCGCGGCGCCCGATACGGTCATGCGTCAGACCAATGCAGAGCTGCTCGCCGCGTGCTATCCCGGCTGCCGCCTGCGGCCGGGCACCGGGCCGCACGAAACGCTGATCTCGATCGAGAAGGCGCGGCGGCTGATCGGCTACGAGCCGAAATGGACGTGGCGGCGGGTGCTGGGTCAGGGGGGTTGATCCAGCGCAAGCTCCCCATCCAGAAAGAAGGCCAGCAAGCCGAGAGCGTCGCGTGTCGGCCTTCTCCCCTCGTGGGCGAAGGTGCCCAGCGGGCGGATGAGGGGCCGCTTGCACGGGGATGCGGCGCGGTCGCCCGTTGCCCCTCTCCCCCATCTCCCCTACGCTCCGCGCCCCATGGACCACACCCCTTCGGACGCGCGCGAGACGGCGGCGCCGGTGCATCCCGCGCCGACGCCGGCGATGGGGCAGTACCTCGAGATCAAGGCGCTCAATCCGGGCTATATGCTGTTCTACCGGATGGGCGATTTCTACGAGATGTTCTTCGAGGACGCCGAGATCGCCTCGGCCGCGCTCGGCATCGTCCTCACCAAGCGCGGCAAGCATCAGGGCCAGGACATTCCGCTGTGCGGCGTGCCCGTCCACGC
>CAZASR010000239.1:0-4297 GCA_964487765.1 uncultured Devosia sp. | reverse complement strand
GCTTGTTGATCGCCGCCTTCAGGCCCAGCCCGGTGCGCACCGCCTGCCGCACGCACTCCTCGTTGATCGTGGGCAGCATCCCCGGCATCGCCGCATCGACGAAGCTGACATTGGAGTTGGCCGGCTGGCCGAACTCGGTCGAGCTGCCCGAGAACAGCTTGCTTTCCGAGGTCACCTGCGCATGGACTTCCATGCCGATGATCACTTCCCAGTCCCCCGTCTGGCCCTTGATGAAGCTCTTGGGGTTGGGTGTACGCGTATCGATGATGGTCATACTGTGAGGTTCTTGTTCAATCTGACTTTGTCTATGGCATAACCTAGCGAACTGGAAAACTTCTGCCCGCGCCACGCGACAACAAATCCGCGGCGCTCGTAGAAGCCGATGGCCCTGCTGTTGCCGGCCATCGTCTCGAGTTCTGCCTGGACGTAGCCCAGAGCGGCGATTTCCGCCTCCAGCGTCGCCAGCAGCACGCTGCCGACGCCCCGGCCCTGAAATTCGGGCGCAACCCAGAGGTCCGAGATGTATTGGTCGCCATCCTCGCGAGCACCCCAGCCCGCGAGGCGCCCGTCAATCTCCGCCACGACGATCGTCTCCGGCCGCTCGACACCCAGCACCTCGAAATTGGCCAGCAGCGCTGCGCGGTCGACGCGTCCGGCATCGTGAACCGCGAACTCACTTGCCGCCCACGCCGCAAAGCCGATCGCACCCAGCGCTTCGCCCTCACCGAGCCGCGCCTTCCGCACCACCGTGCCCATCGGTCCGTTACGAAATGTCGTCGATAGGCCCATGCCACGGATCGAGGCGCTTTTCGAGCCTCACGCTCATCTGCGTCTCGCGGCCGGGCGCGCCCTCGGTCTTGAGCGCCAGGATCTGGTAGCCTTGGTGCTGGTAGAAATTGACCGCCCGCACATTGTCGGCGAGCGTGTCGAGCTGGATGCGGTCGGCGCCTTCGAGCTCGAGCAGCGACTCCATGCGCCTGAGCAGCGCCGAGCCCACGCCCTGGTTCTGCAGCAGCGGTGTCACGAACAGGAACGGGATATAGGCCCGTCCTCGCGCGCGCTGGCACCAGCCGATCGAGACCTCGTTCACTTCGGCGACGATGATCCGGTCGAGGCCTTCGCGCACCGCAGCGCTCAGCCGGTTGCGTTCGGCCTCCCGCGACGCGGCCGCACCGTTGAGAAACGGCAACAGGTCGCGCTCCCACGCCACGAAGGCGATGTCGGCCAGCGTTTCGATCTCGCTGGGAATCGCTTTGCGGATGAGGAGGTTGAGAGTCATCAGGAGGGGTGCTTCGTGCCGCGTCGGGCGACGATGATACCCTTCTCGTAGTTGACGTTCCAGTCGATGAGCGTCTTCCAGATCAACTCTGCCTGATCTTCGTCCAGCCCCAGTTCCTCGGCCCGTTTCCGCTGCTTGGCGAGGATCGCGTTGATGCGCGCCGGATCGTACGCCTCGTGCGGGTCCGTCTTGATCTCGGCCATGCGGGTCACATAGCGGTGCCGCTCGGCGAACAGGCTCAGCAGCGCCTGGTCGATGCGGTCGAGCTCGGCACGCACGTCGTCCTTGGTCGTGCAGTCGGCGGGGGCTTTTGTCACTGTGAAAATGCTCGTGGGCTGGCGGGAACTGTGCCGTCTGGTTTGCACGCCATCGCCCCCGATTTCAACCGCGCCGCACTTGTTTGTGGCGCGGCAACGGGCGTAGATTCGGCCGGCATCGCCACGGCGATGCTTTTGAGAGGAATTTGTCATGACAAATCGTCTCGCCTTCGCGGCGGCCGGGCTGATGCTCTCGGTCGCCGGAGCCCCCGCTCAGGAAGCTTCCGTCGAGCTTGGAGCCCACATCGCCGTCATCGGCGGTTGCCACGATTGCCACACGGTCGGCTACAATGAGAGCGCCGGCCAGGTCGATCCCGAAGCCGCCCTCAAGGGCAATCCCGTGGGCTTCGAGGGGCCGTGGGGGACCACCTTCGCCAAGAACCTGCGCCTCGCCCTGAAGGATATGAGCGAGGACGAATGGCTCGAGTTCTCGGACACTTTCGAGACCGCGCCGCCGATGCCCTGGTATAACGTTCACGCCCTCACCGACGTCGAGGCGCGTTCGCTCTACCAGTACATCAAGTCGCTGCCGGGCGACCTCGGCGAGCCGGCGCCGGAAGCCCTGCCGCCGGCCTAGACGCACTTGCGTCATCGCGCTATCTAGCATGCCGTTCAGCGGCCAGCTGGCTGGCCCGCGGGAGATGAAACATGTCTAGCATTGTGGAGACCTGCTAGAGCCTCACCTTGTTGAGGTGAGGCTGTTGGGAACGAAGCGCCGCCCAGCGCGATGCGGGCGGCTGCTTGAGCTATCCGTATCCCGGGTCACACAATTGGACATTTCCAGACAAGAACAGCGCGTGCTGCATATGCTCGCACAGGGCGGTGTCATCGTGCCGCTCAAGGACGCCAGGGGGCGTATCGAAAAGCTTGAACTCTACAACCGCGACGGCTGGCGCCTCCCCATGATGGAGATGCTGCTGTTCAAGAAACTCAAGCGCAAGAAGGCCATCGCCTCGCAGGCCGGCCAGCCCTACCGCATCACCCGCCGCGGCCTCGAGCTGGTCCGCGCCGAGCTCGACAATCGCGGCTGAGCCCAAGGTGCGCACGCCGCGCGGGTCTCAATAGCGAGCAGGCCCCGCAGACCAATCCACGGGCTGCGGAGCCTGCCTCGGCCTTATACCCGCTCGACCGGTCGTCCTTGGCAGGCCGCACCTATCGCCCCGGGGGAACCGTCTCATATTGTGGCGCGCCATCGCAGATTTCGTAGTAGTCGCCCTTGCTGCCGACAAACACGTGTTCGGCGATCCGGACACCGGTCGGTCCGTCGAACGCGCCGAGCATGAGGCCGATCCAGTCGGCCAGGGGTGGATCGAAGAATAGCGGCGACCCGCAGGTCGCGCAGAAGCCGCGCCGCACCTTCTCCGACGAGAAGTACCAGGTCACGTTCTCCGAACCGCCAATTGTTACGTCCGCCTTCGGGACGTCGACGCCGGCCTCGTGGTGGCCCGTCACCTTCCGGCATCTGGTGCAATGGCAGGCCGTTGCCATGGGCAAAGGGCCGCGTACCTCGAAGGTTACGGCGCCGCAGAGGCACGATCCCTTGTGCATTCCCATCTCCCCGAAGGTAGCGGGAAGGTAGCAACCGCCATCGGCCGTTCTCAACCCATTGGATTGACGAATTGCGACGAACCGGGTCACACACACCGCCCCATGCCGAACTTCTCGCTCGCCATTTTCGATTTCGACGGCACACTGGCCGACAGCCTGCCGTGGTTCTTTGCCTCACTGGACCAGACCGCCGACCATTTCGGGCTCGAGCGGATAGATCCGTCGCGGCTCGATTCCCTGCGCGAGCTGTCGAGTCGCGACGCGCTGAAGCTCCTCGGCGTACCGATGCTGAAAATTCCCGCCATCTCGATCTATGTCCGCGACCGCTTCGCCGAAGGCATGGAAAACATTCGCCTGTTCGAGGGCGCGGCCGACATGCTGGCGGCGCTGCACGAGGCGGGCATCCGGATCGCGATGGTCAGCTCCAACGCCGAACCCAATGTCCGCCATGTCCTCGGCGCCGCGGCCGGCATCATCGACCACTATGCCTGCGGCTCTTCGCTATGGGGCAAGGCCCAGAAGTTCGCGGCGGTTCTCCGGACCCTGCGCCAGTCGCCTGCCCGCACCATCGCCATCGGCGACGAAATCCGCGACATCGAAGCGGCCCGCAAAGCCGGCCTCAGCGCCGGCTCCATCACCTTCGGCTACAACTCCCGCAAAGCCCTCGAATCCCACGGCCCCGACTTCCTGTTCGACGACTACGCCGCCCTGCAGCGCGCGGTCATCGGCTGATCGCCCCGCTCAGTGCTTCGTCACGCCGCTCAGGGCCTGGGCGATCACTTCCCATTCGGCCTTGACGTTGGGCGCGGCGCGCTTCTTGCCGGCGCGGCGGTACCAGTAATCGGCGTTCCCCATATCGGCTTCGATCCAGTGCAGCAGCGCGTGCACCCAGTCGAACTCCATCACGCCTTCCATCGCCTGGACGATGGCGTGCGCCTCTTCCCATTCGGGTCCCACGCGGAATTCCCCCTTGCGGATCCACCACAGGGCCTGCAGCGGCTTGCTCATGTCTTTGGGAACGTCGCGCCAGTCGGCGGTCGAAAAGATATCGTCGGCCATGCTCACCACCACTTGTTGGGCGAGAAGTCGATGCCGGCGGAACGCTCGATCACGCGTCCGGCTGCAAACAGCGTCTCCTCGTCGAACGGCTTGC
>CAZASR010000238.1:0-4309 GCA_964487765.1 uncultured Devosia sp. | reverse complement strand
ACGGATCACCGACCTGATCAAGACCATCGGGCTCTACCGCAACAAGGCCAAGAATGTCTTCGCGCTGAGCCAGCAGCTCATCGAGCGTTTCGGCGGCGAGGTCCCGCAGACGCGCGAGGAGCTCGAGACCCTCCCCGGCGTCGGGCGGAAAACCGCCAATGTCGTGCTCAACATCGCCTTCCGGCAGCCCACCATTGCCGTCGACACCCACCTGTTCCGGGTCAGCAACCGCACCGGTCTCGCGCCCGGCAAGGAGCCGCTGCAGGTCGAGCTCGGGCTGCTCAAGATCGTGCCGAAGGACTACCTGCTGCATGCACACCACTGGCTGATCCTCCATGGCCGCTATGTGTGCAAGGCGCGCAAGCCCGAGTGCTATCGCTGCATCATTGCGGAATGGTGCCGCTTCGAACCGAAGACGCCGCCGCCCAAGGACTGGGACGGCGCACCGGTTTAGCGGGTCGAAGGGTTTCGTTCACATGGCGCCGTAGCCGCGCGCCATCGCGGCGGCGAAGGCAGGAATGAAGGCGAAGGCCACCAGCTCGCCGACATAGAAACTGCGCAACCGGGCCACCTGGTCGCCGTCCGGGATAAATCCCGGATCGGATGCCAATTGCCGCCGCCAGCCCAGGATCGCGATGGTCGGCGGTACCGACAGCAGGCCCACAATCAGGAAAGACAGCATCTTGGCCCAGAACGCCCAGTTGCCGACATGAAATTGCCAGCCGGCCGCGCCCCAGATGACCCGCGCCACGCCCGCGACGATCACCAGCACGGCCGCCGCGCCATACAGGCCGTCGATAGTGCCGAGCTGGCGGAGGCGCGTTCCCGCGAGGCCGGACCGCAACAACGCGACTTCCGCGAGCAGCAGCCCGAACAGGGCAAACACCGCGAGGTGGTGCGCGACGGCGAGAATGAGATCGAGATCAACCATGTCGTGCCCTCCAGCAGCAGCCTAATCTGGGGCTCGCAGGGCGCTGCTGCAACCCGCCGTTGCCTACCGCCCCAATCCCCGCTATGTGCCCGCCCGTAACCTAGGAGAACAGGCGGCCGATGGCTGACACACAATTCGACGTGCTCACCATCGGCAATGCGATCGTCGACGTGATCGCGCCCATCGACCCGGAATTCCTCGAGCGCGAGGGCATGGACGAGGGCATCATGCATCTCGTCGATGCCGACCGCTCGGCCTATCTCTACGAGCGCATGCCTGCCGAAAAGCGCATGGTGTCGGGCGGCAGCTCGGCCAACACCGCTGCCGGCGTCGCCAATTTCGGCGGCCGCGCCGCCTTCGTCGGCAAGGTCGCGACCGATGATCTGGGCGACATCTTCGCCACCGATTTCCGCGAGATCGGCGTCCACTACTCGATCGACCGCCTGTCGGACGGTCCAGCGACGGCGCGTTCGATGATTCTCGTCTCGCCCGGCGGCGAGCGCACCATGAACACCTACCTCGGCGCCTGCCAGCAGCTCACCACCGCCGACATCAAGGAAGAAGAGATCGGCGCGGCGGCGGTGACCTATATGGAGGGCTATCTGTGGGATCCGCCGGAGGCCAAGAAAGCCTTTGTCACGGCTGCCCACTTCGCCCACAAGCACGAGCGTCCCACGGCCATCACGCTGTCCGATCCGTTCTGCGTCAATCGCTATCGCGACGAATTCCTGGACCTGATGCGATCCAAGACCATCGACTATGTCTTCGCCAATATCGAAGAGGCCAAGGCGCTCTACCAGACCGACGATCTGCATGACGCCGTGCAGCAAATCGCTAAGGACTGCGAACTGGCGGCGATCACCATGGGCGCCCAGGGCGCCATGGCGGTGCATGAGGGCGAGGTCGTAACGGTGCCGGCCTATCCCGTCGGCGCAGTGGTGGACGCGACAGGCGCCGGCGATCTTTTCGCCTCGGGCTTCCTGCTGGCGCTGGCCCGCGGCCGCGACCTTCGCACCTCACTTTCAGCCGGCTGCCTCGCCGCCTCCGAAGTCATTTCCCACATCGGCGCCCGGCCGATCCGCGACCTGCAGCAAATGGCCCGCGAACACAAGGTCGCCATCTAGGCCCTCGCACGGCCCGCCGTCACACCCGTCTGAGCATCACCTCCTCCACCGTGTGGTTGCCGGCCTTCTTGAGGATGAGGTCGGCGCGGCTGCGGGTGGGAAGGATGTTCTGGCGCAGATTGACGAGGTTGATGTTGTCCCAAGCCTGGAGCGCGAAGGCCTCGGCCTCTGCCGCGGGCATTTGAGCGAGCTGGCGAAAGAAGCTCTTGGGGTCGGTGAAGGCCGACTCCCTCAGCGCGCGGAAACGCACCATGAACCAGTTGCGCAAATCGGCTTCGGCGGCGTCGATATAGATCGAAAAATCGATGAAGTCGGAAGCAAACAGCAGCGGCTTGCCGCTCCTTTGCACCTCCCCCGCCTGCAGGATGTTGAGTCCCTCGACGATGAGGATGTCCGGCCGATCGACGCTGACGAACTCGCCGGGCAGGATATCGTAGACGAGATGCGAATAGACCGGTGCCCGCACATCGGCCTTGCCCGATTTGATGTCGGCGAGAAAGGCGAGCAGCGCGGGACGATCGTAGCTCTCGGGAAAGCCCTTGCGGGCGGCGAGTCCGCGTTCGTCCAGAACGGCGTTCGGATACAGAAACCCGTCGGTGGTGACGAGGTCCACCTTGGGCGAAGTGCGCCAGCGCTGCAGCAAGGCGCGCATGATGCGCGACGTCGTCGACTTGCCCGACGCCACCGAACCGGCGACGCCGATTATGAACGGAATGTGGTGGTCGGTCGTCCCCAGGAACCGCGTCGAGACACGGTGCAGGGCCTGCACGGCCTCCACATAGAAGGAAATGAGTCGGCTCAGCGGCAGATAGATTTCTTCGGCTTCGGTGAACGAGATCGGGTCGGTCAGCGCGCGCAGCCGCTCGATATCGCCGGCGCTCAGCGTCATCTGCTCGCCGTCGCGATACTGAGCCCACTCGGCCTTGGTGAAATGATGATAGGGGTTGAGCTCGAGCTTCTTCTTGTCGTCCATCAGCGGGTCCGCGACGACTTTTCCTCGAGCCCCGACTGCCCGGTACGGCGCTCGAGCTCGGCCAGCACCTCGTCCAGCGTCACGTCGGCCGATTTGAGCACGACGAGCAGGTGATAGAGTACGTCGGCCGCTTCGGCGCTGAGCCCGCGCCGGTCGCGCGACACTGCGGCGACAACGAGCTCGACGGCTTCCTCGCCGAACTTGCGCGCGCAGCGATCGACCCCATCTGCCAGCAGCCGCGCCGTGTAGCTTTCCTCGGGCGACGCCGCGGCGCGTTCGGCGATGCGATCGTTGAGCTGAGCGAGCGAGAACGCCATTTCAGTCCATCCTCATGGGTATGCCGTGCTCGGCCAGATAGCGCTTGGCCTCGCCGACAGTGAAGGTGCCGAAGTGGAAGATCGACGCCGCGAGCACGGCGCTGGCGTGCCCCTGCTTGACTCCGGCGACGAGATCGTCGAGCGAGCCGACGCCCCCCGAGGCGATCACCGGTACCGGTACCGCATCAGCGATGGCGCGCGTGAGTTCGAGATCGAAGCCCGATTTCGTGCCGTCGCGATCCATCGACGTCACCAGTAATTCGCCGGCACCGCGCTCCACCGAGCCGACCGCGAACTCTATCGCGTCGATTCCCGTCGCCGTGCGGCCGCCATGGGTGAAAATCTCCCAGTCGCTGCGATTGGCCCCACCGGCCGCCGCCGTCTGCCGCCGCCGCGCATCGACCGACACGACGATGCACTGGTCGCCGAACTTGTCGGCCGCCCGCGAGACGAAATCGGGATCGTTCACCGCCGCGGTATTGATCGACACCTTGTCGGCGCCACTCAGCAGCAATTTGCGAATGTCCTCGACCTGCCGCACACCGCCGCCCACCGTCACCGGCATGAAGCACTGCTCGGCCGTGCGTGCCACGACGTCGTAGATCGTGTCGCGATTCTCCGAGCTCGCCGTGATGTCGAGGAAGCAGAGCTCGTCGGCGCCCGCCGCATCATAGGCAAGGGCCGCTTCGACCGGATCGCCCGCGTCGACGAGGTCGACAAATTGCACTCCCTTCACCACGCGGCCATCCTTGACGTCGAGGCAGGGAATGATCCGCGTCTTGAGGCTCATGCGGCCACACCGCGCAGCACCGCGAGCGCGGCGGCAGGATCGATTCGTCCGTCATAGAGCGCCCGCCCGGTGATGGCACCTTCGAGGATCTGGCATTCGGGCCGGCCCAGCCGGTCGATATCGGCCATCGAGGCGAGCCCGCCCGACGCGATGACCGGGATGGTGACGGCACGC
>CAZASR010000237.1:0-4330 GCA_964487765.1 uncultured Devosia sp. | reverse complement strand
CCGCCCGCAAGGCGATCCGCTCCATCGGCTACGAGCAGGACGGCTTCCACTGGAAGAAGGCCAAGATCGACGTGCTGCTGCACGGCCAGTCGGCCGACATTGCGCAGGGCGTGGACGCGGCCGGCAACAAGGATGTCGGCGCCGGCGACCAGGGCATCATGTTCGGCTATGCCAGCCGCGAGACGCCCGAGCTGCTGCCCGCCCCGATCTACTACGCCCACAAGATTCTCGAGATCCTCGCCGAAGCGCGCAAGGCCGGCGAGGGGCCAGCCGTCAAGCTCGGGCCGGACGCCAAGAGCCAGGTGACGGTCAAATATGAAAACGGCGTGCCGGTCGGCGTCACCCAGATCGTCGTCTCGACCCAGCATGTCGATGCCACGCTCACCTCGGACGACGTGCGCCGGATTGTCGAGCCCTATGTCCGCAAGGCGCTGCCTGAGGGCTGGATCGGCGGCGACACGGTGTGGCACGTCAACCCCACGGGCAAGTTCGTGATTGGCGGCCCCGACGGCGACGCCGGCCTCACCGGGCGCAAGATCATCGTCGACACCTATGGCGGGGCGGCCCCGCATGGCGGCGGCGCCTTCTCGGGCAAGGACCCCACCAAAGTCGACCGCTCGGCCGCCTATGCGGCACGCTATCTCGCCAAGAACGTCGTCGCCGCGGGCCTTGCCGACCGCGCCACGATCCAGCTCAGCTACGCCATCGGCGTCGCCAAGCCGCTGTCGGTTTATGTCGACCTCCACGGCACCGGCAAGGTCGAGGAGTCGCGGCTCGAATCCGTGCTGGCCGATGTCTTCGACTTGAGCCCGCGCGGCATCCGCACCCATCTCGACCTCAACAAGCCCATCTACGCCAAGACCGCGGCCTATGGCCATTTTGGCCGCAAGCCCGGCCGCGACGGCAGCTTTTCGTGGGAGAAGACCGATCTCGTCCAGACGCTGAAGGCGGCCGTAAAGGCGGCGTAGCGCAATCGGGCCAATCCCTGGGTCATGGCCGGGCTCGCCCCGGCCATCCGACAAACGCGCATTGCGAGCGCCACGCCGCGCCGGTCCCCGGGGTCCTGGCCTGGGGATGACGGTGGATGGGGTCGGCGCTTTGGGCTACCTCTGGCATCGTGACCGACAAGCTCCACCACCCGCTCAACGTCCACGGCGAGCCGCGGGCCTTTTTCGGCCGCCGCTCGGGCAAGCGCCTGCATAAGGGGCAGGATCGGCTTTATGCGACGCTGCTGCCGGCGCTGGAGATTGCGCTGCCGATCGGCGAGGTCGATCCGCGCGCCCTGTTTCCGGGCGCCACCCACATCGAGATCGAGATCGGCTATGGCGGCGGCGAGCATCTGGCGCGCATGGCGGCGGAGCATCCGGACATCGGCTATATCGGCTGCGAGGTTTTCTCCGGCGGCATCGCCAAACTGCTCGAGGCGGTCGAGGAAGGCGGCCTCGACAATGTCCGCCTGTTCACCGACGACGCGCTGAAGCTGCTGGTGAAGCTACCGCCGGCGAGCCTCGATGCCGCCTATCTGCTCTATCCCGACCCCTGGCCCAAGACGCGCCACCACAAGCGCCGTTTCATCTCCCCGACGACGCTCGGCGCGCTCGCCCGCGTCCTGAAGCCGGGCTCCGTCTTCCGCTTCGCGACCGATATCGAGGACTATGCGAACTGGGCCCTCGCGCACATCGTGCGCTCGCCCGATTTCAGCTTCGCCCCCGCGCGCCCGGGCATCTGGCATGAGCCCTATCCAGGCTGGCAGCCCACGCGCTACGAACAGAAGGCGCGGCTCGAAGGGCGCACGCGGAGCTTCTATTTCGAGTTTTGGCGCCGCTGATCTGGAAATCTGCATCGCGCGCCCAACATGTCACCGCGGAGGGAACGTCACGCTGCCCGGTTTGCGGGCGGCGCCGTCCGGAGTTTGCCCATGCAGCGTCAGTCCCCGCCCGCCCGTCAGGCGGCCCTCGATGAATTGCTCACCACCCGCTCCAGCAAGTGGAATCTCACCGTGGTGCTCTTTCTGCGGCGCGACACCAAGCGCTTCTCCGAGTTGCAGCGCGAGATCGGCACCATCTCGCAGAAGGCGCTGACGGCGAGCCTGCGCATGCTCGAGCGCGACGGCTTCCTGCTGCGCACCAGCTACGCCACCATCCCGCCCCGCGTCGAATACGCGCTGACCGAGCTGGGCATCGAAGCCCTCAAGGCCGTCGAGGCGTTCGAACATTTCGCCGCGGCCAACTGGCAGAACGTGCTCGAGGCGCGCCGCCGCTTCGATGCCCGCCGCGCCGGCCCGGTACAGCCCGAGATCCGCGTCACCGGCGCACGCTGACCCGAAAACGGAAGAGCCGGCAGATGGACTGCCGGCTCCTCCGTAGGATGGTTTGGCAACCTCAGTAGCCGACGGGCTCGAACGTGTCCTTGTCGAAGAACCGGACGGCCTTGCTGCCGTCGTCGAGCACGACCAGCGTGCGCAGCCGGTTGCCGGTATAGTCGTCGACGTCGATGGCGTTGACGCCCTCATAGCGCAGCTGCGTCAGGTAAAAGCTCGCGTCGAAGCCCTGCGAATCGGCCGCCAGGGCCGGCGCCGCCACGGCGGTGGTGGCGATCAGGGCGACGAGAGCGAATGCGGTGGTCTTCATTTGGAAGGTCCCTTTTGCTGGTTGAACAGCCGGGAGATCGGCGCCCGCCCGCCGCCCCGCAAGCGGCGAAATCCAGCCTTGCAGCGCTTGAAATCTGCTAGTGAAACGAGAGAGTTACGCTCGGGGAGGCGACGCGACGAAGCGCCCCTTGCCCGCCCCAAGGCAAGCTGGTTTCCTTGCCGAAACCAAAGGCCGCACCGGCGCGCCGGCGGTCTGCGGGAACGTAATCGGCCGTTCCCGCATCTGATCCTCAGATCGGAGTGCCTCATGCAAAGCGTCAAAATCCTCGACATCGCCGACGTCACCCACAATGTGCGCCGCTACACCCTCGAAAAACCGGCGGGCTTCCAGTTCGAGCCGGGCCAGGCGACCGAGGTTTCGCTCGACGAGGAAGGCTGGCGCGACAACAAGCACCCCTTCACCTTCACCTCGCTGACCGGCGATCCCCATCTCGAATTCACCATCAAGAGCTATTTCAACACGGGCGGCGACGGCGTCACCGAGCGGCTCTATGGCTACAAGCCCGGCCAGTCGCTGATCCTGCGCGATGTGTGGGGCACCATCACCTACAAGGGACCCGGCACCTTCATCGCCGGCGGCGCGGGCGTCACGCCCTTCATCGCCATCCTCCGCGACCTCCACCACAAGCGCAAGCTCGCGGGCCACACGCTCATCGCCTCCAACCGCACCGAGGCCGACATCATCCTGCGCGACGAGTTCGAAGGCTTCCGTGGCCTCGAGACGATCTGGACCGTCACCGACGACCCGCAGTCGAGCCTGCTGCACGAGCGCATCGACGCCGATTTCCTCAGGCGGCACGCCCGGACCTTCGACCAGAATTTCTACCTGTGCGGCCCCGACGACATGGTCAAGGACCTGCGCGGCGTGCTCAAGGAACTGAGCGCCAATGTCGAGAACGTGACCTGGGAGAAGTGAGTGCCTTGCGCCGGACGGCCTCCGGCGCTATATGAGCACTACATCATTGCTCTCTTACGAGAGTGGGTGCCCTGACCGGCCCCCGCTCTTTTTGTTTACCTGAAGGTTCCGTTGGCTTTCGATCTGAACGAGAAGCGCTACGTCAAGCAAACCGGCCTCGAGCAGCGGATCGCCGCCATCGTCGAGCCGGTGGCCAATGATCTGGGCTACAGCCTTGTGCGCGTGAAGGTCACGCAGGAGAATGGCTGCACCCTGCAGGTCATGGCCGAGGACGAGCACGGCCGCTTCACGATTGCCGACTGCGAGCGCCTCAGCAAGGACCTTTCGCCCGTGCTCGACGTCGAGGACCCGATCGACCGCGAATATCACCTCGAGGTGAGCTCGCCGGGCATCGACCGGCCGCTGGTGCGGGCCCGCGACTACCGGACCTATCTGGGGCACGAAGCCAAGGTGGAGCTCGCCGACGCCATCGATGGCCGCAAGCGTTTTCGCGGGCTGATCGAGGCGGTGGACGGCGATACCGTCACCATCCGGCTGCCCGATGTCCCGCAGGGTGCCGACCCGAACCACGTTCTACCTCTGGAGGCGGTCGCCGAGGCCAAGCTCGTCATGACCGACAGGCTCCTTAACATGGCGCGGGCCGACCAGCAGGACCATCCCATCGACGACGACGGGGACATCGAAACCGTCGAAATCACTCAAGACGATCCAATCTCCGAGGAGACACACTAAATGGCCGTGAGCGCGAACCGACTGGAACTGCT
>CAZASR010000236.1:0-4336 GCA_964487765.1 uncultured Devosia sp. | reverse complement strand
TCGACCAGGCGGTCAAGATGATCAACCGCAACGGCACGAAATTCGCGCTGACCGACATCCCGATCGACGACGAGGCGACATTCAAGAAGCTCACCAGCGGCGACGTTGTCGGGGTGTTTCAGGTGGAAAGCCCGGGCATGCGCCGGGCATTGGTCGACATGCGGCCGGACCGGTTCGAGGATCTGATCGCCCTCGTCGCGCTCTATCGGCCGGGCCCGATGGCGAACATTCCGACCTATTGCGCGCGCAAGCGCGGCGACGAGCCGGTTGAATATCTCCACCCGCTGCTCGAGCCCATTCTTGCGCCGACCTATGGTGTGATCACCTACCAGGAGCAGGTGCAGCAGACGGCCAAGTCGCTCGCCGGCTACACGCTGGCCGAAGCGGACCTGCTGCGCCGTGCCATGGGCAAGAAGATCAAGGCCGAGATGGATGCGCAGCGCAGCCGCTTCATCGAGGGCGCCGAAAAGCACAGCGGCATCGGCAAGGTGCTGGCCAACACGATCTTCGATGCGTGCGCCAAGTTCGCCGAATACGGCTTCAACAAATCGCACTCGGCGCCCTACGCCTTTATCACGTACCAGACGGCATATCTGAAGACGCATTTCTTCCAGGAGTTCATGGCCGCCTCCATGACCTATGTCATGGCCAACACGGACAAGCTCAACGAATTTCGCGAGGACGCCAAGAAGCACGGTATCGAGGTGCTGCCGCCCTCCTTGAACACGTCGGACGCGGTGTTCACGGCGCGCGACGGCAAGATCTTCTACGCCATTGGCGCGATCAAGGGCGTGGGTCAGGCGGTCGCCGAGCACATTGTCGAGGCGCGCGGCGACCGGCCGTTCAAGGATCTCGCGGATTTCGCCACACGGGTCGACAGCCGCATCATCAACAAGCGCACGCTCGAAACGCTGGTCAATGCCGGCGCCTTCGACTGCCTTGTGCCGCGGCGCGAGCAGGCCTTCGCCGCGATCGATATGATCGTCGCGACGGCGCAGCGCACGCACGACAATGCGGCCGACGGCATCATGGACATGTTCGCCTCGGACGAACCCGAGCCGATCCGGCTGGTGCAGAATTTCGAGCCATGGGGGCTGGGCGAACGGCTCGAGCGCGAACGGGCGGCGATCGGCTTCCATATCTCGGCGCATCCGCTCGACGACTATGCCGGGCTGTTCGAGGCAATGAAAGTTATCCCCTATGCGCGCTTCGAACACGAGGTGAAGGAGGGCGACCGCAGCGCCGGCAAGCTGGCGGGAACGATCGCCACGCGCTCGGACCGGCGAACCAAGAAGGGGAACCCCATGCTGATGCTGAGCCTCTCCGATCCGTCGGGCAGCTATGAGGTGATCGGCTTTTCCGAGCAGGTGACGCAGTTCGGCGCGATCCTGCAGCCGGGGCGCGATGTGATCCTCAATGTCGAGGCCGACGAGCGCCCGGACGGGGTGAGCCTCAGGCTGCTCTCGGCAGTGCCGCTCGACGAGGCGGCGCAGAAGGTCGGCCGGAGCCTCGAGATCGAGGCCGACGACATCAAATGCCTCGAGCCGATCCAAAAGCAGCTCAGGCCCGGCGGCAACGGACGGATCGTATTCGTCGTGGCGCGCGAGCAGGGCCGCAAGCTCTACGAGATCGACATTGGCGCCAACTGGCAGATCAACCCTGCACTTGCCGGTGCGATCAAGTCGTTCGACGGCGTCGTGGATGTGAGACTGCACTGATGCTTGGGCATCTCTCGATCGGGGCGCGATATCGAGAGGGCCGGGCGGTTCTACGACGCGGTGATGGCGCCCGTCGGCTGGGTCCGCCTGTGGAGCGAGGCGACGGGGGTCGGATACGGTCCGGCAGCCGGCACGACAAGCTGGCGCTGTTCCACAGGGACGGCGCGCATCCACCCGGGGACGTCGGCCAAATAGGCAAGACTGCGGGCCTCTGCTAAGCTCGGGCACCATGTCCGCGACGGAACTGTCGTTCGGCCCGTTCGTCCTCGATCCCTCCGCAGGGCGGCTGTTGCGCCACAGAGAGCCGTTGCCGGTTGCTGCGAGCGGGGTTCGCATCTTGGAGGCGTTGCTCGAGGCCAGGGGCGGCGTCGTCACCAAGCAATACCTGCTCGAGCGCGGTTGGCCGGACACCATCGTGGAAGAGGGCAACCTTACGGTGCAGATCGCCAAGCTACGCACGCTGCTTGACGTCGGCGATACACCGGGCGAGCTGATCGTCACAGTTCCACGCGTCGGCTATCGGATGCTGGGTCAAGACAAGCCCGGCGTTGCGCCGGTGACGAACTCGTCGGCCAAGCCTTCCATCGCCGTCCTGCCTTTCGCCAATCTGGGCGGTGGCGAGGATTTCCACGCCGACGGACTCGTCGACGATCTCATCACCGCCCTCAGCCGGTTCCGCACTTTCGCTGTCGTGTCGCGCAATTCGGCGTTCGTCTACAAAGGTCGCAACGTGGATGCCCGGCAGGCGGCAGCCGAGCTCGGTGTCCGCTATCTGCTTGAAGGCAGCGTCCGCGAGCCGGGGAGCGCGTGCGGATAAGCGCCCAGCTCATCGAAGGCGCGACGGGCATTCACCTGTGGGCCGAAAAGTTCGACGGTGGGGCCGCCGACATCTTCGACTTCCAGGACAGGATAACGGCGTCGGTAATCGGTCTCATCGAACCGCAAATCCAGCGCGCCGAAATCGAGCGGGCGCGCCAGAAGCGGCCGGACACCTTCGACGTCTGGGACCTCTATGCACAGGCCGTGCCGCTGGTGCATTCAGCCAGGGTGAGCGACTACGACACGGCGATTTCGCTCCTCGACCGCGCCATTGCGCTCGATCCTTCCTACGGCCCCGCCCTGGCGATGGCATCATGGGCGCATGAGCGCCGAAGGACATTCGGCGGCATTGCACCGCCCGGAGTCGATGATGCGCAAGTTGCACTGGAGCTCGTCCACCGCGCGGTCGAGGCCGATCCCGATGATGCGCTGGCCCTGGCTCTGTATGGCTGGTACCGCATCCTGTTCCGCGGCGACGAGCATGGAATTGAGCTGTGCGAGCGGGCAGTGGCGCTCAATCCATACAATCGTTCGGTCCTCGACCTGGCTGCCGTCGCGCAGCAGAATGCCGGCGATCCCGACAAGGAGATTGCCTATTCGCATCGCGCCATCGAGCTGAGCCCCGGGGCGCCGGACAATTATGGATGTCTCAATCACATCGCGGCAGGACACTATATCTTACGGCGCTTTGCCGAGGCGGCGTACTGGGCGCAACGGTCCATCGATCTCGAGCCTGGCTATGTCTACAGCCACATGTTCCTCGCCGTGAGCCTCGCGCAACTCGGTCGCATCGAGGACGGCCGCAGGGAGCTGAGCGCTGCCCGCGCGATCTGGCCCGAGGTGCCGATTGTTCGCAAGGATGGGATCCGCGACCCGGAGCATCACACCGTCTGGCTCGAGGGGATGCGCCTGCTCGGTGAAGTCGTCTGATGCGCTGCGATTGGAAGATTTAGGGTTCCTGCCAAGGACCCAAACGGGCAATGGGCCGCAGCCTCCCCACATGGCGCCATGGTGGCGCCCGGAGGAGACCAAGATGATCCATTCCCCGATCCGTTCCCGTCGTCTTTTCGTGGGTGTCGTCGGCGCCGCAGCGCTGCTGGCGACGGCAATTCCGGCGCTTGCCGGTGGCGCCGATCCGTGGGCCGTGCAGGCAGCAAGCGCCGAGCTCACGGTCTATCAATTCTATTGCGCGCCCGGCCTCGACGTCGACCTCGGGCCGCACCCGGTCGTCAACAGCATGCAGGTCGCGATGGCCAGCAGCAGCTTCCGCTTCGAATATGGCGCCAACTGCCGGGACTACTATCTGGGCGAGATCGAACCGATCCTGACCGAGTTCGCGACCGGCACCGACATTGCCGGGGCCAAGTGACATCGTTGCCTTCGGGACCCTCCCGCTCCCATTGAGGGAGCATGGGAGGGCCCCATCGCGCTCCCTACTCGCCGCTGAGATACTTCCGGTTCACCCAGCCTTCGTAGCCGTCGACGCGGACCTTCTGCCAGGTGCCCACGGCATAGGGCAGGAAGGCGATGTCGCACTGGTGCGGTTCGAGCTCGTAGAGGATTTGAGAGATCGTCGAGGGCCAGCGGCGCAGATTGAGGACGTCGTCGTCGGCCACGCCGGTGACGCAGTAGAGCGCCGGCGAGACCATCGAGATGTATTTGCCATTGACCCAGCCGGCGAAGTGGCCGTCCTCCATCGGGTACCAACTGCCTTCCGGCTCGCCGGTGACGATGATGCCGCAGGTGCCGTAGCGCAGGCGGGTGACGATTTCGCCATGGGTGCCGGGCTCGTCGCGGAC
>CAZASR010000235.1:0-4351 GCA_964487765.1 uncultured Devosia sp. | reverse complement strand
GCATTGTCCTTGCCATAGGTGGCCGGATAGGCCGCATAGTGGATCGTGCCGTCGACGCGGCTCACGAGACCGTTCGTGCTGAGCGCGTCTTTGGCCACCTCGATGGCCTTGCCGCTGAGCGTCTCGTCCGCGCCGAATTCAAGGAGCGGCTGGCCATGCGCATCAATGGCGCCCGCCGCCGCGAGCCCGAAATCGGGATCGGCCTGATAGGCCGCAAAGGAGTCCTCGACCGACTCCATCTTGCCGAACCGGACGCTGCCGGCGAACTGGCCGGTGAGGACTCGGATCATTTCGCTCTGCCCCGTCGCGAGCGTGCGCTCCACCGTGGCGATGGCGCTGGCGCCCGACAGATACATCACCAGGCCGACGACGACGAACACGGTCGCGGCCACCGGCAGCAGGATGGCGGGCGTGAGATTGAGCCGGAACTTCATGTGAGAGGCTTCCCCGATTGTGCGGAAACGGACGCCGGACTTTCCCCTCCGGCGCCTCGCTGGACTGGCTTCAGATGGTCGCGAGATCGACGCCGACGGTGAGCGAGCCGATGGCTTCGCCGCTTGCCGGATCGACGATGGTGATGCTCACCTGGCTCTGGAAGGTCTGGGTCGATTCGTCTTCCTCGACCTCGCCGAGGAACACTGCATCGGGGCCGGCGCCGAAGGACTTCGTGAACTTGTCCTCGTCGCCCTGCCAGTAGTCGGAAGAGATCGTCGACTGCGCGGCATTGAGCCCCTTGGCGTCGGTGGCGATGATTTCGGTGAACATGCCGGCGCTCTCTTCCTGTACGCTGGCGAGATAGATCGATGCCTCGTTGGCCAGCGTCGCGTCGATGAGCGGCTTGCTGGCGGCGTCGACCTCGGCGCGCCACTGCTGGTCGAGCGCGTCGATCCTGGCCTGGTCGTAGCCGGATGTCGCGGCGTTTTGCGTGACGATGGCGGCAATCAGAACGGGATTCGAAGCGATCTTCTTGATTTCGCCCTGCGCAAGCGCGGTCAAGGGTTCGGCGAATTCGTGCTCCTGGGCGGCAGCGATGCCCGTAATCAGCATCAGCGCGGCGATCAGGCCCAGGGCCAGGCGGCCGATCGCTCCGGTGGTCGTCGTCATGGTCTCTCCTTCGAGTCCGGCGCATGACGGCAGGCTCCGCGGGCGCGCGGAAGTCACGTCGGTGCCGGGCGTAGCTGATAGGTCGTCCTGTGCCAGCTCATCGCCTTGCGGCGAAGCGCAGGTGAGTTGGCGGCATTCCCGACCTGAATGTGCGGTGATCCCTGTTAAGGTTGCGTGAATGTGGCAGGCCGCGGGCAACAAAAAGGGCGCCCCAAGGCGCCCGTTTTGCATTGCAGTTTCGAGGCGTCCTCCGCCTCACGCCGCCCGCCGCACCGGAGCGGTTCGCGCCGCTTCGGCGTCGATGCGGAAGCCGGCGACGATGCCGTCGAGTTCCGCCGCCTGGGCTTCGGTCTGCTCGATGGCGGCATTGGTCTGCTCGACCAGCGCCGCATTGTGCTGGGTCATTTCGTCGAGCGCCCGCACCGACGCGCCGACCTGTTCGATCGCCGAGGCCTGCTCGCTGCTCTCGCGCGCAATGGCCTCCATCAGCTGGCTCGACGAGCGCGCCGCCTCGAGGATGGCGTCCAGCTTGGTGACGGCATCGGAGACGAGCCGCGACCCGGTACGTACTTCTGTGCCGCTCTCCTCGATCAGGGCCTTGACCTCCGCCGATGCTTCCGCGGCCGATTGCGCAAGGCGCCGCACTTCGACGGCGACGACGGCAAAGCCCTTGCCCGCTTCGCCCGCCCGCGCCGCTTCCACGCTCGCATTGAGCGCCAGCAGATTGGTCTGGAACGCGATGTCGTCGATCAGCCCGATGATGTTGCTGATCTTGGCCGACGACGAGGTGATCCGCTCCATCGCCTCATTGGCGCTGGTCATCACCTTGCCACCGTCCTCGGCCGTCTGCGTCACGGTGGCCGCGACGCTGCTCGCCTGCCGCGCGCGGTCGGCATTGTGGGTCACCGTGCTCGAGAGTTGTTCCATCGTGGCCGATGTCTCTTCGATGGTCGCAGCCTGCTTGGTCGTGCGCTCGCTGAGGTCGGTGGCGCCCGAAAGGATCTCGCCGGTCGCGGTCTTGAGCAGCCCCGAGGTATCGCGCAGATGCGCCATCACCTCGCCGAGCCGCTCGGCCACGCGGTTGGTGTCGGTCTGGAGCTTGCCGAACGCGCCCGAAAACTCCCCCTCGACGCGCTGCGTAAGATCGGTCTCGGCCATGGCCGCGAGCACTTTCGCGGTGGCGCCGAGGCCCGCATCGACCCGCTCGACCAGCAGGTTCACGCTGCCCGCCAGCGCATTGAGCTCCTTGTCGTCGAACCGTGCGGTGACGCGGCGGCTGAAATCGCCCGCCACGGCAGCCTCGACCACCGCACCGAATTCGCGCTGCAGTTCTTCCATCATCTGCGCGCGCTCGGCGGCGCGCCGCCGGATCGCGTCGGCCTCCGCCTCGCTCATCTGCGCGATCCGCGCGGCATTGTCGCGGAACACCGCGACGGCGCGGGCCATGTCCCCCACCTCGTTGCGATTGCTTGTATAGGGTACCTCGACGTCGAGTTCGTTGCCGGCAATGGCCGCCATCACCCTGCTCAGCGCCGGTATCGGCCGCGAGATGATGCGCGAGACGATGAGCGCGAGGACGCCCACCGCGAGCACCGCCACGCCGCCCACCGCGAGCAGCAATTGCATCATGTCGGCGCGCACGGCCTCGATCCCGGCCTTGCTGACTCCCGCATAGAGCAGCGCCAGCACGCTTTCGCCGGTGCTGTCGGTGATCGGCTGGTAGGTCGCATATTGCGGCACGCCGTCGAACGCCGTGTCGGCCTCCGCCGGCTCGCCCGCCATCACTGTCGCATAGACCGGATCATCCTTGGTGATGGGCGGGTGCGCGAGCCGAGCGCCGTCGGCGCCGATGACACTGCTGGTCATCTGCACGAACTCGCCGCTGGCCGCGTTGTAGCCGAGGATCGCCGCGGTCTCGCCGGTGATACGGTGGAACGAGTCGACGAGGCTGTTGTCGAGCGAGGTCGGCAGCACCCAGGTGCTGATTGAGGCGATGTCGCCGTTTTCGCCCCAGGTCACCACCGCGCCGTTCATCTCGCCTTGCAGCACGGTCGCGGCCGAGCGGATGGCGTTCTGCCGGCTCTGCTGGGCGGTCGCCTCGATGCGTGCAGTGAGCGCCATCTGCACCGTGATCAGAATCGCGGCGAAGGAAACCACAATGCCGATGACCACCATGGCGGCGATCGAAGTGGTGAGTTTCAGTCGGCCAAGCAGACCGACTTTGGAACGTGCCATGCTACCCCCCGAGGCGCGGCGACCCCGAGGGGCCCATCCGCGGTAGCGTAGGCAAGGCTGCTTAAATCTTTGTTTCCGATAGCGCCGGATTGTTCCGGCGTGACTTAGTGCGCGGTGTCGCGGCTCACCGAAGCATCGAGCAGCAGGTTCTTCCACTGGTCGATCTCGTTCTGCAGCCGGTCCTGCTCTTCGGCCGTGTTGGCCGCCTCCAGCGCCGTCATGCCGGCGGCGATCAGCGCCTCGATCTCCGAACGGTTGAAGTCGGCCACCGGCCGCGCTTCCTCGGCGAGGATGGTGAGACCCGTGGGCGCGACGTCGGCGAAGCCCCCGCGCACGTAGAACACATGCGCGACATTGCCCTGGTCGGTGACGGTGATGAAGCCGGGCTTCAGCGTCGTCATCAGCGGCGCGTGCTCCCCGAGGACAGTGAAGTAACCTTCGGCGCCCGGCACGGTGACCGAGCGGGCCTGCTCGGAAATCACCAGCCGCTCCGGAGAAACGATATCGATCTTGACGCCGTCGGCCATGCTTCAACTAGCGAATAGCGATGAGCGGATGGCGGGTGGAGTCCCCGCGGCACGCTTCGATCTATTCACTACTCCCTTTTGGTTGTTCGCTATTGGCTGTTCGCTCCGCCGCCCTTAGGCAGCAGCCGCGAGCTTCTGGGCCTTCTTGACGGCATCCTCGATGGTTCCGACCATGTAGAACGCCGCTTCGGGCAGGTGGTCGTACTCGCCGGCCACGAGGCCCTTGAAGCCCTTGATGGTGTCTTCGATGGCCACGAACACGCCCGGCGTACCGGTGAACGCCTCGGCCACCGAGAAGGGCTGGCTCATGAAGCGCTCGATCTTGCGGGCGCGGGCCACGGTCAGCTTGTCCTCTTCGGACAGCTCGTCCATGCCCAGGATGGCGATGATGTCCTGGAGCGCCTTGTAGCGCTGCAGGATTTCCTGCACGCGGCGGGCCGTATCGTAATGTTCTTCACCCACGATCGCGGCGTCGAGCATGCGCG
>CAZASR010000234.1:0-4372 GCA_964487765.1 uncultured Devosia sp. | reverse complement strand
GTAACCTCTCGTAAAGCCAAAATCCCGAACATTTTCAGTAAGATGATCTTAAGCGTGCGGCTTAAGTCGATCTTATTTGGCTCTGTCTAGATTGAGCCCATGAGAGGCGACAAATCGCCCGGACCGACAGGAACAGTGAGGCAATTATGGCAACCAAATCCAATGCCCTCGAGGCAGAGGCGCCGGGCAGTGCGGGCAGCCTGAAGCCGCAATATCTCGAAGCAGTGAGCCGTGTGGAGCGGCTGCACCGCCGACTGCTCGATCTGATCAAGGACGAATTCGACCGCATGGGCTGGGACGACATCAATCCCGTCCAGGCGCTGCTGATGTTCAACATCGGCGATGCCGAGATGACCGCCGGTGAGCTGCGCTCCCGCGGGTACTATCTGGGCTCCAATGTCAGCTACAACCTCAAGAAGCTGGTCGAGACCGGCTACATCTTCCAGGAGCGCTCGCGCGCCGATCGCCGCTCGGTCCGCATCCGCCTCACGCCCAAGGGCGAGGAAGTGGCCGAAGTCATCGACGAGCTCTACGACCGCCACCTCAAATCCATCGACAAGGTGGGCGGCCTCGACGAAACGGCATTCGAGAATCTCAACAAGGCCCTCGGCCGCCTCGAACGCTTCTGGGTCGACCAGATTCTGTACAAGCTCTAGGCCGGACCAGTCAGTTTTCCCATGCAGGGCACGACGGGGCGCAGAGATGTGCCCCGTTGCTTTTGGGCCTCGTGCCTACGTGGGGGGCGCAGGGGTTGTGGCCCCGGCGCCACAGGCGGCATAAACGCCGGTGCCGGGGGGCGGCGTTTCTTATTTGTGCCGCAAAGTGCCGGACACTCCCCAAACGCGAACGGTTGCGGTTCGCGTAGGGGCGTCCCTTCATGCGTAGCCAGTCCGGCCCCGGCCTTCACAGGTCGTTGACGGACATTGTGGTCGAATGGGCGCCAATGTATCGGGGCCTTCGGGCCGACTTTTACGCGAATGACTGGTGACGGCATGTTTCTGAACAGGCGCAAGCTTCTTTCCTCGGTGGCCGCTCTGGGCGCGAGCCTTGCGATTCCTTCGATCGCGCGCGCCGAGGATGGAGACGAGCCCTCCATCTGGGACATCCTGGCCGGCAACAAACGCAACAAGGCGGTGGGCGAGAAGAACACCGCCGCCGCGCTGACCATCATCGATACGCCCGAGCCGATCCTCAGTTTCGATACGGCCTACAGCATCCAGCTCGCGATGAACTACTACCAGCAGGTGGTGGCCGTCGGCGGCTGGGAGTTGCCGACCCGCCAGACCTTCGGCCTCGCCAACGGCAAGAACGGCCGCGCCGTCGTCAACCTCAAGCGCACGCTGATGCTGGTTGGCGACATGGAACGCAAGGACCGCGTCAATGACGATTTCGACGACGAGACCGATCTGGCGCTGCGCAGATTCCAGGTGCGCCACGGCATCATCCCGACGGGCAAGGTGGACGAGCCGACTTTCTATGCGATGGCCGTTCCCGCCGAGCAGCGCCTCGCGCAGCTTCAGCTCAACGCTGTTCGCATCCAGTCGATCGCAGGCGCACTGGAGGATCGCTACCTGCTGGTGAACATCCCCGCCGCCTCGATCGAGACGGTCGAGGGGGGCATGGTGAATTCGCGGCACACCGCGGTGGTGGGCAAGATCGACCGGCAGACGCCGATCATGAATTCCAAGGTCCACCAGATCAAATTCAACCCCTATTGGACCGTCCCCAAATCGATCATCGAAAAGGACCTGATCCGGTACATGAACGAAGATCCCATGTACCTGACCAATTTCCACATCCGGGTATTCGACGGGAACGGCAACGAAGTGGATCCGCTCTCGATCAACTGGCAGTCACTCGACGCGCTCAAATACACCTTCCGGCAGGACCCGGGCGGCGAGAACTCGATGGGCCACTGCAAGATCGACTTCTACAATCCCTATGACTGCTACCTGCACGACACGCCGGCCAAGGCGCTGTTCGGGCAGAACTCGCGCTTCCACTCGTCGGGCTGCGTGCGCGTCGAAGGCATCGATCAGGTGGCAACATGGCTGCTGCGCGACAATGGTGGCTGGGACATCAACGCCGTTCATGCCATGTTCGCGAGCAACGAGAACGTCAACGTCCCGCTCAAATTCCAGATGCCGCTGCACACGACCTATGTCACCGCCTGGGCCAATCGGCAGGGCACGGTGAGCTTCCGCGACGACATCTACGAATACGACGCCGCGGGCAAAGTCGACTTCACGCAGGGCTGACCATGGGCTGGGGCGCGGACAAGAAACCGGCGGGCCCTGGCGAAGTCCTTTTCGAGTTCACGCGAGTCGGCGGCCAGATGCGGGTCGCCGCGATCGATGCCGGAACCGGCACCGAGGTCATCGTCATCGCGCCGGTGACGGCGACCCAGATCCAGATGCAGAACCTGGCTCTCGCCAAGCTCAGGCGACGGATGGAGCAGGGCGGGACCTAGATGCGAACAGGGCCCGCCGCAGCGGGCCCTCGCAATGCTCAGAGCGGGCAGCGCTTCCACTCGCCGCCGAACGTCAGATACATGTCCGTTTCGACGTCGTAGGAGCGGTACTTGGCTTCGCAGCGGGCAATGTGATCGTCTTCGAGGTTGGCCTCTGCGGTAATCACGATGTCGCTGCGGCTGCTGCGATCGAACGCATCCGAATGGCTGAGCACGGCTGTCGCGCCGACGCCGGTCCAGAACGAGCCGACGATAATGGCTGCCAAAAGCGGGGTGATGACCATTTCTGATCTCCTTGATTCTTCTCACGTTTCTTGCTGGCCGAGCCCCTGAGGCGAGCTGTTGCCGCCCACCATCAGCCTGACCCCCGCCTAACTCCTCTTGCCCCGCATCGTTCCGCCGGGCGCTCTTCCGTCTGCGCGCAAAAGCTGCGATAAACGGGGGGTTCGCGCGACTGGCGAGATCAGATGGGGCACCATCGGGGAACGCGAACGTCAGTTGCCGCTCGCCTGGGCACCCTCCAACCGACAAGGGAGCCCATCATGGCATCCAGACGTCAGCCTCCAGCCATCTTCGCAAGCGCCCCGACCGGCGCGCCCGCGCTTGGAATCGCGGGCTACCGCATGATAAAGCCCGGCCGTCGCCGGACCTGTCCGTCTCGCCTTAAGGGGGAACGCCAATGAGCGCCGCCGCTAGTCTTCCGCTCTTTCCCAATTTCTTCTCGGCGACCCTCGCCGAGACCGATCCGCAGATCGCCGAGGCGATCGACAACGAGCTCGGCCGCCAGCAGCACGAGATCGAGCTGATCGCCTCCGAAAACATCGTCAGCCGGGCCGTGCTCGAGGCGCAGGGTTCGATCATGACCAACAAGTACGCCGAGGGTTATCCCGGCAGGCGCTACTATGGCGGCTGCCAGTATGTGGACGTCGCCGAGACGCTCGCCATCGAGCGCGCCAAGCAGCTCTTCGGCGCCAACTTCGCCAACGTCCAGCCCAATTCGGGCAGCCAGATGAACCAGGCCGTGTTCCTCGCGCTGCTCCAGCCCGGTGACACCTTCATGGGCCTCGACCTCAATTCGGGCGGACACCTCACGCACGGCTCGCCGGTCAATATGAGTGGCAAATGGTTCAAGGTCGTCTCCTACGGCGTCCGCAAGGACGACCATCTGCTCGACATGGACGAGGTCGAGCGCAAGGCGCACGAACACAAGCCCAAGCTGATCCTCGCCGGCGGCACGGCCTATTCGCGCATCTGGGACTGGAAGCGGTTCCGCGAGATCGCGGATTCGATCGGCGCCTGGCTCATGGTCGACATGGCGCACATCGCCGGCCTCGTCGCGGGCGGCGTCCACCCCTCGCCGGTGCCGCACGCCCATGTGGTGACCACTACCACCCACAAGAGCCTGCGCGGGCCACGCGGTGGCATGATCCTCAGCAATGACGAGGACATCGCCAAGAAGATCAACTCGGCCGTGTTTCCGGGCCTGCAGGGCGGCCCGCTTATGCACGTGATCGCCGCCAAGGCCGTGGCCCTCGCGGAAGCGTTGCAGCCCGAGTTCAAGGCCTATGCCCGCCAGGTCGTCGCGAACGCCAAGGCGCTCTCGGCGTCGCTGATCGAGCACGGGCTCGACGTGGTTTCGGGCGGTACGGACAACCATCTGATGCTGGTCGACCTCCGGCCAAAGAACGCCACCGGCAAGCGCGCCGAGGCGGCGCTCGGCCGCGCCAACATCACTTGCAACAAGAACGGGATTCCGTTCGATCCGGAAAAGCCCTTCGTCACCTCGGGCGTCCGCCTCGGTACCCCGGCGGGCACGACGCGCGGCTTCGGCGTCGAGGAATTCCGCCTGATCGGCCAACTCATCGCCGAAGTCGTCGAGGGCCTGCGCAAGAACGGCGAGGA
>CAZASR010000233.1:0-4454 GCA_964487765.1 uncultured Devosia sp. | reverse complement strand
GCTTGATCGTCTCGTCGTTGAGCAGCACCTCGCTCATCGGCGCGAGCGCGATCGAAGGCAAATTGCCGGTCGTCCGCTGCGTGCCCGCATCGAAGGTGCGGATGGTTTCGAGCTGCCGGCCGAAGAAATCGAACCGGAGCGGCGTCTCCATGCTGGCAGGGAACAGGTCGACGAGGCCGCCGCGCACGGCAAACTCGCCCTGCTCCCGCACGGTGGGCACCCGCAGGTAGCCATTGAGCGAGGCCCAGTCGATCAGCTTGTCGCTGTCGACCACCTGCCCGGCCCGCGCCGCAAAGCTCATGCCGTCGACGACGTCGAGCGGCGGCAGCTTCTGGATCAATGCGTTTACGGCGGTGAGGACGATCGCGCCCTTGGTGGCGCCGCTTGCGAGCGCCGACAGCGTGGTCATGCGCGCCGCAATCGTCACCGCATTGGGAGAGACCCGATCGTAAGGCAGGCAGTCCCAGGCCGGCAGCGTCAGGATCGTGTGACCCGGCAGCATCGTCCGCAGCACGTCCTCCATGCGCAGCAGTCGTCGTCCGTCGCGGGCGACGAAGACGAGGCTCACTTTGGCGTCGGCGTTTGCCGCGAGGCGTTCCTCCACGAGGCGCGCCAGGACGAGCGGCTGCATGCCGTCGGGCACATTGACGATGGTACGGGTTGGGCGTGTCGCTTCGGTCATAGAGTCTTCAGGCGATGGGCAATGATCTTGCCGAGGAGCTCGGTGTCGGCAGAGTCGGGCGCGGGCTCCTGTCCCATCACCCATTTGAGGAGGTCGGTATCTTCTTCGTCCAGAAGGGCTTCGAGACGATCCAGTTCCGGCCCTTCGAGCGCCTCGACATGTGCGTCGGCAAACGGGCCTAGCACGAGGTCCATTTCACGCGTGCCGCGATGCCAGGCGCGGTAGCGCAGCCGGCGGCGGCGAATAGCAATGTCTTCACCGGCGTCTTTTTGGGGAGCCATGAATGGGGTCGTCTCGGAGGATGTCGGGCACGTGCTTACTCTCCTCCGGCGCGGCTGTCACGCGACTTGGCCGCGGCCGACACCCTGGCCAGCGACGAACGTGTGCCGCTGGAAGAGGCCCACCTGCCGTGCTGAGGAAAATTCGATATACTCACCTGCGGAGGTTTTCATGACGAAGAAACCGACAGCACCCGCGCCGCGCTCCGAACGGGTCGATCCGTATGACCCCCCCGAACTCACCGATGAGTGGTTCCGCGGGGCCTACGTCTATCACGGTGACAAGCTCATTCGCCGCAGGGAAGGACCGACGCGCGAGGAGCTCTTCGCAGAGGCATTGAACAAGGGCAAGAAGGCTTAGTGGCGCGTCCGCCTGCCCTCGATCCGCTGTTTCGTTCCCTGCGCTCGATCAAGGGCGTGGGGCCGCAGCTTGGGGCCCTGCTCAATCGCTTTTTCGGCAGCGAGGGGCAGGATGCGATCGCGCTCGACCTGCTGATGCACATGCCGACCGGCGTCGTCGATCGCCGGCGCATGGTTGGCGTCCGGCAGGCGCAGGTGGGCGAGACGGTGACCCTGCGCCTCAATATCGACCGGCATGTCGCCCCGCCGCACGGTCGGCCCGGGCTCCCCCATCGCGTCCTCGCGCACGACAAGACCGACGACATTCAGCTCGTCTATTTCCGCGCCCAGGGCAACTGGATCGAAAAGCTCCTGCCCGTCGGCGAGGAGCGGTTCGTCTCCGGTACCATCGGCTCCTTCAACGGCGTCAAGCAGATCACGCATCCGGACTACGTCGTCGACGTGTCCGATTTCGAGACCATGCCGCTGGTCGAGCCGATCTACCCCCTCACCCAGGGCCTTACCACCAAGGCACTCACCAGGCTTGTCCGAGCGACCCTCGAGACGCTGCCGGACCTGCCTGAATGGATGGTTCCCGAGCGCACGGCACAGTTCCGCTGGCCGACGTTCCGCGCGGCGATGACCAGCGTGCACACCCCCAGCGAGCCATCGGATAGCGAGCTTTGGGGTCCCGCCCGCATGCGCCTCGCTTACGACGAATATCTCGCCGGCCAGCTCGCGCTGCTGATCGTGCGCTCGACGCTGGTCGCGGCGAAAGGCGTCTCGCGCAGCTTTACCGGCGAAATCACCGGTCGCGTGAAGGCCGCCCTGCCCTTCGAGCTCACGCCCGGCCAGCAGATGGCCATCGACGTGATCCACGAGGACCTCGCGCGGCCCACCCGCATGTCGCGCCTGTTGCAGGGAGACGTCGGGTCCGGCAAGACGGTCGTCGCGCTGATGGCCATGGCCGCAGTGGCCGAAGGCGGAGCGCAATCGGCGCTGATGGCCCCCACCGAACTGCTTGCCGCACAGCATTTCCGCACCATCCAGCCCCTCGCCGAAAAGGCCGGGCTCACTATCGCGCTGCTCACCGGCAAGCAGCCCGCGGGCGAGCGGCGCGCAATCCTCGGAGGCCTGGCGAGCGGCACGATCGACATCGTCGCGGGCACGCACGCTCTGTTCCAGGGCACCGTCGAGTTCGCCAGTCTCGGCCTCGTCGTGGTCGACGAGCAGCACCGCTTCGGCGTCTCGCAGCGTCTCGCGCTCACCGACAAGGGTAGGCACGCCGACCTGCTGGTGATGACCGCGACGCCCATCCCGCGGACGCTCGTCCTCACTCATTTCGGCGACATGGATGTGAGCGTGTTGCGCGACAAGCCGCGTGGCCGCCAGCCGATCGATACTGCCGTCCTCTCGATCGGCGAATATGACCGCGTCATCTCCCGGCTCGAGGCCCGGGTCGAGCAGGGCGCCCAGGCGTTCTGGGTGACGCCGCTGGTGGAAGAGAGCGAGGCGCTCGACGTGGTGTCGGCCGAAGATCGCTATGCGGCCTTGCGGGCGGTGTTCGGCGACCGGGTCGCCCTCGTCCACGGCCGCATGTCCGCCGCCGCCAAGCAGGACGTGATGGATCGCTTCAAGGCCAACGAGATCAAGGTGCTCGTCGCGACGACGGTCATCGAGGTCGGTGTCGATGTTCCCAACGCGACGATCATGATCATCGAGCACGCGGAGCGCTTCGGCCTCGCCCAGCTTCACCAGCTTCGCGGTCGTGTCGGTCGCGGCGCGCAGCGCTCGGCCTGCCTGCTGCTCTACAAGGAGCCGCTGTCCGAAACCGCCAAGGCCCGGCTGGAGACCATCCGCGACACCGAGGACGGCTTTGTCATTGCCGAGCGCGACCTCGACCTTCGGGGCCAGGGCGACCTGCTCGGCACCCGCCAGTCGGGCATGCCCGGCTACAATCTCGCCGTTCCCGACGTCCATCGTCACCTGCTCGAATACGCCCATGACGACGCGCGCGCGATCCTCAGGGACAATCCGGGCCTCACCGGCCCGCATGGCGAAGCCGTCCGCACCCTGCTCTACCTTTTCCGCAAGGACCTCGCTTTGCCCCTGATCCGGGCGGGCTAGCTTTCCAGCATCGCCAGCAGCTTTTCCGTCGTCTGCCAGCTCCGGATCGTCATCGACTTGTAGAACGGCGTTGCGAGCACCTTGTTGAGCCGGCTCTTGGTGCGCTCGGCGCTGAGGCGCTGGCTGTAGATGACGCCCTTGCCCGGCCAGACCACGTCCACGCCCTCGCGCGGCTGGAACACCGCGAAGGCGTCCTTCACGCTGATGTCCCGCATCAGGAAGATGGCGTCGCTGTGGTATTTGCCCGGCTCCTCACCGAAACCATCCGGCCGCCCCTCGACCATCGCCTTGAACGTCGCCCTGGGCAGCGCCAGGACGCGGATGAGCTCGCTGTCGAGCTTGAACTGGCGCGGCAGCACGGCCTCGATCTCGGCTTCGACCGCCGCCGCGCTCTTGGGCGAGTCCGCGATCACATTGCCGCTGTTGATGTAGGTCTTGACGTTCTGGTAGCCGAGCCCGTCGAGGCAACTCTTGAGAGCGGCCATCGACAGCTTGTTCTTGCCGCCCACATTGATGCCGCGCAGGAGGATCACATAGCGAGGCACGGCGGCAGTCGCCTCAGGCGGTGCCGCGCGCTTCGGCCAGCGCCTTGAGGTCGGCGGGCTTGAGCATCACGCTTTCCCCGCAGCCGCATTCGCCGGTCTGGTTGGGGTTCTTGAACGTGAAGCCGGACCTGAGCATGTCCTCTTCGAAATCCATCACCGTTCCCAGCAGGAACATCGTCGCCTTGGGTTCGATATAGACGTCGACGCCCTTGTCCTGGACATGGTCGTCGCCCGCGATCGGCGCGGCGACATAATCGAGCGTGTAGGACTGCCCCGCGCAGCCGGCGTCCTTTATGCCGACGCGCACGCCGGTCACCGGCGTCTCGCTGTCGGCCATGATCTCGCGCACCCGCTCGGCGGCCGCGTCGGTGAGGCTCATGATCTGAAGGGGCATTGCGAAGACTCTATCGTAAGGTGCCGATATAATAGGCCTACCACCAGTTGAGCGCAACCTGCGCTTCCTCGGACATCCGGCTCTGGTCC
>CAZASR010000232.1:0-4469 GCA_964487765.1 uncultured Devosia sp. | reverse complement strand
GGCCCGACCGCATGCAGGCCGTGGTGGGCCGCGACGGCTATGCCGAGGCCTATGCCTATACGGTGGGCGGCCGCACGCACACGCTGCGGCTCGACACGCGGCCGGTGGCGAGCGCGCTGCACATGACGCTGTTCCATCCGCTCGACGACCACTACGGGCTGGCGCCGCTGGAGGCGGCACAGCAAAGCCTCGACCTCCACAATGCGGCCTCGCGCTGGAACAAGGCGCTGCTCGACAATTCGGCGCGGCCGAGCGGGGCGCTGGTCTATTCGGCCGGCACCGGCACGCTGACGCCGCAACAGTTCGACCGGCTGAAGGGCGAGCTGGAAGCGGCGTTCGAGGGTGCCGCCAATGCCGGAAGGCCGATGGTGCTCGAGGGTGGGCTCGACTGGAAGGCGCTCGGCATCAGCCCGCGCGACATGGACTTCATCGAGGCCAAGCATGTGGCGGCGCGCGAGATCGCGCTGGCCTTCGGCGTGCCGCCCATGCTGCTCGGCATCCCCGGCGACAACACCTACGCCAACATGGCCGAGGCCAACAAGGCGCTGTGGCGCCAGACCATCGTTCCACTGGTGCGGCGCGTTGCCGACGAGTTGAGCATCTGGCTGGCACCGGCCTTTGGCGGCGTGACGCTGGCGCCCGATTTCGACCAGGTCGAGGCGCTGGCCGAGGACCAGGCGAGCAAATGGACACGGATCGGCGGCGCGAGCTTTCTGAGCGACGAGGAAAAGCGGCAGCTGCTTGGGGTGGGTGGCGAGGGCTATGTGGGCGCCGTGCCGGCGGATCCGGGTAGCACGAGGGACGTGACGTAGAGCACCACCGCCGCGCCGATGCCGGCGATGGCGAGGGTGGACCCCGGCACCACGAGCGCGCCGAGGCCAACCACGATGAGGCCGGCGGCCGTCCGATAATAGAGCGGCACGCCGAGAGCGTGGGCCAGCGGGAAGAAGTGGAGGCCGACGATCAGCGCGATGACGGGCGGGATCAGCTCGGGCTGCCCGAAGCGCACCAGTACGATCACGGCAATGGCGATGAGCACGCCCTCGATAGTGCTCCACAGTCCGACGATGCGGCCGATGTCGCGCGCCACGCCGGGCGGGAGCTGCGGCACGTCGCCAACCCGGGCGAGACACCACCAGCCGATGCCGATCGAGAGCGCGATCGGCAGCACCATGAGCCACAGCGGCAGATCGAGCGCGCCAATGGCGCCGGCGAGCCAGACGAAGGCGAAGATGTTGAGGATGACGATACCGCTCCGCATGGGCGTGAAAACCATGAGGCGCGGTGAGGTTCCCAATTGTGAGGACGGAAAGTTCAGTGATGGATGACCTGACGCAGACGATCGCGGCGCGGGGGGATCTGGCGCATTTGGCGCTGTTCCTGTGGGCGAGCGGGGCGAGTGCGCTGCTCGCCTGGACGCTGCGCGAGCTCAGCGTTGCCAACCAGCGCTTCGAGGATTTCGTCAAGGAAATCGCGGCGCTCAACAGATTGTTCCAACGCAAGGACTGACGATGGCTGAAAAGATTGAGGCCGTGGAGGTGTTCCGGCAATTCGCCTGGCACCTCGCGGAGAAACTCGCGCTGCGCTTGCCTCCGGCGCCCAGAGCCGGGAGGCGGTGATGGGTCCGCTCCCGATCGACGGCGAGGGCCGGTTCGAGGGTTACGCCAGCGTTTTCGGCAAGCTCGACGATGGCGGCGACATCGTGATGCCCGGCGCCTTCCGCCGGAGCCTGGGCCTGCGGGGCCGGCACCGCATAAAAATGCTGTTCCAGCACGACCCGAAGGAGCCGGTGGGCACCTGGGACACGATTGGCGAGGACGATTTCGGCCTGTGGGTCGTTGGCCGGCTGGTGCAGGACGTACCGCGGGCCGAGGCGCTGCGCCGGCTGATCGCCAAGGGCGCGGTCGACGGGCTGTCGATCGGCTTTCGCACGGTCAAGTCGACGCGGGCGAGCCGGGAAGGCCACCGCCGGCTGTGGGAGGTAGATCTGTGGGAAATCTCCATCGTCACCTTCCCGATGATGGACCTCGCCCGGATCGCTCCGGGCAAGCCGCCGGCCAGCCGCCGGCTCGAACGGTCGCTGGCAGCGGCCATGGATGTGTTCAAGCACTAGAAGGATTGACGATGACCGAAGCAGTGAGCGGCCTCGAAAACAAGGCCGGGGGCGTCGAGGGCATGTTTGCCGAATTCATGCGGGACTTCGAGGAGTTCAAGCAGGACAACGACCGGCGCCTTGCCGAGATCGAAAAGCGCGGCAGCGCCGATGTGGTGACCGAGCAGAAGGTGGACCGCCTGAACCAGGCCCTCGACGATGCGAAGGCGGCGATCGACCGCGCCAACCTGGAACGCGGGCGGCCGCGCCTCGAGATCGGCCGCCCCGATGCCGGCGACGAATACAAGGAGGCCTTTGCCGCCTATGTGAAGCGCGGCGAGGAAAAGGCGCTGTCGATCGGCTCGAATCCCGACGGCGGTTATCTCGTGCCCTCGGAGACCGGGCCATTGGGCCAATGGAGACTTCGATGCCTGACCCGACTGCCATGGAGCGCTTTGCGCGCTGCCTCGATGTCGTGCTCGCCCAGGAGGGCGGCTATGCCGACCATCCGGCCGACCCCGGTGGTGCCACCAACATGGGCATCACCCGCAAGACGCTGGCGCGCTGGCGTGAGGTGGCGCCGTGGTGGGCGCTGCCCAAGGACGCGGTCCGCGCGCTCGACCGTGACGAGGCGGCCCGCATCTACGAGGCCGAATACTGGCGCGCGGTGCGTGGCGACGAGCTGCCGGCCGGCCTCGATCTCGCGCTGTTCGACTACGCCGTGAACTCGGGGCCGGCGCGCGCCGCCAAGGCGCTGCAGGCGATTCTCGAGGTGGCGGCCGACGGCGTGATCGGCCCGCTGACGCTGGGGGCGCTGCGGGCGCGGATCGCAGCCGAGGGCGTCGCGGCCATCATCGTCGCACTGTGCGGCGGGCGGCTCGACTTCCTGCAGCGGCTCGCGAGCTTCGCCATGTTCGGCCGCGGCTGGACGCGCCGCGTCGCCGCCATCCGCGCCGCGGCGCTCGCGATGGCGGGCAAGGACAATCCCCCAACCACAAGGAGAACGGAAATGAACCTGCTCACGGGCTACAGGACCTACATCGTCGCCGCCATCATGCTGCTGATCGGCCTCGCAGGCCTGCTGGGCATCGACGTCCCCAGCTTCGAGGGCCACGCCCCCGCCTCGCTGGTGATGGAAGCCCTCGCCTTCATCTTCCTCCGCAAGGGGCTGAAGACCGACGCCAGACAAGGGTGAGGCGCGCTGGTCCGCTTAGCGCTGTCAGCCGCACCGAGGCGACACCCCGAGCGCTCTCAACCAATTCGCATTGCGTGGGCTGTCGACCAGCGGCCGTTGACATTTGTTAACACCGCAAGTAGGGAGCGCGTCGGTGACCCAAAGACCTCGGCATCCCTTTATTGAGGTCGACGACGCCGTCTCGTACGCCGAAGCGCGCGGGTGGAGAGTGACCCCGGGCAATGACATTGTCTGGGGCAGGCTGTTCTGTCCGCACGCGGACCGTACCGGTTGTACGATATCCGTGTGGTCGTCGCCCGTGTCCGCGGCCAACCACGCGCGGACCGTCAGGCGGCTGCTCGACATCTGTCCGCATGGGGGTCAAGCGCATGAGTGAACATGAATTCTCGTTCGTGGTGTCCGGTGTAGACCCTGGCGCAGACGATTTCGAGGATCGCTTCGCCGCGGCGGGATGCGACGACGCCACGCTCATGCTGGTGAACGGGCTGGTCGCCGTGGCCTTCGTGCGCCAGGCGGACAATTACGCCCACGCCGTGATCTCGGCCTACCAGAGCGTCCTGACCGCCGGGGCGACGCTCGAGCGCTTCGAACCGGATTTCCTGGTCAGCAAGGCCGAGATCGCCAATCGCGCGAATATCACGCGGGCCGCGGTCACCAACTATGTCGCCGGCGACCGCGGCTCCAACTTTCCGACCCCTTGCGCGCGCATCATCACGGCCAGCCCGCTCTGGGACTGGGTCGAAGTTGCGCAATGGCTGCATCGCAACGGCGTCCTGCCGGATCGGGAGATCGTGAAGGCCCGTGTCTCGCGAACGGTGAACCGGGTCATCCAGCACCAGCGGGAGAGCCTGCCCGGGCGCGAGCTGAACCTCGCCCAACTGCTTGAAAATGCAGGAGAACAGGAAACGGCGGCCTAGCCGCTCCCAAGCCTGCGACATCCTGGCTGGCCTCATTCATCCCACATTCAGCGCTGCGTCCCTAAATGTGGCGGCATGACAATTTCTCGCACCATTCTCATCACGATGGCGGCGGCGGCGATGTTGTCGCTCGCAGCCGTCATGCCTTCTGAAGCCCAGGGGCGTATGCGCGGTGACATGGAGTGCCTGACCGATCGGCAGATCGCCGCAGCGATCGAGTCCGGGCAGATCCTGACCTGGCCCAAGATCAAGAATCTGGCCGGGA
>CAZASR010000231.1:0-4510 GCA_964487765.1 uncultured Devosia sp. | reverse complement strand
CCGAGAAGGAGAACAAGCCCCTCGTCTGGCCGCTCTGGCCGATGAAGATGCGCACCTCCTCGAGCCAGGAGGAAGGCGTGACGCGCGACTTCTCCGTCGCCACCGTTCGCTTCGAGGGCGAAAACGGCCAGGTCAAGAAGCTCGTCTGCGCCCGTGCCGACGACAGGTTCCAGCCTATCCCCGGCACCGAATTCGAACTCCAGGCTGACCTCGTGCTTCTCGCCATGGGCTTCCTCGGTCCGGTGCAGGAAGGGATGGTCAAGGAGCTGGGCATCGAGCTCGACAAGCGCGGCAACGTCTTCGCCGACACCTTCCAGTACAAGACGAGCCGCGAGAAGATCTTCTCGTGTGGCGACATGCGTCGCGGCCAGTCGCTCGTCGTCTGGGCCATTCGCGAGGGACGCCAATGTGCGCGCTCCATCGACCAGTATCTGATGGGGCAGACGACCCTGCCGCGCTGATCGAAATTGCGCGGCGGATGTTTCAAGGGGCGCTCCGGCGCCCCTTTTCATTGCGCGGCCGCCGTCTCCGCTTCTGCATCCGCCGGCGCGACGCCGACGCCGAACGCATCGGCGCGGCCTGTCGGGGCTTCGATCATCTGCATCACGTCGAACGTCTCCTCGACCGGCACCGGCGTATTGATCGCCGTCACGAGGTCCGTCGCCCGCTTCGGTGCGGCGCTGAGCGGGATCACCGCGCCGGCCACCTCCAGCAGCCGCGTCTGGCCCAGCCCCTGATAGGGCGGCCGTACCATCAGCGCGGCATCCGTGCCGGCAAGCGCATCGGCGATCTCGGTGCTGACACCCCCCGCCCCCGAATAGTAGGTCTTGATCACCTGGCTCAGATAGAACGCCAGTTTATCCGCGCCGGCCGCACTGAAATGGATGCCGTCATCCTTGCGCATGCGCACGCGATTGCCGTTGAGGTCGGGGCCGGACGAGGAATACTTGCCGTCTTCGCCCACGAAACGATCGTAGATATCGACGAACTCCGCCCCGCCCCCGAACACCGCAAGCCGCTGGATGCCGCTGATCTGCCCGATATCGTTGGAGTAGTCGGCCTTTGACATGGGCGGCAGCCCGACCCAGATCAGCGGCTTGTTCGCCGCGCGCACGGTGCTTACGAAGGCCGCGATCCTCTCCTGATAGGCCGCATTCCACTCCGGCGTGAGGGCCTTCAGCGACTGCCCGCCCGCCTGCATTGTCTGCCGATCGTTGATGCCGATGATCATGACGGCGATGTCGAAGCTGTTCGCCGCAACCTGCTCGCGTCCCGCCTTGTTCCAGTCGAAGAAGTCCGCGCGCACGAAGCCCGACGAGCCGACGCCCTGGTTGATCACGATGAGATTGGGGTCTTCTTCGTAGAAGCGCTCAAGGGCCTTGGCGACGTCGACCGCCATGGAGTCGCCGAACACCACCAGCCGCGTCGCGTTCGCCGCTTTCTCGACCTTGGGTTTTTCCGGCACGGGCGGCAGCGTCGCCTTCTTGGGCTTGGTCACCACCGGCGCCTCGACCGGAGCCTGCTGCTGCTCCTCTTCGCCGCCGCCGAACAACAGATCCATCAGGGTCCGGCGCTTCTTTTTGACCTGCTCCTGCCCCACGGCCTCGCCGACGAACAGCGACGGCGCCAAATCGCCGAAGGCGAACAGCGCAAGGATCACAAGGATGACGGCACGGCGGAGCATGGGCGCCTTATCGTGGCCTTTGCGGGCGAAATGAAGACTACTTCGCTGCGACAAGCTCTTCAAAACTCTTGTGCGTGATGAACCCGTCCGCCACCTGGCCGCGGCTCGCCTGGAATTTCGCATAGGCCGCCTGCGTCACCGGTCCGATCCGCCCGTCGACAACGCCGTCATAGAACCCCAGTTGCTTGAGCTTGGCCTGGATCGTCTCGCGCTGGCTCAGATTGGGGAATTTTGTGCCGCGCGGCCAACTCGCGGCGAACGCGCCGCTGCCCTTCAGCCGGTCCGTCAGATGCGCCACCGACAGCGCATAGCTGTCGGAGAAATTGTAGCCCTTGAGCACGAGATAATTGCCGGTCATCAGGAAGGTCGGCCCGCTCCGCCCCGCCGGCGCATAAAGGAACACCGGGATCGACAGATCGGTGAACTGCCGCCCCTGCACGCGCGCCACGCCCCGCTCGGCGAAGAACGAGACCGGCCGCAGCCTTTCGCGACCGGCCAGCAACCAGTCGAATCCCGGCGGCACGGAGACTTCGAACCCCCAGTCGACGCCCTGCGTGTAGCCGAGGTCGCGCAGAAACTTCGCACTCGTCGCCAGCGCATCGGCCAGCGAATTGTGAAGGTCCACCCGCCCGTCGCCGTCACCGTCCGAGCCATGCGCGATGACATTGGACGGGTTGACCTGCAGGTGCCCGATCGCCCCGGCCCACGAACCGACAAGATGCTCCGCGTCGAGCGGACCGCGCTCGACCAGCTCGAGCGCAGCGATGAAATCGGCCTCGTCCTGCCGGAGCCGTCCGCGCTTCTGATAGACCAGCGTCGCGAGCGAGCGAATGATGGGCTTGATCAGCTTGCCGTTGCCGAGCACCGCCCCATAGTCGGTCTCAACGCCCCAGATGGCGCCCAGCATGTAGGGATCGACGCCCATCGTCCGCCCCACCGCGGAGAACAGCGCCCGGTTCTTTTCGATCGCGGCCCGACCGCGACGGATGCGGTCCTCCGTTATCCGCGCGTCGAGATAGTCCCAGATGGGCGTCGTGAACTCCGGCTGCGTCTCGACCAGCTTGGGGATAGTCGGATCGGGCGTGAGACCCTGCGTGGCGCGACGATAAACCTCGCGCGAGACGCCGGCATCGACGGCCTTTGCTTCGAAGGCGTGCAGGAATTCGGCGAAGGTCTCGGCCTGGGTAGGGGTCGCGAGAAGCAGCGCCATCGCTATCGTCGCCAGCCATCGCCGCATGTCCCGCACCTGCCCACTCGCCACCGTCATCCCCCGGATGGTGCGACGCCAGTGTGTCGAAAGGCTGGCGCCCGGCTACCGGTTCCGCGTCAGCAGATACCGCTCCCACTCGAGCGCGGTACCGACCATCTGCCCGAGGTCGTCGTGCCGCGGCACCCAGCCCAGCGTCTCGCGGATCTTCTCGCCGGTCGCCGTGATCGAGGCGGGGTCGCCCGCGCGCCGCGGCGCCTCGTCGACGCGGAAATCGACACCCGAGACAGACTTCACCGTGTCGATCACCTGCCGCACGGAATAGCCCTGCCCATAGGCGCAGTTGAGCGTGAGATTGTCCCCGCCCTCGCGCAGATGCGCGAGTAGCAGCGCGTGCGCCTCGATGAGATCGGTCACATGGATGTAGTCGCGCACGCCGGTCCCGTCCGGCGTCTCGTAATCCGTGCCGAAGATGTCGACCTTTTCGCGCTGCCCCAGCGCCGCCTGGCACGCGACCTTGATGAGATGCGTCGCGAGCGGGGTCGACTGGCCCGAGCGCTTGCCGGGATCGGCTCCGGCGACATTAAAGTAGCGCAGGACGCCATATTTGATCGGATGTGCGGCGGCGACGTCGGCCAGCATCCACTCGGTCATCAGCTTCGACTTGCCGTAAGGCGACATCGGCATGAGCGGCGTCGTCTCCTCCACCGGCGCCAGCCCGGTCATGCCATAGACGGCCGCGGTCGAGGAGAAGATGAAGCGCTCGACGCGACCCTTCACCGCCGCTTCCAGCAGATTGCGCGAGGTCGCGGTGTTGTTGCGGTAGTATTTGAGCGGATCGACCACCGATTCCGGCACCACGATTGAGCCCGCGAAATGCACGATCTCGGTGATCCCGAACTTTTCGATCACCTCGCCCACGAAATCGATGTCGCCCGCATCGCCCTGAACGAAGGTCGCGCGGTGATCCACGGCCCAGTCGAACCCGGTGACGAGATTGTCGAGAACGACCGTCTGCTCGCCCGCATCGCCCAGCTTGAGGGCCATGTGGCTGCCGATATAGCCTGCGCCGCCCGTAACCAATACTGCCATCGAGACCAGTCCCCTTTGCGTTCAGGAAATGCTATTGGGCAGGTCCTGAACTCCTCTTCAAGACCCCGGAGCCCCCTTACCTTGTCCAAGCGCGTTCGCACAGCAGTGTTTCCGGTTGCCGGCCTCGGCACACGCTTCCTGCCGGCCACTAAGGCCATGCCCAAGGAAATGCTCACCGTCGTCGACCGGCCGCTGATCCAATATGCCGTGGACGAGGCGCGCGAAGCCGGCATCGAGCATTTCGTCTTCGTCACCGGCCGGAACAAATCGGTCATCGAGGATCATTTCGACAAGCAGTTCGAGCTCGAGCACACGCTGGCCAGCCGCGGCAAATCGGCAGCCCTCAGCGAGCTCGAACGCGACCTGCCGCAGGCCGGCCAAGCCAGTTTCACCCGCCAGCAGGAGCCGCTCGGCCTCGGCCATGCGGTGTGGTGCGCCCGCGAGCTGGTCGGGGACCAGCCCTTCGCCTTGCTGCTGCCCGACATGCTGTTCCAGGCCAGCCCCGGCGTCCTCAAGCAGATGATGGA
>CAZASR010000230.1:0-4538 GCA_964487765.1 uncultured Devosia sp. | reverse complement strand
GCGCGCGGACTGCGGCCTGTACAACTTCAAGGGCGGCGACCAGCAACAGCCGGTGGGCACGCTTTCGGGCGGGCAGCGCAACCGCGTGCATCTGGCCAAGATGCTCAAATCGGGCGCCAATGTGCTGCTGCTCGACGAACCGACCAACGACCTGGACACCGAAACCCTCGCCGCGCTCGAAGAGGCGCTGGAGGAATTCGCCGGCTGCGCCGTGATCATCAGCCACGACCGCATGTTCCTCGACCGCCTCGCGACCCACATGCTCGCCTATGAAGGCAACTCGCACTTCGAATGGTTCGAGGGGAATTTCGCGGATTATGAGGCGGACAAGATCCGACGGCTGGGGCCGGACAGTGTCAATCCCAAGCGGGCGACGTATAAGCCGCTGGAGAGGTAAGTGAGGCTATGCTTTTCGCAGGCAAGGAGACTCGCGAAGAGATCGTCGCTCTCATGTCAAATGACGACGACGCATTCGCCAACATTGTCGCGATGGCGAATGTTGGTGCCGCATTCTCTCAGATTTACATTCTCGAGGACCTCGTAGCCCAGCTGGTGTCAACTTCAAGGACGGTGCTGAAGCAAAAGCTTTCCCAGAAGGCTATCGATGCTTCGGCACTATTCCTTGAGAAGAACAAGGCCGCGCGAGCGTCTACGCTGGGACGTCTCATTGATGCCATCGAGCAGAGCGGCGTTTCTGGCCGAGATATTCGCTATCTCAGGGCAATGGTGGAGTTGCGGAACGACTTCATCCATAGACTGGGCGACCAAGTCCCGCTACCCGGCGACTGGGAGCGATACGGGTACTCACTGGAACGCTTCTCCCGATATACGAGGTAGGTGCTCCGTCACGTTAACACCGCTACGCGCTTCTTCTCCCGCATAATGGTGAGGCATGGATTGCTGGCGGGACGGTTTGGGGACTTTGGCGGGTTACTTTGGAATCCGGACGACCCCTTCCTAGCAGCAATGGAGGGTGACGATCTCTCCGGCGGCGGGCGCAAGACTTAGTTTAGCTACGGCGGCTTGAGTTCGGCAGTTCGCGCCGGAGAAGTTTGTCACTCAAGGGGTGCCATGGCATCGTCGTCCCGGCCGCTCTTTGCCCATTCGTGGGCCTCTCGTGGTGTCATCACGCACAGGCGATCTAGTAAGTCGTCGGTGAAGATTGCGCCCGGACCAGGCTCGTCAGTCAAGCCGGAGTGCTTGAGGAAGCTCAGGACGTAGCGTCGACGTTCCTTGACGTCCTTGCCCCAGACACTTTGAAACTGCTTACGCCTAGCAATATCGGGCGCCAGCGTTCTGTTTCCGGTTCTCGCTGCCACCCAAACTAGTTCTTGGGCGTAGACCTCGACGTCAAGCGCCTTCAATAGAGCGTCCTCAACGTCGCATACAAAATGATGGGTCGCATTGATGAACGATGCTATTTCCTTGAAGGTCGGGTTCCGCGCTTCAGCGTAGCCCGCAAGGAGCACTTCGCTGTTCAGCCCGCGAAATCGCTCAGCAAGCTGTTCGCTCCGGTCCGAAATAGTCTGAATATTCTTGTCGGAGGCTTCATTATCCCCTTCGCTGTGGGCGCTGCGATTTCGCCAAGCTACCATCAGATCGATGAGCGCAACTGGGAGTGGATCGAGGGCCGGAAGCCAATTCGCTAGCGCGCGAAACTTCTTGAATATGCTCAGCTTCGCTCGATCGATCTCAGATCGCAAAGCGGGCGATTGGATCAAGAACGGTTTTCGCATCCCTTCTCTAATGTAGACGTCAAGGGCATCGACGCTCCTGACGAGCGCCATATCGAGTAAGAGCCGGCGCGCTCTGAGGGAGGAGGTCCTTGGATCTTTCGGAGACCAAGCCGCATGCAACTCGGGAGGTATCGAAGTGACGATTCCACGTTCGATCGCGTCGAGGCCAACAAGGCACGTAACTATCAAGTGGTTCGCTTGGCCGAGGAGATCCTTGAACTCTCGACGACCGGGACTCCGTCGCAGATATAGTGACAACACTAGACCTCAAGTATGGCGCGCTCGACGTGGCTCGCACACGCACCGCCCACTCTAAGGAGGCAAACGCCTGATAAAGGTGGGAGCTCTAACCTTAAGCTACGAACGCAACACAGATGCTAAACGCCCTTGGTCCATAAACCAAGGTTGTAGAAAATCTCCGGTGGCTATACATGTATAGCATCTCGGAGCTACCGCCATGCTTGCCCTGCGCCTGCCACCCGAAATCGAAGCCCGCCTCGACGCCCTTGCCAAGCGCACCGGGCGGACGAAGAGCTATTATGCGCGTCAGGCCATCCTCGAGCATCTCGAAGACATCGAGGATGCCCATATTGCCGATGAGCGCATCCGCACCGATACAGGCGAGCGCATCTCCCTTGAGGAGATGATGGAGAAGTATGCCGACGATCTGAAGGCCAACCCGTAGTGGCGTGGGCGATCCGGTTCACACCGCGCGCCGACAAGGATTTCAGCAAACTTGGCAGCGTCGATCGCGCTCGCGTCCTGCGGTTTCTGCAAGAACGTGTCGCACCGCTCGACGATGCCCGTTCGATCGGAAAGGCACTACAGGGCCAGTATGAGGGTGCCTGGCGCTATCGGGTCGGCGACATCAGGATCATCGTACGGTTCGAGCTCGATCGCCTCGTTGTGCTCGTCGTCGAAGTTGGCAGCCGTCGCGAGATCTATCGTTGAGTGACACTCCCTTCCTCGCCGGCGCTGCAACCGTCGACATCACCCCGCCGCCGGGGCTGATGATGTGCGGGTATGCCGCCCGTACCGAGCCCGCGGCCGGGACGCACGATCCGCTTACGGCGCGGGCGCTGGTGATTGGGGATACGGCCCTCGTTGTCGCCGATGTGCTCGGGCTCCACGAGGACTCCTGTGCGCGCATCCGGGCCTGCTCGGGCTTTGCCGACGACCGCGTGGTGGCGATCGCGACGCATACGCATGGCGGGCCGATGCCGATGCCCGATCGCGGTGGCGGCAGTGCCGATCCGGCGTTCCTGCGCCGGCTCGAGGACGGCTGCGTCGCCGCCATCCGGCAGGCCGCCGAGCGCCGCCGGCCGGCGCGGCTCAATAGCGGCAATGGGGACAATCCTGGAATCGCGTTCAACCGCCGGACGGATGGCGGGCCGATCGATCCGAACGTGCCGGTGCTGCGCGTCGAGGCGCTCGACGGCACGCCGATCGCGATCGCCTTCGCGCATGGCTGCCACCCTGTGGTGCTCGGCGCCGGCAACCGGCTCTATACGTCGGACTTCCCGCATTATGCGCGAGCGGCGATCGAGGCGGCCCATCCGGGCGCCGTGGCGCTGTTCCTGCCGGGCTGCTCGGGTGATGTCAGCACCGGCCATTCGCCCGAATCCTCGATCAGCACCGCCACACCGCCCGACCGCACCTTCGCCGAAGCCGAACGCCTCGGCCGCGCGCTGGCGCGGTCGGTCCTCGGCGCGCCGCTGATGCCTCTCGGTGGCCCCATCGCCGCGCGCTCGGCCCCCGTCGCGCTGCCGCTCGCGCGCACCGAGACCGGCGATCTCGATGCGCTCGCCCGGGAGTGGCAGGGCCTCGCCGAAACCGCCGTCCCCGCCTGGGCCGCGCTCTACCGCCATTGGGCGAACTGGGCGCGCACCGCCGCGCGCGCACCGCTGACGCCGTGGCAGGGCAGGGTGACGGTCTTCGACTGGAGCGGCCTTCCACTGGTTTTCCTGCCGGGCGAGATCTTCGCGGGCACGGCGCTCGCCATCCGCGCCGCGCTGCCGGCGTCGCCCGTGCCCTTCGTCGTCAGCCTCGCCGATGGCGTGCCGGGCTACATCCCGCCGCGCGAGGCCTACCCCGCGGGCGGCTACGAAGTCGCGGAGGCGCATCGCTATTACGGCATGCCGGCCGCCTTCGCCCCTGGCGCAGCCGAAGCCCTCGCCGATGTCGCAATCGGCGCTGCCCGGCGCTAGCCCGAGGCCGCGGGCGTGCCCACCTTCGCCGCCCGGCTGGTCGCCACCATGCCCAGCGCGCAGCCCGCCACGATCAGCGCGCCGCCAATCCAGAACCGCGGCTGCGGCACTTCGGCGAAGAACAAAAAGCCGAACGCCGCGGCCCAGAGCAGGCTGGCATAGTCGACCACCGCGAAGCTCGAGGCCGGCGTGGTCCTCAGACCCGTCGTCAGCAGCACGAATCCCACGGCGCCGAGAAAGCCGATCAGCGGCAATTGCCACCACATGCCATCCGCCGGGGCTGGAAAGGCAGGCACCGCCAGCGGCAGCAGCACCACCGCCGCCACCACGGCGGTGCTGAGGCTCAGTGCCGCGGAGTTCTCGTCGTCGGCGTGGTGCTTGAGCAGCACGATCGTCGCGGCATAGGCGATGGGTGCGAGCAAGCCGGCGATCCAGCCGCTGATATCGCCGATCGCGCCGCCGGCATTGCCGCCGATCACCATCACGGCCGAGCCGGCGATGCCGCAGGCGATGGCGATGCCGAGGATGGGCGAGGGGCGCTCCTTGAAGAACACGATGCCGAACAGCGACACATAGATCGGCGCGCTCATCGCCA
>CAZASR010000229.1:0-4556 GCA_964487765.1 uncultured Devosia sp. | reverse complement strand
GCCCTGCAGGCGACGCTGAGCACCATGACGGCCGAGCGCGACGAGCTTGCGGCGCAGGTCGCCGGCTTCGGCTCGGATGCCGACGGCCAGGAGGCGCAGATCGCCGCGTTGAGCGGCGATCTCGAGGAACAGCGCGACATCTCAAACGATGCACTGGCGCAGGTGTCGCTGCTCAACCAGCAGCTCTCGGCGCTGCGCACGCAGATCAGCGCGCTGGAAGAAGCGCTCAATGCATCGGAGGCCAAGGCCGCCGACAGCAAGACGCAGGTCGAGGATCTGGGGCGCCGGCTCAATGTCGCGCTGGCGCAGCGCGTGCAGGATCTGTCGCGCTACCGTTCCGACTTCTTCGGCCGGCTGCGCGAAATCCTCGAGGGCCGCTCGGACGTCCGCATCGTGGGCGACCGGTTCGTGTTCCAGTCGGAGGTGCTCTTCGGCGCAGGCGAGGCGACGATTTCCCCAGAAGGGCAGGCCGAACTCGCCAAGCTCGCCGTGGCGGTCAAGCAGCTCGAAACCGAAATACCGGACGACGTAAACTGGGTGCTGCGCATCGATGGGCACACCGACAAGCGGCCGATCAATACCCCGCAGTTCCCCTCCAACTGGGAGCTTTCCGCCGCTCGCGCCATCTCGGTGGCCAAGTACCTCATCAGCCAGGGCGTCTCCGCCCAGCACCTCGTCCCCGCCGGTTTCGGGGAGTTCTCCCCGATCGACGGGGGCGACAGCGAGGAGGCCTATGCGCGCAACCGGCGCATCGAGTTCAAGCTGACGGAGTGAGGAAGCGAGTGGCCGATCTGCGCGCCGAGCAGGCCATCGCTATCGCGACGGCGTGCCGATGGACAGCCCGGGGGGCTCCTGGCTGGTCGACTTCAGCGTCGGCCCGTTGACGATGTTGTCGTTCAGATCGCGGGATATGGAGAGCGGTCCGAGATAGCGGCAGGTCGTAATATCGACCCCGTCCTCCACCGTTTCGCAGCAATGCATCTTGCCGGCCTCGCAACGCACGACGTGAAGCGTTGCGCTGCCAGTCAAGATGTCTTCCTCGGCCTGCTTGATGCACTGTGCCGCAGTGTCCGACTGGATATCCTTGATGGAGCAGCCCAAGCTGGTCTGGCTGGGCGCGGCGCCGACAGGGAACGACGCAAGGAGCAGGCCGGCGGCGAGGACAGCGGGGATCGCGGCAAGTCCGGGGAATGCGCAAAGAGACATTATCGGAAACTCCGATGCCTCATGCATCGGCACGAACCTACACCCGCGGCGGGAGAATGGCACTAGATCGCGAGGATTATTCTGCTGCCTGGAGGCGGAACTGCAGACGCGCCAGCTCAGCGTATCGGCCACCCTTGCTCACCAATTCGTCGTGGGTGCCCTGGTCGATGAGGCGCCCCTTCTCGAGAACGAGGATGCGGTCGGCATCGCGAATGGTGGCGAGGCGGTGCGCAATGACGAGAGTGGTGCGGCCCTCCATCAGCCGTTCGAGGGCGATCTGGACGAGACGTTCGCTCTCGGCGTCGAGGGCCGAAGTGGCTTCGTCGAGCAGCAGGATGGGGGCGTCCTTGAGCAGGGCACGGGCAATGGCGATGCGCTGCTTCTGGCCACCCGAGAGCATGACGCCGCGCTCGCCAACGATCGAATCGTAGCCCTTGTCGAGCGAGCTGACGAAGTCGTGGACGAGAGCCGCGCGGGCCGCCGCCTCGACTTCGGCCAAGCTGGCGCCGGGCTTGCCGAAGCGGATGTTTTCGGTGACGGTGCCGGCGAAGATCGTCGGCTCCTGCTCGACATAGGCGAAGCGCCGGCGCAGGTCGGCGGGCGCCACGTCGCGAATGTCGACGCCGTCGACGAGCACGCGGCCGGCGCGGACATCGTAGAAGCGCTGGGCCAGGGCGAAGACCGTGGTCTTGCCGGCGCCCGAAGCACCCACCAGCGCGACTGTCTCGCCCCGGCCGACGGCAAAGCTCAGGCCGGACAGGACCTGCTCCTTGTCGCGGGTCTCGTAGGCGAAATCGACGTCCTCGAACGCGATGGTGCCGAGCGGCGGATCGGGCAGGGCGACCGGCTTGGCGGGCGCGGCGATGCCCGGTTCGGTATCGAGTATCTCGAACAGCCGCTCCGTTGCGCCCGAAACGGTCTGGAGCGAACCGAGCACCTCGGAAATCATCGTGAAGGAGTTAGTCGCCATCAACGCATAGATCATGAACTGGGTGAGCTGGCCGGTGCTGACGGCGCCGCTGGCGACGGAAGTCGCGCCCCACCAGACCATCACGACCAACGCCACGATGGTGGTGAACATGACGCCGCCGATCATCGCCGAGCGTCCGCCCAGGCGTGTGACTTCGGCGTTGAACGATCCCTCGGCGCGCTCGGCATAGGCACGCGACTGATGCGGCTCCTGCACGAAACTCTTGATGGTGCGGCTCGAGCTCAGCGCTTCGGTCGCCATCGCCGACATTTCCGCGAGGGCGTCCTGGGTGCGCCGCGACATTCCGCGCAGGCGGCGGGCGAGCAGGATGACCGGGATCACCGTTGCGGGTGCGATGACCAGCACCGCGAGGGCGAGCCACCAGCTCGTCCAGAACATCAGGGCGACCGAGCCGATGATGATGATGAGGCCGCGCAGGGTCATCGACAGCGACGAGCCGATGGCCTCCCGGATGGTGGTGACGTCGCCGACGAGCCGCGAGGTCAGCTCGCCGACCCGGTGGGTATCATAGAAAGTGGCGTCGAGCCCGAGCAGATGGTCGAACACCGACTTGCGCAGATCGGTCACCACGCGCTCGCCCAGCACGGAGATGAAATAGAAGCGCGCGCCGCTGGCAATGGCCATGACGAAGGCGACGCCGATGGCGATCCAGCTATAGGTGGCCAGCAGGTCGAGGTTCTGCTCAATGAAGCCGCGGTCGATGATCTGGCCGGCGAGGGCGGGGATCACCAGCGTAGCGATGGCGGCGATGAGCAGGAAAGCGAGCGTCAGGACGAGCCGCCAAGGATAGCGCAGGACGAAGGGCGCCAGCCGGCGCAGTGGCTGCAGCGACCTGGCGTTGACCGGCTTGCCGCCAGCGGGGGTGGCAGCAGGGCCGGCGGCGTCTGCGGTGGTCGTGTCTGAGCTCAAGGTGCACTCGATATAGGCGGGTGCCCGGAGCGCCGCAACCGGCGCGGATGGCGGAATCGGGCCTTGCCCGGACAGGGCTTTTCCAGTAGAGAGCCGCCAACCTACCGAACACGGCTCGCCGGGCGCCTCGCTGCGCCCGTTTGATTTGAGGCTCCGCCATGAAGAAAGACACCCATCCCGACTACCACACGATCACCGTGGCCATGACGGACGGCACCACCTACCAGACCCGTTCGACCTACGGCAAAGAGGGCGACACGCTGCAGCTCGACATCGACCCCACGACCCATCCTGCCTGGACGGGCGTGCAGGGCAACCTCATGGACCGCGGCGGCCGCGTCACCCGGTTCAAGGAAAAGTTCAAGGGCCTCGGCATCTGAGCCGGGTCGCCCCGACGAGAGTTGAAGCCCCGCGCGAGCGGGGCTTTTTGTTGCGGCGTTAGCGCTAGCTGCTGAGCTTGCCGAAGGCCGCGCGCAGCCGGGCCAACTGGTCGCCGATCGAGCCTTCATTGATCGCCGGCGCGGCCTCGGCAATGCCGCCGCGCTCCAGCTTGTCGAATTGCTGGACACGTTCGAACAGGCGGTCGCCCTGGGCGATATAGGTGCGCAGACGTTCGGGGAGTTCAGCGTAGCCGGGGCCGCCGCGGTGCTCGGGGGTAGCGGAGAACTTGACCTTTTCCTTCTCCAGCCGCGCATTCTCGACGGTGAGCTCCCCTTCGTTCACGGCGCGTTGCAGCAGCAGCCAGGAGGCGAGCTGCATCAGACGCGTGGTGAGGCGCATGGATTCGGTCGCGTAGACGAAGCTCGCCTCGCGGGGCAGGCCGCGGCTTTCGGCGCGGCCATCGCCGTCGAGATAGGCGGCGACCTCCTCGATCAGGCTCATGCCCTCCTTGTACAGCAGCGCGAAGCCACCCGAAGCGACGATGCGTGGCCCGAGGGCGATCGCGGATTTGTCGTGAGGGTCGTTCACGTTCCGGCCCGTTGCTGAAGAGACAAGCTATTCAACAGGATCGGCATTGAGACAGGCTTAATGAGGGCAGCCCTGAAAAGAAAAGAGCCGTCAAACCGGCGGCTCTCGAGAGTTAACAGGGAGGCGTCAAACAGAGGGAGAAACCGCTCTGCAAAGTCCAAAACTGGACAATCATCAATTTGCGCCTGAAAAGTTAATCCGGCGTTAACGCAAAGCACTTTCGTAACCTTGCCGAATTGTCACCAGGGCCGGCGCAAGTTCAATTGCCGCCAGTGGCGCGATAATCTGGGGGGTGCATCGCCGCCCGGCCTCCCAGCAACGCGAAAACAGCGCCGACCCGCGGCAGGGTGGCGGCGCTTCACAAAGCCCGAGCGCGTCACTATAAGGCGCGACCGAAAATCCAAATCAAATCAATCGTCGAGGTCACGACCCGCATGGCAGGCCACTCGCACGCCAAGAACATCATGCATCGCAAGGGCAA
>CAZASR010000228.1:0-4572 GCA_964487765.1 uncultured Devosia sp. | reverse complement strand
GCAGGTCCTTGCCGTCGAGCTTCACCTCGGTGCCGCTCCACTTGCCGAACAGCACCCGGTCGCCGACCTTGACGTCGAGCGCGACGATCTTGCCGCTCTCGTCGCGGGCACCCGGCCCGACAGCTTCGATCACGCCTTCGGAGGGCTTTTCCTTGGCGGTGTCGGGAATGATGATGCCGCCAGCGGATTTCTCCTCGCTGTCGACACGGCGGACGACCACGCGGTCGTGCAGGGGACGGAATGCCATGATTTTTCCTCTGGGATTCTGTGAAACACTCCCCTGTTAGCACTCGATAGTGCAGAGTGCTAACAGTTGGCGGGGATATAGGAGAGGGGAAAAATCGAGTCAAGGGACCGGTTGTCCGGCGGGGCGACCCGACGGAACGAACCCCGCGCTTGCGGATTTTTCGCAGGCCGTTGTAGTTGGGGCAGCCCATGAAGTTGGATAGTGATTTGACGATCGAGCTCGACCCCAAATCCTCGCCCGTGCAGCAGGTCTGGAACTCGCCCGAACTGGCGATCATTGTCCCGACCTTCAACGAGCGCGACAACGTCGTCTCGCTGTTCGATCTTGTCACCAAGGCGATGGGCGACATCCCCTTCGAATTCATCGTCGTCGACGACAATTCCCCCGACGGTACGGCGCAGGTGGTGAAGGAGCTCGCCCGCCGCCACGCCAATGTCCGCTGCATCCACCGTATCGGCCGCCGCGGACTCTCCTCTGCCGTGATCGAGGGTATTTCGGCGTCCGCGGCACCCTACTTCGCGGTCATCGATGCAGACCACCAGCACGATGAGGCCATCCTGCCCGACATGCTGGACAAGGCGCTGGCCGGCGACCATATCGTCATCGGTACCCGCTACGCCAAGGGCGGCACGGCCGGCGACGGCCTCAGCACGGCGCGTGAAGCGGGCAGCCGCCTCGCCACCAGGCTGTCCGACCTCGTGACCGGCCAGCCGATCTCCGATCCAATGAGCGGCTTCTTCTTGATGCGCCGCGAGGTTTTCGACGAAGTCGCCCCCTCCCTGAGCAACGAAGGCTTCAAGATCCTGCTCGACATCATCGTGTCGGCCCGCCGTGCCCGGGCCCGGCGCGGCAAGGAGCTGCGCGTGGGCGAGGTGCCCTACACCTTCCGCCCGCGCCATGCCGGCGAGAGCAAGATGAGTTCGATCGTCGTCGTCCAGTTCCTGGGGCTGGTCCTGAGCAAGATGACGGGGGGCCTGCTACCCACGAGCTTCCTGCTGTTCGGCCTCGTCGGCGGCCTCGGCGTCTTCGTTCACATGGGCACGCTGCTCGCGGCTGGGGCCGCCGGCGTCAACTTCTTCTGGGCGCAGACCATTGCGACGATCGTCGCCATGACCTTCAACTTTATCCTCAACAATGAGCTGACCTACGCCAACAAGAAGCTTCGCGGCTGGCGCTATCTCACCGGCCTGGTGACCTTCTACGCCGTCTGCTCCATCGGCGCGATCGCCAACGTCTCGGTGGCCAGTTGGATCTACATGCTCGACCGCAGCTTCTGGGTCGCCGGCCTCGCCGGCGTCCTCATGAGCGTCGTCTTCAACTACTCGGTGACAAAGGTCTTCACCTGGCGCTGACCTCTCAGCCCGTCCGCTTTGCGTCCATTTCCGCCCAGGCCTGGCGCTTGCGGTAGATCGTGGAGGGGCTGAGTTCCAGGGCGGCGGCGGCCATGGCGACATTGCCGGCGAATTGCTGGATGGCGTCCTCGATGATGCGCTGCTCCTGCTGCCACATCGGCATCACCAGGTCGCGCATATTGGGAATCTCCGGCGGGGTCGGCACGGCAGCACCGGCGCTCTCGGGCTCGGGGGCGCTGCGTGCGATGCAACGCGTCTTGCCGTGCCGGCGGGCGAGTTCGCCGATCAGCTGCGTGAGAGCGGGGCCGTCGATGGCCCGGCCGATGCACTCATGCGCTCCCGCGCGCATCGCCGCGAGCGAGACCGAAATGCCTACGTCCTGGCACACGATGATGATGAGCGCCCCCGACGCGGCCCGGACGAGCCGGCCGATGCGCTCATCGGCGACCGGTGCCAGATCGGCGATGGCGTCGAGATCGGCGAGAACGGCATCGAACGCCGAATTGCGCATGAGCTCGACGGCGGGCCGGCCGGCCGCGACGTCGAGGACGACCGGCATGAGCTCGAATTCCTTGGCGAGCGACGGCGCTAGCCGCTTGGCGAGCTCGCCGCTCCGCTCGATCAGCAGCAGCCGGGCAGGAAGTCCGGTGTCGATTTCGGTGTCGATAATGCTCGTCTCGGCCATGGATTCGGGCCTGTATGCCTAACGCTTGACTCGTCCCGCAATCGTCGCGCGTCAGGGTAAATATTCCGTTTTGACCCTTTCCCCGCGCGCCCTATGCTGGCGTCGCGCCACACGAATCTGAAGGAAGCGGCAGCTTGCAGGCCCTCGTCTATGTGTTCATTACGCTCTCGGCGCTGGGCGTGGCCGCCGCCGCTTATTTCGGTCTGACCTTCACGCCCATCGAAGCAGCGACGATTGCGATCGCCTTCGGCTGCATCGCGGTGCTCCTGGTCGAGCGCCAGATCCGCCGCCGGGCCGAGCAGCGCCTCGAAAAGGCGGTGGAAGATCTCTCGCGATTGCTGTCGACCGATGCGCAGGCCGGCTCGGCCCTGAGCCAGCGGGTCAACGCGCTCACCGAGGCCCGGCCGGGCCCGCGGCTCGATGCCATTGAGTCTGACCTTGCTGTGCTCGGTGCCGTGGTGCGGCAGGTGACCGAGACGGTGGCCGAGCTCGAGGAGCGCCGCCGCATCGTCGATGAGGAGAAGACACCTCCGCCGCCGGCCGAGCCCGATCCCGACACCATGCCCGAGCCGGTGATCCCGCTCGAAATGCTGCGCCAGGCGGTGGAGGACAAGCGGATTGTCTTCCACATCGAGCCCATCGTCACCCTGCCTCAGCGCAAACCGCACTCCTACGATCTGGTGCCGCGCCTCGTGCTCGAGGATGGTGAACTGGCCGATCGGCCCGATTTCATGCCGCGCCATGGCGGCGAGGACGTCGTCGCCCGGCTCGAATCCGACGGGATGGACGAGGCCGTGGTGATCGCCCGCCGCGCCCGCACCACCGGCGCACCGGTCACCCTGCATGTCCCGGTGTCGCGCGCGACCCTGGGCAGCGCCAAGGCCGTGGACCTGATCCTTGCCGCGCTCGACGCCAATCGCGCCATCACACCCTCGCTGCTCTTCGCCGTCACCCAGAGCGAGTTCAAGGCGGCCTCGGCCCGCGAGCGTGCCTCGCTGGCCGCCATCGGCAAGATGGGCGTGGGCTTGTCGATGAGCGCCGTCACGTCGCTCAGGGTCGACTATGCCGAGCTCCAGGGCGTGGGCTTCAAATCGCTGCGCGTCGACGCCACCCGCTTCCTGCGCGCCCCCGACAGCTTCACCGATTTCCACGCGCAGGATATCGCCGCCTATGGCCGCCGTTTCGGCATCGAACTGGTGGCAACTGGCATCATCGACGAACAGCAATTGCTGCAGATGTTCGAGGACGGCATAACCCTGGCCCAGGGTCCGCACATCGCCGGCCCCGGTCCAGTGCGGCCCGACCTGCAGCTCGATCGTGCGGCGCAGGTCGCTCGGGCGGAAGCGTGAGCCCGGTGTTCTCCCTGTCCGCAATCGCCGGCAATTACGACGCCATCCTCTCGGACGTGTGGGGCGTCGTCCACAACGGCATTGCAGCGCATCCCGGCGCTGCCGATGCATTGGTGCGCTTCCGCCAGGGCGGGGGCAGGGTGGTCCTCATCACCAACGCACCACGGCCGTCACCACCCATTGGCGAGATGCTCGACCGGCTGCACGTCCCGCGCGACGCCTATGATGCCATCGTGTCGTCCGGCGATGTGACCCGCGCGATGCTGGTGCCCTACCGGGGGCAGACGCTCCATTATGTCGGCCCCGAACATGAGAACGACGGATTGTTCGAGGGCCTCGACATCACCCTCGGTCCCGCCGAGGCGGCCAGGGCCGTGATCGTGACCGATCTCGACGATGACGAGGAAACGCCCGAGGATTACAGCGAGCGCATCGGCCTGTGGCTCGAGCGCAAGCTGCCCATGATCTGTGCCAATCCCGACCGCGTGGTGGAGCATGGGGACCAGTTGATCTATTGCGGCGGCGCGCTGGCGGACCTCTACGAAGCCCGCGGCGGCATGATCAAGATGGCCGGCAAGCCCTATCGGCCGATTTACGATCGCGCCCTGGCGGAAGCCGAAAAGGCGGCAGGACGGGCGCTCGACCGTGGCCGCATCCTTGCCATCGGCGACAGCGTGCGCACCGACGCCATCGGTGCCGCCGGTGCTGGCCTCGACCTCATGTTCATAACGGGCTCGATCCACGCCGCCGAGCTCGACGCCTTCGGCAATCCCGATCCGCAGGCCGTGCGCGATCTCGTCGCGCCGAGCGGCGCCCGCCTCGAGGCCTTCATGCCCCGGCTTGCGTGGTAGGGCGGCCGGCGCGATATAGCGGCCTTTGCTTCGCTGGGGGATTGCCTTGACCAGTTTCTATCGGCTCGACGGGCTCGACATCGTGCCC
>CAZASR010000227.1:0-4604 GCA_964487765.1 uncultured Devosia sp. | reverse complement strand
GCGCCGATCCAGGCGCTGGCCGACAGGGTGGCGTCCTGGTTCGTGCCGCTGGTGGTGGTGATCGCCGTTGTGTCGTTCATCGCCTGGATGGTGCTGGCGGGCGACATCGCACAGGCGCTGGTTGCGGCGGTGAGTGTCCTGATCATCGCCTGCCCCTGTGCGCTGGGCCTTGCAACGCCGATGTCGGTCATGGTTGCAACAGGCCGGGGCGCGCATGCGGGGGTGCTGGTCAAGGACGCCGAAGCGCTCGAGACCTTCGCGCGCGCCGATGCGCTGATCGTTGACAAGACCGGCACGCTCACCGAAGGCAAGCCCGTACTCGGCCAGGTGGTGCCGGTGAGGGGCGTCGACGAGGGCTGGGTGCTGGCGGTTTCCGCGGCGCTGGAACATGGTTCTGCCCATCCGCTGGCGCATGCGATCACGACCGGTGCCACCGAACGCAATGCCAGGCGGCTGGAGGTCACTGGCTTCCGCTCGGTGACGGGCAAGGGCGTGACCGGCAAGCTGGGCGAGGCCGTGGTCGGGCTCGGCAACAAGGCGCTGATGGACGAGCTCGGCGTGCCTCTCAGCGAGGCGCTGCTGGCGCTGCAGGGCGACCATGCCGACAAGGGCCGCACAACGATGTTCGTGGCCGAAGGCGGCAAGGCAATCGGGCTGGTGACAGTGACCGACCCGATCAAGGCGAGCGCCAGGCCGGCGATCGACTGGCTGCGGGGCGACGGGCTCGAGGTCATCATGGCGACAGGCGACGCCAAGGGCACGGCCGAAGCCGTGGGCCACGAACTGGCGCTCACGCGGATCGAGGCCGGCATGACGCCCGAGTCCAAGCACGATCTCGTGGTGGCGCTCCGCAAGCAGGGCAAGACCGTGGCGTTCGCGGGTGACGGCGTGAACGACGCACCGGCGCTCGCAGCAGCCGATGTGGGAATTGCCATGGGCACGGGCGCCGATGTCGCGATCGAGTCCGCCGGCATCACGCTGCTCAAGGGCGATCTCGCCGGTGCGGTGCGCGGGCGCCGGCTCGCCGACGCGACGCTGCGCAACATCACGCAGAATTTGTGGTTTGCCTTCGGCTACAACGCGCTCGGGGTGCCGATCGCGGCAGGCGTGCTGTTCCCGCTCACCGGCTGGCTGCTCTCGCCGATGTTTGCGGCGGCGGCGATGGCCCTCAGTTCGGTGAGCGTCATCGGCAATGCGCTGCGGCTGAACATGATCAGGCTGTAGAGGAGCGCCCGCGGACGAAGGCGACGAGGTTGGCGGTCAGCGCCGCAGGATTCGGCCGAAGGGCCGGGTCCTGCGGCAGGCTCAGCCGGCCGATCGGGTTCAGCGTCTCGAGGAATTCGGGGTCGATGGTTTCCATGTCGATGAGGAAATTGAAGCGCGGGCCTAGAGCGAGCTGGCCGCGCTCATAGGCGTGAATGGCGTCGAGGCAGGCGGGGATCAGCAGGCTCGGCTCGGTGGTCAGTGCGTCGGCGCCGATGTTGAGCAAATAGCCGCGCGGGTCGGCGATGGCCTCGGCGCGAAGAGCGCGGCCGGTGAAGGCACAGGCGAAACCGTAGCCCCGGTGAATGCGGGTCAGCACATCGAGTGGCTGCTGGACCTCGCGGAATCCCGGTGGATGAGCCCGCGGGCGCGGCGTCCTGGGCTTTTGCGGCTTCTTCGGCGGTTTCGCCAAGGTCCCCTCCGCATCTATGCGGATGAGGGTAGGGCAAAACCCGTAGGCGGGACAGGGCCGGCCAGCTAACATGTTAGTTGTTGACCCCTAACATGTCAGGGGCGTAAGCAGGCCGAAAGTCCAGAGGGGCCAGCCATGGGTGCACTCGAGCGCGCGCTGACGATTGAGGAACTGAAGGCGCTTGCGCGGCGGCGCGTGCCCCGGCAGTTCTTCGATTATATCGACTCGGGCGCCTATACGGAGCAGACCTACGACGCCAACGAAGCCGATTTCAAAAAGATCACCTTCCGACAGCGCGTGGCGGTCAATCTCGAAAACCGCAATCTGAGTTCGACGCTGCTCGGCCAGCCGGTGAGCCTGCCCATCGCCATCGCGCCGGTGGGCTCGACGGGCATGACCGACGCCGATGGAGAGATCAAGGCGGCGCGCGCGGCAGAAAAGTTCGGCATTCCATTCACGCTGTCGACGATGGGCATCTGCTCAATCGAGGACGTCGCCGAAAACACGACCAAGCCGTTCTGGTTCCAGCTCTATGTGATGCGAGACCGCAGCTTCATCGAACGGTTGATCGACCGGGCGAAGGACGCGAAGTGTTCGGCGCTGGTGCTGACGATGGATCTGCAGATTCTCGGCCAGCGGCACAAGGATTTGCGCAATGGCCTGAGTGCCCCGCCCAAGTTCACGCCGCGATTCATTGCCGAAATGATGATCAAGCCCGGCTGGGCATTCCGCATGCTGGGGACGAAACGGCGCACCTTCCGCAATATTGCGGGACACGTATCGGACGCGGTGAACCTCGCCTCCCTGACCGAGTGGACCAGAACGCAGTTCGACCTGACGCTCAACTGGAAGGACATCGCCTGGATCAAGAAGCGGTTCGGCGGGCCGGTAATCGTCAAGGGCATTCTCGACAAGGATGACGCGCAGCTTGCGATCGACAATGGCGCCGACGGCATCGTCGTCTCCAATCACGGCGGGCGGCAGCTCGATGGCGCGCCTTCGACGATCCGCGTATTGCCCGAGATCGTCGATGCGGTCGGCCACAAAACCGAGGTGCTGATGGATGGCGGCATCCGCTCGGGGCAGGACCTGCTCAAGGCCCTCGCGCTCGGCGCGAAGGGCGCCCTGGTCGGTCGCATCATGGCCTATGGGCTGGGGGCCGGCGGTGAGCGGGGCGTGCTGCGCGCGCTCGAGATCGTGCGCAAGGAGACCGATACTTCGATGGCGCTGATGGGCGAGCGCGACATTCGCAACATCGGCCTGCACAACATCTATTCGAACGACCTGGACCGGCGGCAGGGGTACTAATTCGCTGCGCCGGAGCGGAGCCGTCCGGCCAGCGCGATCAGCACGCTACCATTGCGGCAAGGCATTTTCGGCGCGCCAGGTGAGCTGCGCGAAAACCTTGCGGCCAAGCTGGCGAAGCTGGTCTTCGGGCAGATCGGCGACGACGGTACAGGTGATCGCGTCGCTGGCCCAGTAATATGCTTCGACGCCGCCGAATGTCTCGAACCGCCAGGCTTCCTCTTTGTCGGGCAAGGCAGAGGTGATGTAGAGCGTCACCCGCTGGGCTCCGGCGTTTTCATACATAAGCTGCGCGGCGGGGCTGGGTACGCCCCCACGGGGGTCGGACGGCAGCAGCCGGCCGCCGAGGAAGGTGTAGCCGTCGGCGGTAAGGTTGGGCGCGTTGATGGGGGTGGTGATGCGGTTGGACAACCACGTCATCAGATTGGGGGCATCCGCCGCCACCTCGACGGCGCGGCTCTTTTCCTTGACGTAGAGCGCATGGGCGGTGACCGCGGCCTCGATAAGAGTATCGCTCGCGGCCCGGGTGGGCGTGAGGTAGTCACGGCCGAACCAGCCAATGCCGCTGCCGAGCACGACGAGGATGACCGCGGCGGCGATGTTCGTGAAACTGCGACGGCGGGCCCTGCGGATATCGTGCGCGATGCGGTGCGGCCAGAGCCTCGCGGGGATGGTCTCGTTGGCGGCCGAGGGAAAGAGCGCGTGCATCGCTTCGTTCTGGCGCTGCCAGGCGGCGACCTCGGCCGCCGCGTCGGGATGTGCCGCGAGGTAGCGCTGTACGGCCGCACGCTCGGCCTCGCCCAGGTGCCCATCGGCAAAAGCGTGCAGCGTATCGGCACTGATCGCGAACGGTTCGCGCATCATTTGACGGTCCTCAGTCTCGGCTCGTCCCCCGAACCGGTCAGCTTGCGCAGGGCGGCGCGGGCGCGGCCCAGGCGCGACATCAGGGTGCCGATCGGGATGCCGATCGCGTCGGCGGCTTCGGCGTAGCTCATGCCTTCGAGCACGACGAGCAGCAGCGCTTCGCGTTGCTCGACGGCGAGGCTGTCGATGGCCCGCGCCATTTCGCTGAGCGCGATGCGGCCCGGTTGTGCCGGCGCTACCGCAGGCTCGACCAGCATGGCTTCGACCGGGACGTGCTCGCCACGCCGCCGGCTGGTCCGCAGTTCGTTGCGGTAAAGGTTGAGCAGGATGCGAAACAGCCAGCTCTTCAGGGAGCCCGTCGGCCGCCACAGCGCCTGCTTGCGGATTGCTCGCTCGATACAGTCCTGGACGAGATCGTCGGCGCGGTCGGCGTTGCGCGTGAGGGCGCGCGCATAGCGGCGGAGGGCCGGCACGCTTTCCTCGATCTCGTCCAGAAACCGTTGCAAGGCGTTCTTGCCTTATGCCGGGAGGCGGGCGCGCCGTCTCCCGCCAACTCAGTAGACGGCAGTGTGCCAGGTACCGCCGACGCCGTCGCCGGTGGTGTCGCCGGGCTTGGTGTCCTTGATCCATAGGTAAAGCGGCCAGCCCTTGTAGGCGACAATCTTCTGATCGGAGTCGTTGCGGTCGACGAGGGTGAAGTCGCCCGTGACTTGGGTCGAAGCGTCGACGAGCAGCGGCGGCCAGTTCACGGCGCACTGGT
>CAZASR010000226.1:0-4623 GCA_964487765.1 uncultured Devosia sp. | reverse complement strand
TCGCCTCGATGAAATCGACGCCGTAATTGCGGTGCTCGTCGATGCCCGTCGCCACCGCGAAGATGGTGGGATCGAAGACAATATCCTCGGGCGGGAAGCCGACCTTTTCGGTCAACAATTTGTAGGCGCGGGTGCAGATTTCGAGCTTGCGCTTCTCAGTGTCGGCCTGGCCCTGCTCATCGAAGGCCATGATCACGACGGCGGCGCCGTAGGCGCGGCAGAGCCGCGCGGCCGCGAGGAACTTCTCCTCGCCTTCCTTCATCGAGATGGAATTGACCAGCGGCTTGCCCTGGACGCACTTCAGCCCCGCCTCGATCACCTCGAATTTCGAGCTGTCGATCATCAGCGGCACGCGGGCGATGTCCGGCTCGGCCGCCAGCAGGTTGAGGAACTCGACCATCACCCTGGCGGAATCGATGAGCCCCTCGTCCATGTTGACGTCGATGATCTGGGCGCCGTTCTGCACCTGATCGCGCGCGACCTCGAGCGCGGCCGAGTAATCGCCGGCCTTGATAAGCTTGCGGAAGCGCGCCGACCCCGTGACGTTGGTGCGCTCGCCGACGTTCACGAACGGAATCTCGGGCGTCAGGGTGAATGGTTCGAGGCCGGACAGGCGAAGCTGCGTCGGCGCCTCGGGGATCGGGCGTGGCTTGTGGCGGGCCGCCACTTCCGCGAAGGCGCGGATGTGATCCGGCGTCGTGCCGCAGCAGCCGCCGATGATGTTGACCAGACCGTCGCGGGCGAAGGTCTCGATCTGCCGCGCCATAAATTCGGGGCTCTCGTCATAGCCGCCGAATTCGTTAGGAAGGCCCGCATTGGGATAGGCCATGACGAAAGTGTCGGCGACGTCGCTCAACTCGGCGACATGAGGGCGCATGGCATTGGCGCCGAGCGCGCAGTTGAGGCCGATGGTGAACGGGTTCGCGTGGCGCACCGAATACCAGAAAGCCGTCGGCGTCTGGCCCGAGAGCGTCCGGCCCGAGAGGTCGGTGATCGTCCCCGAGATCGAGATTGGCAGCTCGAAGCCGCGCTCCTCGAAGATGCGTTGCGCGGCGAAGATGCCGGCCTTGGTGTTGAGCGTGTCGGTGATCGTCTCGAACAGCAGCAGATCGGCCCCACCGTCGATCAGACCGTTGATCGCCTCGGTGTAGCTTGCGGCGATCTGGTCGAAGGTGATGTTGCGATGGCCCGGATTGTTGACATCGGTCGACATCGAGGCGGTCTTGTTGAGCGGGCCCAGGGCGCCCGCCACGAAGCGCTGCTTGCCGTCCTTGTCGAAGGCCCGTCGGGCGGCCTCGCGCGCCAGCCGGGCGCCCTCGACGTTCAGCTCGTAGGCGAGGGCCTCCATGCCGTAATCGGCCTGGACGATCGAGGTGGACGAAAACGTGTTGGTTTCGCAGATGTCGGCGCCGGCGAGATAGTATTGCAGGTGGATGTCGCGGATGGCGTCGGGCGCCGTGAGATTCAGCAGGTCGTTGTTGCCGCGGACGTCCTTCTTCCAGTCCTTGAAGCGCTCGCCACGATAGCCGGCCTCGTCCAGCCTGAGTTGCTGGATCATCGTCCCCATCGCCCCATCGAGTACCAGAATGCGCCTCCGGGCAGCCGCGGTGAGCGCGGCACGGGCTTCGGACTGGGGAGAGTGCGTATTCATTGATGATCCTCTCGCGGACAAGGCCGCGCCGGTTCTACGGTGCTGGGATATAAAGATATCTTTATATGACTGTCGAAGCGCGGGCAAGCAACGGGTTTTTGCGCTATCGGTTGAGCAGGAAACGCTTCTCCAAGGTGCCCGATGACTCCCTTTCTCCTTGTTCCCGGCCTCAACTGCGATGCGCGAGTCTATGCTGGCGTCGCGCACGCATTGTGGCCGTTCGGCCCCGTGACCGTGGCAAACCACCAGACCGGGGACCGGATCGAGACGATCGCGGGCGCCATCCTCGCCGATGCGCCGCCAAAATTCGGGCTGATCGGCTTTTCGATGGGCGGATACATCAGTTTCGAGATTCTGCGCCAGGCTCCCGAGCGCGTGCTCAAGCTCGGCCTGCTCGATACCGCCCCCGGCCCCGACAGCCAGGACGCCGCGGCCAACCGCCGCCGGTTGATCGCCCTCGCGCGCAAGGGCCGGTTCATCGACGCCATCGAGGAAACTTTTCCCAGGGCTGTCCACGCCGAAAACGTCGGGAACTCGGACTTTTATGCGCTTTATCGGGCCATGGCCGAAGCCAACGGGGCGTCCATCTATGAGCAGCAGCAGGAGGCGATCATCCACCGGCCGGACTCGCGCCCGACGCTTGCCGCCATCAAGGTGCCCACGGTGGTGGTCGTCGGGGAGGGCGACCAGATTACGCCGCCGGACGCCGCCCGCGAAATGCAGGGCGCTATCGCCGGCAGCAAGCTGGTGGTCATTCCGAGGGCGGGACACTTTGCCCTCATCGAACAGCCGGAGCCCGTTCATGCGGCGCTGATCGAATGGGCCAGCGCCTGATACCGCGGTTGGCCAGGACTCCGCGTGTAGCAGTCCTGCAACATTTCAAGTGATCGAAGCAGCGACCGCAGAGATTTTTTCTGGCCACGAGGTCTCGCTGGCGCAATAGTTCCGGATGTGAAGAGGGGGTCTCGGCGCAATAGACGAGGGTCCACGACAACACAGATTGATTTCATCGCAAGCCGGGGGGCGTCGCATGCGGTGGTTGATTAGGGTTGTTCGCGATGGTCTGGCAAAATCCGGCCTGCGACTTGCATCGATCGGTCGCTATGTTGGCAGGGTGCGGGTTGCCGCATTAGCTGCAGTGCTCGCAGGCAGCGCGACACTCGCCATGCCGCAGGCGGCCCTGGCGCAAACCTCGCTGACCTGCTCCGACCTCAATGCGGGGCTCTTCAATTTCGACCCCGTGCCGCCCGGTTCGGTTGCGCAGCGCACCGAGATCATCGTGCTCGCCGCCGGCGATGCCGTAACCGTCTCCTGGGGCGGGCTGACCGCCTTCGTATGGACCGTCAACGGGACCCCCGTGAGCGGCGCCAAGGGCACGGCGGGATCGGCCAGCTACACGGCCGTCACCGACGGGGCTGTTCCTTTCCACAAGGAGGTCACGGGCGGGCCGGGTTTCGTGCGCTTCACCTGCACGCCGGCCAGCACACCGCCGACGCCGACCCCGCCCTCACCGCCGCCAAGCTCCAGCGGGGCGCAGGCCTTCCTTACCCAGAACCGCGGAGCCGCGACGGCGGCACTGGCCGGCGATGCGGGGTTTGTGGCCGGGCTTCCAGCGGCCACGCCGGACGAATGTCAGGCCCTGAGGTGGCGGCTAACTCTTCTCGGGTTCGAACTGGACTCGGTCCAGTCCCAAATCGATGACGAGGTGGCTGCGGACACGCGCACCCTTGGCATCTTCGCCGGCATCTTTGGCGCGTCGGAAGAGACCCTCACACCTGGCTCGCTGCTCGCAGAGCGGGACCGGCTCGGGCAGGAAATCAATCGGTTGGAAGACCTCCTCGACGAACGATGCGGCGGCCTCGGACCAAACCGGTACGTTGCCGAGAGGCACGATGTGTCCGGCCCGCTCAGCGCCTTCGATGTGCTGCTGGGTGACGTCGGCGCGACACAGGACGGCATCTCGTTCTTCACGCCGCTCGGTTATGCCGGCGACAGGGCATCCGGCTTGCCGGGCGAGGCCGGATTCACATTCGGCGAGTGGAGCCTGTGGTCCTCGGCCCGCCTCAGCGGCCTCGGCGATGCAACCGGCGGCACCTTTGGCAGCCTCACAGGCCGCGTCGACCTCGGCGCTTCGACCCGCCTCGCCAACGGCATGAGCGTCGGCGGCTTCCTCGGCTGGGACGGCACCCATCTGGAGGACGCCTCGAGCGGCGGAACCGTCTCGACCAACGCGCTCCACTTCGGCGCGTTTGGCCAATACCAACTGACGACGGATCTCGCGCTTGCGGTGTCGGGCGGCGGCGCTTTCGGCGCGCTGACGTCGGAGATCGGCGGAGATGGCGGGACGACGGGGACGCGGCGCGGCTTCGTCAGCGCCAGCCTATCGGGCACCATCTGGCAAGAGGGGCTATGGCGGATCACGCCGACCGGAACGCTGTTCGTCGGAGCCGAGCAGCAGGATGCCTTCACCACCTCCGGGGGCACCGCCGTGCCGGCGCAGCTCATCACACTCGCGAGCGGACGACTCGACACCGTCATCGGCTATACGCTGCCGACCGAGGTTCCCGTGGAGATATTCGGCTCGGCTGGCATCGCCGCAAATGGGGGGAACTCGGCCGCGACCGGCGTTTCCGGGGCGCTCGGGGCGGGCGTGAACCTCACCCAAGACCAGATGCAGGCACGTCTGTCCGCAAGCGTGGGCATTGGCGCGCTTCGAAGTTGGACGGTCAGCGGCTTCGTCGGCGGACGCTTCTGAGCGTCCGCCACCGGCGCAGCCCGCACCGAATTCGCGACGAATTGCTTCAAATTAACCGGCTCGCAACCACGATCCCGGAGTGTCGGCCAACGACCACGCGGACATCGCTAGAATGCCCGCGACTTCCGGCCGAGGTGCATATTGAGTCCCGTTATCCGCTTCTGATGCTGTGGACGGCTCCTCCGCCGGCATCGCGATGTGCCACGTTGCGGTGTGT
>CAZASR010000225.1:0-4694 GCA_964487765.1 uncultured Devosia sp. | reverse complement strand
GGCTGCGCCAGGATGCGGCTCAGCGTGCGCCGGCTGAACTCGCCATTGACCGCGTCGAAGCCGAGCCCGATACCGACCAGCGGCAGCAGGAAGCCCAGCAGCGACGCGAAGCTCGGCAGCGGCTGCTGGGCCACCGTCATGAGCTTGAGGAACAGGTAGGGATCCTCAGCCGTCGTCTGCTTGATCTGGCCGATCGCCGCATAGATTGCCCCTGCCGACACCAGAAGCACCAGCAGCATGATCAGATGCAGCCGGGCGCTCGAAATGTGGTCGGCCGCCTCCTTGACGGCGACGGTCAGCGCGCCGCGGAGCGGTGAGCCTTCGCGTCTCATGATCCTGTCTCCTCGAAGAAGCGAGTGTAGGCCTCGCCCAGCCCGATGCGATGGGCATCGAGGCTGCGCAGCGAACCGCCTCTCCCGACGATGCGGCTCGCGATTTCGGGACGCACATCGCTGGTCGCGGCAATGCTCCAATGCCCGTCGGCCGCCGGGGTGACCGACGTCACGCCCGCAATGCTGCCGAGCACCCCGGGAACATCGATGCTGTCGGCGACGAGGTCGATATGGAGCCCGCCTTCGGCCACCCGCGTGGTCAGCTCCTCAATGGTGCCGACGAAGCCGATGCGCCCCTTGTTGAAGAGCGCGACCCGGCTGCAGATTGTCTGCACCACATCGAGCAGATGCGAGCTCAGCAGCACCGTCATGCCGGTGCTGGCGAAGCCCGAAATCATCTCGAGCAGCTCGTGCGTCGATTGCGGGTCGAGGCCCGACGTCGGTTCGTCGAGAACGGCGATGCGGCAGCGCCGCATCAGCAGTTCGGCGAGCCCGAGCCGCTGTCGCATGCCGCGCGAATAGGTGGCGACGCGGCGATCGGCGACATCGGCCAGCCGCACCTGCACGAGCGCTTCGCCGATGCGGCTGTCGAGCTCGGCGCCGCCGAGCCCGCCGAGGCGCGCCGTGTAGCGCAGGTTTTCGCGGGCGCTGAGGCTGTCGTAAAAGCCCACGGCATCGGGCAGGTAGCCCACCTCGCGCTTGACCGAGAGCGGCTCGCGCAGCGGATCGCGCCCGAGGATGGTGACCGTCCCGGCCGACGGCTCGGTCAGCCCGAGCAGCATGAGGATGGTCGTCGTCTTGCCGGCGCCGTTGGGCCCGAGCAGGCCGAGCACCTCGCCCTCGCCGACGGTAAGGTCGATCCTGTCGACAACCACGCGCTTGCCGTAGCGCTTGGTGAGGCCGTGCGCCTCGATCACGGTCTCGCTCATCTGCGGCCATACCTCATGACGGCGACGACGAGCACCAGTAGCGCGGCGGCAATGACGACGAGGCCGACGATGCCCCATTGCGTGCTGGTGTTGACCGTGGCGCGGAAGCTGACGCTGCCCGAGGTGCCGTCCCCGGTCACCCGGATCGGCACCATATAGTCGCCGGCAATCGCCTTCTCGGAGGGCGTGATGGTGACCGCCACCTCCTGCGTCGCATCCGGCTCGAGCGCCGCGACCTCGGCGGGCGCGAACTCGACCTTCCAGCCGCTGGGCGGTGTGGCACTGAGCTTGAGGTTCTGCGCCGGCGTCGAGCCGGTATTGCCCACGGTGAAGTTGAGCGTCGTCGGCTGGCCCGCGACAGTGTCGCCGCTGAGCCGTTGCCCTGGGCCTTCGAGCGAAACGTCCGGCGTGCCGGTGATGCGGATACCCAGATCCGCCGAAGCCGACAGGTCGCCCGCGACCACCGCAAACCTGAGCGGATAGTCGCCGGCGGGCGTGGCGGGGCCGGGCTTGACTTCGAGCGACACGGTCTCTGTGTCGCCCGCCGCGATCGGCACGCCGGTGATTTCGGCCGTGTCGAAGCCATGCTTGAAGGTCGCCGTGAAGCCTTCGGGCAGTTGCGCGTCCAGATTGAACAGCGCGTCGGCTGGCGTGTTGTTGGTGACGTCGATGCGGAACTGGAAGGTCGAACCGGGCGACCCGCGCAGCGCCGGAAGTTGCGGCTTGAGCTCGATGCTCCCCGCCTCCGCTGTCGCCAGTGTGATGGCGAGCGGCAGGCTGGCGGTCTCGTTGCCATAGGCCGCGGTGATGGTGGCATCGACCGTGCCGGCGGCGGCGTCGGCAGGGGGCGTCAGCACCAGGTTGAGGTCCACGGTTTCGCCGGGGCCGACCATGGCGGCGCCCACCGGCTTGCCGTCGCCGGTGAGGTCGGCGGTCCAGCCGTCCGGCAGGCCCGCGACACTGATCGCGGCGCGCTGCGGCGGCAGGCCGCTATTGCGCAGCGTCAGCGGTACCGTCGCCTTCTGTCCGACCGGCAAGGTCAGCTCGGGGAAGGGGGTCGTGAGCCAGAAGCCGGTGGGCGCGACAGTGCTCGCCGGCGTCGGCGCGGGGGCTTCCGATGGGGGTGCGGTGTCGCTCTGGGCCAAGACCGGCCCGGAAGCGAGAAGCAGGGCGAGCAGCAGCAGCTTGCCGCTCGATCTCAAAAGGCGTGAAGTCATAGGCTATCCTCCACCGCGGCGCTCCTTTGGCGCAGCGGCTCTTCGTTGGCGTGACGCCTCGCCGTCGCCCCGAAGGTGCGGCGTCAGGGCAGGTTGTTTCGAGGAGGGACCGGGGTCAGCGCCGCGCGGGCGGCGACTCTGCGACGGGGCGCCCGAAAAGCGCGGACGGGCCGGCGCGGGACGTGATCCTGATCGGTTGCAGAGTCATGTTCTGCCTCCCAACAGCGTAGCCTCCCGGCGGCGTCGCCCCGTCTTGGACGGCGGTGGTCGTCGGGTCAGCGCGCGGGCAGAAAATCTCGCCTGCTGTTGGGCAACATTGTGGCAGGCTGCGCCGAAATCGCCCAACCTTGCCGAAAAATTAGCAACCTGAACGAGATTTAATAGAACGTCGGTATATCACGCCATGATGAATGGCCCAACGCGCCCTCATGCGGCGTGGCTGTCGAGCCATTTGATGAGCTGCACGCGCGACTGCCCGGCTCCCACCTTGATGTCCACCGGCTCGCCGCCCTTGAACACCATCAGCGTGGGCATGGCGCGCACATTGTATTGCGTGACGATGCCCGGATTGGTTTCGACGTCGAGCTTGACGATCTTGACCCTGCCCGCGAGCTCTACCGACAGGTCGTCGAGGATGGGATCCATGGCCTTGCAGGGCGGGCACCATTCGGCCCAGAAATCCACGAGCACCGGCTCACGCGCCGCGAGGACCTCGGCCGAAAAGTTCGTGTCATTGACCTCAAGCCCCATCGTAAAACCCCATCGGTGATTGCCGATGGAAGCTAGCGCGAGTCGGTCGTGGGGCGGAAGGAATGGTTTTGCGTGCGGAGGGCACGATAGCAAAAACGCCGCCGGGTGAAACCGGGCGGCGCTTTCGATTGCCTGCAGTGTCGCTGAATCAGGCGGCGGTGGGTTCCGCGTACTCGGACAGCCACTTGGCGAGGCCGGCCTTGGGCGTCCCCGCGCCGATCTTCATGTCGACGGCTTCGCCGTTCTTGTACAGGATCATGGTCGGGATCGAGCGCACGCCATATTTGACGGTGGTCGAAGGATTCTCGTCCACGTTGAGCTTGACGATCTTCACCTTGCCGGCGAGTTCGGTCGACAGCTCATCGAGGACGGGCGCGATCGCGCGGCACGGGCCGCACCATTCGGCCCAGAAATCGACAAGAACGGGCTCTTTGGACGAAAGTACTTCCTCGCCGAAATTGGCGTCGGAAACGTGCGTGGTCATGTTGAGGAATTTCCCTTCGGGATTTTCGCCTTCGTTTAAGGTGGCGGTGTGTGATCCAAAAGCTAGGAAGAGTCCAGCGACGCTGCAATCCATATCACCCTATGGTGAAACCCGCCACCGCTTCGCGCAGCTTTGCGGCCGGCAAATTCATCAGTCTTTCCAAGGACGTCCACAGGATGGCCGCCTCGATGGACCGGTCCGGGAAGAGCTGGCCTGCAACCAGCGCATAGAGGCCCAACTGGCTCAAATAGGCTGCTGGAACGCCATCCGGGGCGCCTGGTGGGGCAGCGTCGGACTTGTAGTCGACGATCAGCACCCGGCGCGGTTCGACCACTAGCCGGTCGATGCGAGCGGCAATGGTGACGGGCGCGCCATTGCGGCTGCCCCTTGCGAGGATCGGCACCTCGCCGCGCGAGTCGGGGCCGTAAAGATGCGCGAGCTCGGGGCGCGTGAGAATGGAGCGCGCCTGGGCCCGGAGTTTCGCGTGGCTCGTGGCGTCAGGCAGGAGCACCGGCAGGGCGCGGGCTGAAACGGCGTCCCAGTGCGCCGGCTCGATGTGCGACAGGTGCTGCAGCAGGGCGTGGAGCGCAATGCCCTCCTTGCGCGCCGCCTCGGGATCGCGGGGATCGCCGAGGCGTTCCGCGGTGGTTTCGAGCACGCGCGCCGGATCGGCATCGTCGGCGGCGCGCGACGGGTGGACGATCCGGCGAAGCTTGTAGGTGGCCAGCGGCGGCAGCTCCAATGCGCCGTCGGTGGTGGACGACGTCTCGCGGGCCACGACCGCCGGCCCGCTTGCGCGTTCGCGTGGATAGATCATCGCCAAGGTGTTGCCCTCGGCATCGGTAACAACCTCGGACTGGTCGCGCAGCCCTTGCTCGATGGCTTCGTACCAGCTCCCGACGCCTTCGCGCGCCTTGGTGAGAGAACCGGTGACATAGAGCTCGTCCTCGGCGCGGGTCATGGCGACATAGAGCTTGCGCCA
>CAZASR010000224.1:0-4729 GCA_964487765.1 uncultured Devosia sp. | reverse complement strand
TCGTGTTCTCGCTGTTCATGTTCATCCTGGTGGCGAACCTGTTCGGCATGTTCCCCTATTTCTTTACGGTGACCAGCCACCTGATCATCACGGTCGCCATGGCGGTCATGGTGTTCCTCACGGTGATCATCTACGGCTTCTACAAGAACGGGCTCAAGTTCCTGAAGCTGTTCGTGCCGGCGGGCATTCCGTGGTACGTGATCTGGCTGGTGGTGCCGATCGAGATCATCTCGTTCCTCACCCGCCCGCTCAGCCACTCGCTGCGACTGTTCGGCAACATCCTTGGCGGCCATATCGTGCTCAAGGTGTTCGCGGGCATGGTGGTGGCGCTGCTGGGCGCCGGCGCGTGGGCGCCGGTGGGCGTCCTCCCCTTCGCGATGACCGTCGCGCTGACGCCGCTCGAACTTCTGGTGGGCGTGCTGCAGGCATTCGTGTTCGCCGTCCTCACCTGCGTCTATCTGCATGACGCCATTCATCCCGGCCACTGAGCCGGCAACCTACTCAACAGAACAGATCATCCAAGGAGACTGAGTATGGAACTCGAAGCAGCGACCGCCATGGGCAAACTCATCGGAGCGGGCATCGCCTGCGTCGGCATGGGTGGCGCCGGCATCGGCGTGGGCCTGATCTTCGGCAACTATCTCGCCGGCGCCCTGCGCAACCCCGCCGCCGCCGCGGGCCAATACACCAACCTGATCTTCGGCTTCGCCCTGACCGAGGCGCTCGGCATCTTCTCGCTGCTGATCGCGCTGCTGCTGCTGTTCGTGGTCTGATCGGGACGAACGCAGATGGGCTCCGGGGTGCGTCCCGGGGCCATGGGCCGAACAGGGTAAGAGCCAATGGCTGACACAGTGTTTCTTCTGGCGCAGGCCGAGACATCGACCTCCCCCGCCGATGCCGTGCAGAACGGAATCGTGGTGGTGGAGGAGCATGCCGACGCTCCGGCGGGAGAGGTGCATGCCACGACGGAAGCCGACGGGGGCGAGCACAGCACGGTGTTCCCGCCGTTCGATGCGACGACCTTTGCGAGCCAGCTGCTGTGGTTCGCGATCACCTTCGCGGTTCTCTATGTGCTGCTGAGCCGGGTGGCGCTGCCGCAGATCGGCTCGATCATCGAAAAGCGCAAGGCGCGGATCGAAGGCGACCTGAGGGAAGCCGAGCGCCTGCGCGGCGAGACGGACAAGGCCGTGGCCGCCTATGAGCAGGCCCTGGCCGACGCCCGGCAGAACGCGCATGCGATCGCCGAAGAGACCCGCGCCTCGATCAAGGCCGATCTCGAGGGCAAGCGCAAAGCGGTGGAGGACGATCTGGGCAAGAAGGTCGCCGAGGCTGAAGCGCGGATCGCCGCCACCAAGGACGAGGCGATGGGCCGGGTCGGCGAGATCGCGGCGGAAACCGCCACGGCGCTCGTCACGCAGCTCACGGGCGACGCCAACAAGGCCGAGATCGATGCGGCCGTGGCCGAAGCGGTGAAGGGGTAAGCGATGATTTTCGATGCCACATTCTGGGCGATGATCGCGCTGTTCCTGTTCATCGGCGTGGTCTTCTACATGAAGATCCCGGCGCTGATCGCCAAGGCGCTCGACAACCGCATCAAGCAGATCGAGGCCGAACTGGCGGAAGCCGAACGGCTGCGCCTCGAAGCCAAGTTCCTGCTCGAGGAATATGAGAGCAAGCGCGAGGCCGCCGCCACGGAAGCCGAGAGCATCGTCGCCGCGGCGCGCGAGGAAGCGTTCCGCATGACGGCCGAGGCCAAGACCTCGCTCGAGGCGCTGATCGCCCGCCGCACCAAGGCGGTGGAGGACAAGATCGCCCAGGCGGAATCGCAGGCCGTCGCCGAAGTGCGCGCCCGCTCCGCCGACGTTGCGGTGGAAGCCGCGCGCGTGCTGCTGACCAAGCAGATGGCCAAGCGGGGCGACGCGCTGGTGGACCAGGCGATCAAGGACGTGGGCGCCAAGCTCAACTAGAGCGGGTTTTCAGCACAGACAGAACAGGCGGGCTCGAGGGCCCGCCTTTTTGTTCGGCCTGGAACAGAGGGCAGCTCACTGAGCCAGCTTCGCCGCTCAGGCCCAGGCCGCCCAGCGGCCGTGGTAGTCGCCCCGACCCAGCGTGATCGTGCGGCCCTCGGGCCAGACGGTGAGGTCGATGCGGGCGCTGCCCGGCGTCTCGTCGGACTCCATGGTGAGACGCGCGAGAGGCTGTTGCGTCGTGGCGCGGGCGGCCGCGGCGGAAATCAGCGCATCGATCCGTTCCTTGGCGGCGGCCGGGACGTAGTCCCACACGATCGTGTGGAACACGACGCGGTCGGTGCCGGTCGCCTGCGGCGTCGCAAGCTTGCCGGCCAGCCACTCGGCGGCATCGGCGGCGTCGACCGTGCGCCTGTGCTTTGCAGCGTGGGCCAAAGCCGCCTCGACGCGGTGCAGACGATGGCGCTGATCGGCCCAGATATAGGAGATGAGCCGCTCGCGATCGCCGGCATTGCCGGGGTCGATGGGCCTGAGGTCGCAGCCGGCGCGCCCGACGACCCTGAGCGGGGCCGCAAGCGGGGGCGTGGGGCCGCGCCAGGGGCATTCGATGGTGACGGGCGCGTCGGGCGGCCCCCAGCTGCGGCCATCGCCGAGTTCGTAGCGATATTCGTCGAAGGCCAGATTGAGCCCCGCGCTGGCGCCGAGCTCGAGGATGTCGAGCGGCATCTTCGTGAGCGCGGCCAGATGCAGCATGCCGCCGAGGATCAGCCCGGAGCGCGCGACCTCGTTGGTCTGCGGCGGGCTCGACAGGCGTTCGGTGAGGAATATGTCGTTGTGCTGCAGGGCGTCGGCGATGGCGACCCAGAGCAGGTGCTCGGTGGTGGTGTTGGGTGGATAGACCCTGGCGAGGCTGGGCTCCCAGCCCGAGCGGGCGAGCGCGTGGATGGCGCCGCAGGCACGCAGCGCCACATTGTCGGGGAACGGATCCCCGTCCCATTCGAGGATGCGGCGGCCAAAGCGCGTGCCGGCATCGAGCCGCGCCGCGAGCACGCGGCAGAGCATGGCGGTGAAGGGCGAGCCGAGCTGCTCGCACGCCGCCGCCTGGGAGGCAAATTGCTGCAGAACGCGGTCGGTCTGTGTCACGGCGACTCCCCCGCGACACCATAACGACGCCGGACCCGCCGTCCAGCCCCCCGGGCTTGCCTACTCCGCGGCCTGCGGCAGCGGCTCGGGCGGCTCCCATTTGAGCCTCGGCTGGCGGGCAGCGCGGGTTTCGTCGAGACGGCGGCGCGGGGCGCGCGTGGGCGCCGTGGTGAAGCGCCCGGCGTTGCCAGCCCTCGCGTTGGCAGCAAGGTCGAGCATCACCTCGCAGAAATGGTCGAGCGTCTGCCTGCTCTCGCTCTCGGTGGGCTCGACGAGCATCGCGCCATGGACGACCAGCGGGAAGTACATCGTCATGGGGTGGAAGCCTTCATCGATCAGCGCCTTGGCGAAATCGAGCGTGGTGACGCCGCTGCCTGCAAGGAAGCTGTCGTCGAACAGCGCCTCGTGCATGCAGAAACCGGCATCGGCGAAAGGCATCGAGAAGGCGCGCGCGAGCCGCGCCTTGACGTAATTGGCGTTGAGCACGGCGTCCTTGGCCGCCTGCGCGAGGCCGTCGCCGCCATGGCTCAGCATATAGGCGAGCGCGCGGACATACATGCCCATCTGGCCGTTGAAAGCGGTGACGCGGCCGAGGTGATCCTCGCTCGGGTGCTCAACGAGAGTGCGGCGCGCAGGTTTCCACCCTCCACCATGCTTCGCACGGTCCCCCTCCCCCGCAAGCGGAGGATGATCGCCGGCTGCGACAAAGGGGACGGGCGCGAAGGGCGCGAGCGCTGCCGACAGCACCACCGGACCAGCGCCCGGGCCGCCGCCGCCATGCGGCGTCGAAAAGGTCTTGTGGAGGTTGATGTGCATGGCGTCGATGCAGAGATCGCCCGGGCGCACGACGCCCATGATGGCGTTGAAGTTGGCGCCGTCGCAGTAGAAATAGGCGCCCGCATCGTGCACGGCACGGGCGATGTCGATGATCTGCGGCTCGAACAGGCCACAGGTATTGGGGTTGGTGAGCATGATCGCGGCGACATCGGGACCGAGCGCCGCCTTCACCGCGGCGGCGTCGACGGTGCCGTCGTCGCGGGCCGGGATGGTCTTGACGGCATAACCGAGGAATGCGGCCGTCGCGGGGTTGGTGCCGTGGGCGCTCTCGGGAACAAGAACAATGTTCCGGTGCGCTTCACCCTTCGCCTTCTGCGCGGCGCGGATCGCCATCATGCCGGCGAGCTCGCCATGCGCGCCGGCTTTCGGGGTGAGGCACACGGCGGCGGTGTTGGTGAGCGTCATCAGCCAATGAGCGAGCTCGTCCATCAGCTCCAGCGCGCCCTGCACCGTCGAGACGGGCTGCAACGGGTGGATATCGGCGAAGCCGGGGAGGCGGGCCAGCTTCTCGTTAAGCCGTGGATTGTGCTTCATGGTGCACGAGCCCAGCGGATACATGCCGCTGTCGATCGAATAGTTGAGGCGGCTGAGGCGCACATAGTGGCGCATCGCCTCGGGCTCGGTGAGACCGGCGAGCGCGAGCGGCGCGGTGCGCTCGAAGCCGCCGAGGAATTCGCCGGTGACCTCGACATCGGGCAAGTCCACGCCCGAATGCCCGGTGTCGCCGATTTCGAACAGCAGCGGCTCGTCGGGCAGCAGGGAGGACCCCGCGGCAGCGATCG
>CAZASR010000223.1:0-4773 GCA_964487765.1 uncultured Devosia sp. | reverse complement strand
CTTCATGGTGCGCGTGGCTGGCCTCAAGGGGCAGCAGCGCGCCGGGCTGCAGAAGCTGAGCGCGGACGGGCTGACGCCGGCCGAGCAGCTCGATGAGATCGCAACGCTCGCCCAGCATCTGCAACTGGAGCAGCAGGACCATTGGCAGACGCTGCGCGAGGAACTGTACGAGGCGGGCGTCGTCATCCATGAGGCGAATGATTTGTCGCCGGAGCAGGTGAAGTATCTGCAAAGACTGTTCCGCGAGGAAATCTTTCCGGTGCTGACGCCGATCGCGGTCGATCCGGCACACCCGTTCCCGTTCATCCCCAATCTGGGGTTCACGCTGGCCTTCGAGCTGACCCGGCCGGGCTCGGCAACCACGCTGACGGCTTTGGTGCGCGTGCCATCCAATCTCGACCGCTTCATCACGCTGCCCTCGGGGCTGGCGGTGGAAGGACGGATCGAAGTCGTGACCATCGACACGCTGATCAATCTGTTCCTGCACAAGATGTTTCCGGGCTACGAAGTGGCCGGTTCGGGGGCGTTCCGCATCATCCGCGACAGCGAAATCGAAATCGACGACGAGGCAGCGGACCTGGTGGTCGAGTTCGAATCCGCACTGCGGCAGCGCCGGCGCGGGCAGGTGATCCGGCTCGAGATCGAAAAGAAGATGCCGCGCGCCCTGCGCCGGCAGATTTCGGACCGGCTGGGCGCGACGGCCGAGGACACGTTCGAGGTCGAGGGCTTCCTTGGGCTGGCCGATGCCAGCAAGATCTGCGAGGTCGACCGGCCCGATCTCAAATTTCAGCCGTACATACCGCGTTATCCTGAACGAGTCCGCGATTTCAACGGCGACCTGTTCGCCGCCATCAAGGCCAAGGATCTGCTGGTCCACCATCCGTTCGAAAGCTTCGACGTGGTGGCGCAGTTCCTGGGGCAGGCGGCGCGCGATCCGGACGTGGTGGCCATCAAGCAGACGCTCTACCGCACCTCGCGCGACAGCCCGATCGTGAAGGCGCTGATCTATGCGGCCGAACAGGGGAAGTCGGTAACGGCTCTGGTCGAGCTCAAGGCCCGCTTCGACGAGGAGGCGAATATCCGCTGGGCCCGCGACCTGGAACGGGCGGGCGCACAGGTTGTCTTCGGCTTCATCGAGCTCAAGACGCATGCCAAGATGAGCCAGGTCGTGCGGCGCGAGAGCGGCAAGCTCGTCAGCTACTGCCATTTGGGGACAGGCAATTATCACCCTATAACGGCCAAGATTTATACTGACCTCAGCTACTTCACGACCGACCCGTCGATCACCCGGGACGTGGCGCGGGTGTTCAACTTCATAACGGGCTATGCGCGGCCGACGGAGCTCGAAGCCGTCGCCGTCTCGCCGGTCAATCTGCGCTCGACGCTGCTCGAGCAGATCGCCAGGGAGGTCGCCTTCGCCGAGCGGGGCGAGCCGGCCAGCATCTGGCTGAAGATGAATGCGCTGGTCGATCCCGAAATGATCGATGCGCTCTATGATGCCAGCCAGAAGGGCGTGAAGATCGAACTGATCGTGCGCGGCATCTGCTGCCTGCGGCCCGGCATACCCGACTTTTCGAACAACATCCGGGTGAAGTCGGTGGTGGGGCGCTTCCTCGAGCATTCGCGCATCTTCTGCTTCGGCAATGGCGAGCAGATGCCCTCCCGGCGCGCCAAGGTGTACATGTCGTCGGCCGACCTCATGCAACGCAATCTGGACTGGCGCGTCGAGGTGATGGTGCCCATCGTCAACAAGACCGTGCACAAGCAGATCCTCGACCGCATGATGGTGACCTATCTCAAGGACAATCTGCAGAGCTGGGAGGTGCTGCCGGACGGCAGCTCGCATCGCCGGCCGCTGGCGGAGGGCGAGGAGCCCTACAGCGCCCACAACTACTTCATGACCAATGCCAGCCTTTCGGGCCGCGGCAGCGCGCTGCAGCGCGACAACGAAGAGAGCGACGATTGAACCAATATTGGGGTCTGGACGCGGACCCGACGGCGCAGGGACGCATCAGGGGCGCCCAGCCGGTCGCCGTGCTGGACATCGGCTCCAACTCGGTGCGGCTCGTCGTCTACGAGCGGCTCGCGCGCTCGCTGACGCCCCTCTACAACGAGAAGGTCGCGTGTGCGCTGGGGCGGGGCCTCGCGCAGACCGGACGGCTCGCCTACGAAAACATCGACCGCGCGCTCACCGCGATCCAGCGCTTCGCCCTGGTGGCACGGGTGATGAAGGCCGGCGAGGTCCATGTCCTCGCCACGTCCGCCGTGCGGGATGCCAGCAATTCCAAGGCGTTCGTCGACGCAGTTGAAGCAACGATAAATGCCAGGGTCGAGGTGCTGAGTGGCGCCGCGGAGGCGCATTTCGGCGCTCTGGGGGTAGTGGCCGGCATTCCTCAGTTCGGCGGCATCGTAGGCGATCTCGGCGGCGGAAGCCTCGAGCTGTCGTCCATCGTCGACGGGACGGACGAGGTCGGCGAAACCCATGCCCTCGGCGTGATCCGCATGCAGGACGACGCGGGGCGCGACGTGGCACGGGCGCGCGAGATCGCCAGAGAGCGGCTGGCACGTTCAGAATTGCTCAAGCAGAAGCCGGGCGGGCAATTCTGCGCCATCGGGGGCACGTGGCGCTCGATGGCCAAGATGCACCAGGTGTTGCGGACCTATCCGATGCACATGGTACAGCATTATGTGACCAGCGCGAGCGACCTGGCGGGGCTCTGCGAGGAGATCGTGGAGGCTGTCAGCGCGGGGAAGCCCTATCCCGGCAGCGAACATACGAGTTCGTCGCGCCGCGAGCTCGTGCCCTACGGAGCGGCCGTGATGGGCGAGGTGCTCCGCGCCGGGCGCTTCGATAGCGTGTTATTTTCGGCGCAGGGAGTCCGCGAAGGGTATCTCTACGGGCTGCTGCCGCCGGACGAGAGAGCGCTCGATCCGCTACTCGAGGGAGCCCAGGAAATCTCGATCCTGCGTTCGCGGTCGCCGGCGCATGCCGAGGATCTCATCGCCTTCAGCGCCGACTTCCTGGCGGCGAGCGGAATCAAGGAGACGGCCGCGGAAGAGCGCCTGCGCAAGGTGGCCTGCTATCTGAGCGACATCGGCTGGCGCGGCCATCCCGATTATCGCGGCGAGCAGAGCGTAGACCTTGTCGCCTACAGTTCGCTGGCCGGTGTCGATCATCCGGGCCGGGCCTTTCTCGCCGAAGCGCTGGCGGTCCGCTATATGGGTCTCAAACACAAATCGATGAGCCACGAGCTCATGGAACTCGCCGGACAGTCAGCCAATATGAAGGCGCGCTTGCTCGGCGCGATCTGCCGCGTTGCCTATCCGATGTCGGCGGCCATGCCCGGTGTATTGCCGCGCACGAGTTTTTCTCTCGAGGACAATCGGCTGCGATTGCATCTGCCCGACGACCTCGCCTTCCTAGCCGGCGAGCATTTGGGAAACAGGCTCGATCAACTTGCGGGCGTCGCCGGCATAAAAAGCTCCGAGATCGTGACCAAGTAGGCGCACGGTCCCGAATCTTCCGGTCGTGCGTGCGGCGTCCCGAATATCGCAGGCCCCAAGAAGCGGGCAGCCAACCGTGGCGAGACGACTCGGGGATGTTCTTCAATATAGTTGTCGCGGGATATAGTGTAGTTGCAATAAGGACTGATAGTTGCTGCGCAACTTGCAAATAGTTCATGCTGAACCAGTGTGGGCATTATTTGGCCGCACGTGAGGCCTGTGTTAGCCTCGTCGGGCGCGGCGCGGGGACGCCGTGTTGAATCCCAACTGAATCTTCGGAGGACGCAACGACATGGCAGACACTATTGGACAACGAATAGCCGAATATCACCCGTCAAAGACGGTGTGGTTCTGGACCGTGGCGGGGGCGGTCGTGCTCACCATGGTCATCGGCTTTACCTGGGGCGGCTGGGTTACCAGCGGGACGGCGACGGAGCGGGCCGAAGGGGCGGCCGAGGACGCCGTCGCCGAGTTGGCCGCGAACATCTGCGCGCACCGCTTTCTGCAGGCCGATGACGCCGCGACACAGCTTGCCGCGCTCAAGGAAAAGAGCTCGTATCAGCGCAGCACATTTGTCGAGGACGGCGGATGGGTCACCTTCGCCGGAGCGGAGGATCCCGTCGATGGCGCCGGTGATCTGTGCGCCGACCTGCTGATGGACGCAGAACTTCCGGCTGCCGTGACGCCGGTCGCCGAAGCCACGACGGACACCGCCAAGTCATCCTGACGACGGCGAAGAGGGAGACTCGAAGCGCGGGCCGGCAGGGTCCGCGCTTTCGCTCGGCGGAGACTTTGCCTCAGCGCTCGATCGGGAATTCAACGATGCCTTTGCGGGTGGCGGCGAGGCCGATCTTGCCGTGCTTGAGGGCCAGGGCCTTTTCGCCGAAGAGCTTGCGGCGCCAACCCTGGAGGGCGGGAACATCGGCGTCGTCGTCCAGCACCAGGGCGTCGATGTCATCGGAGGTGGCGAGGATGCGCGCGGCGACCCCATGCTGTTCGCTGACGGCCTTGAGCAGGACCCGGACGAGGTCGCCGACGGCGCCCTTGGGCGAGGGACCGCGATGGCGCTCGGGAGCGGAAGGCAGCTCGCTCTTGGGCAGGGCTTCAACCTGCTTGATGATACCGATGATCTCCTGCGCGGCGGCTGAACGGCCGTAGCCGCGCTGCACGGCGCGGAGCTTGTCGAAGGCCTCCGGGGCCTGCGGCCGTTGCATGGCAAGCTCGATCACTGCGTCGTCCTTGAGGACGCGGCTGCGCGGCTGGTCGGTG
>CAZASR010000222.1:0-4778 GCA_964487765.1 uncultured Devosia sp. | reverse complement strand
CGCGGTTCGCAGTCGCGCCTGCGCGGCTCGGACCTGCGCTACAATCTCGAGATCACCCTCGAGGAAGCCTATGTCGGGCGCACCGTCGAGATCGACGTGCCGACGCTCGTCACCTGCCACACCTGTGAGGGCACGGGGGCCAAGCCAGGCACCGGCATGTCCACCTGCAAGCACTGCAGCGGCTACGGCAAGGTGCGCGCGGCGCAGGGCTTCTTCACCATCGAACGCACCTGCCCGGTGTGCCAGGGGCGCGGCCAGATCTTCGAGAATCCCTGCACCGATTGCGGCGGCCAGGGTCGCCGCCAGGAGAATCGCAAGCTTTCAGTCGACATCCCCAAGGGTATCGAGGACGGCACCCGCATCCGGCTCGCCAATGAGGGCGAAGCGGGACTGCGCGGCGGCCCGCCCGGCGACCTCTACATCTTCGTGTCGGTCAAGCCGCACGACCTCTTCCATCGCGACGGCGCCGATCTTTATGCGCGCGTTCCCATCGCCATGACGACGGCAGCGCTGGGTGGCGAATTCGAAGTGCCTACCCTCGACGGCGCTCGCGCCAAGGTGAAGGTCGCAGCCGGCACGCAGCCGGGCCAGCGCGTGCGCCTCAAGCAGAAGGGCATGCCCGTGCTGCGCTCCAAGGACCAGGGCGACCTTTACGTCCAGCTCGACGTCGAAACCCCCCAGAACCTCACCACGCGCCAGCGCGAACTGCTCGAAGAATTTCACCGCGCCACGACGAAAGACACCTCCCCCACCAGCGAGGGGTTTTTCAGCAAGCTCAAAAACATCTTCGAGAGCTAGACCCTTAGCTGGGCAATATGCCTCTCTCCCACGCAAGGAGACTTTCCCGCACACGCGCGAGCCGCTGTTGACGAAGGCCCGCCTTAGCCGCGATGAATAGAGCCGGCACCGAACCTCACAATCAGTATGACGGAGGCTCCCGCTGACGCGGGTAGGACCGGGGGGACGCATGACAGAACACGGTTCTAGTGGAGCAGGGAAGACCGCCATCACCATCTGCGGGTCGCTTGCCACGGACTCGATCAACGAAATCTTTCGCCGTCACATGTCGGCCAAGTTGCGCGAGGCCGGCGTCGAAGTCACCGATCTCGACATGCATGACTACCCGATGCCGATCTTCGACCTCGACATCGAGAGGGCAGGTGAAACCCCCGAGGCGGCGAAGCAACTGGCGGAGATGTTCCGCAGCCACGACATCGTCCTCATCATCTCGCCCGAATATAATGGCGGCGTGACGCCGCTGATCGTCAACATGGTCTCCTGGGTGAGCCGGCAGAAGCCCAATCCATTCAAGCATGCTGTGTTCGGCATCGGCGGGCTGAGCGACGGCAAGTATGCGACCATCTTCGCGCTCAGCCATCTGCGCGACAGCCTCAGCAAGCTCGGCGCGCTGGTCGTGCCGACTTTGCTCGGCCTCGGTCCCTATCCCGACGTGCTCGATGCCAAGGGCGGCCCAAACGAGGCAAACATCCAGTGGAAGGTCGGCCAGGTCGTTCGCGAGCTCACGCATTTCTCGCGCGGCGGCATCTGATGCGCGCGACCGCGAGGTGACCAGCCAGCTGATGTACGCGCTCTACGTCACCCATCCGCAGGTCGAAATGGACGCCCACGTGCCGGTGCCGCAATGGCGGCTCGCGCCTGCCGGCATCGCGCGAGCCCGCGCGTTTGCATCACACCCCTTGCTCGAGGCCGCCAGCCGGATCGTGTCGAGCGACGAACGCAAGGCCAGGGAACTTGCCGCGATTCTCGCGCAAGCCACCGGCGCCGCGGTGAACATCGATCCCGGCTGCGGCGAGAACGACCGCTCGTCCACGGGCTTCGTGCCCCCCGACCGCTTCGAGCAACTGGCCGACGCCTTCTTCGCCGAGCCGGATCGATCGGTCGCCGGCTGGGAGACGGCCCGCGCCGCCCAGGCGCGGATCGTTGCCGCGTTCGAACGGGCGATCGGAGCGCACGATCCCGCGTCGCCGCTCGTTCTTGCCGGACACGGGGCCGTCGGTACGCTGCTCAAATGTCATCTCGACGGCCGCGCCATTGCCCGCAACGAGGACCAGCGCCGCATCGGCGATCCCGGCGGCGGCAACGTCTTCGCTATCCGTCTCGCCGACCGCCGGCTGCTCTGTGACTGGACCCCGATGGAGCGCCTGCCGCTCACGCTCGCCCTTTAGCGCGTCAGCCCGCGCGTGACTTCCGCCTGCGTTTCGTCGGGCAGATCGTGCCAACGGACGCCGCGCACGGCGCCCGCAAGGGCAAGGCGCGTGTGCCGGCACGCATCCTCCGGAAATTTCGCACGCAGGCGCCGGAACGCTTCGGCGTCACCCATCACCAGGAGCTTTTCGCGCGTGTCGATGCCGACTGTGCGCAAGCGCTGGCCCAACACCTTGCCGATATTCGATGTTTCTTCGACTTCGGCCATCAGCGTCCTCCGGTCTTGTCCGGCAGATAGGCGCTGAGCCCGAACAGCTCGACCGCATCGTCGAAGGCGGCCTTGAGCGCATCGAGCCGGGCTGGCTCGGTCTCGACCTCGCGCAGCCGCACCGGTCCCGCAACCGGCGCCCGCGCCATCAGCGCGCGCCCCTTATCGGTGATCGCGACGATCCGGGCCCGCTTGTCGCGGGGGTCACGCGTCACCGTCGCGAGTTCCATCACCCGCAATTCGTCGATCGACTGTCCCAGCGTCGCCGGATGCATCACCAGCGATTTGCGCAGCGCTGCGAGCGGTAGCGCCGGCCGCTCACCCAGAATGCGTAGCACGGCCAATTGCAGGCCGGTGATCCCGTAGTCGCGTCGTAGGGCAAGGTTGAACGACTGAATGGCCTGGTCGAGCCGAACCCAAGCCACAATTGCGGAAAGCGCTTGCTGCTGCATGAGGATGTTATGCCATCATAGCATGCAGGACGAAAGCGTTGTTTTGCGAACAATATGACGCCATAGCAGGGCGTCTCCAACGCGGCGGGCCGCGAGGGACGGTGCAAGGCCGGGCCGCCCGGATGGCGCACGCGCTGAAATCCCGCGCGGCGCGGCGCGTGCGTGCAAGTCCTGAACCATCGAGGCGTGGGAGCCTGTGGGCTCCGCCCACCTCTCCCGAACCGGAGACTCGCGACCGATGGCGGCATGGTCATGCCGCGAAGCAGCGGCTCAGCTGAAGTTGTAGGTCGAGCCGGCGTAGATCGTGAAGGCGGCGAAGAGCAGCGCGAAAGCCAGCAGCGCCAGCGCCAGCCAGCCGATGAAGATCCCCTGGCTCGGGGTCTCGGGGTTCACCGGAGCGGCGTGGGGGTCGGTGGTGGTCGGCATCGCGAAAGTCTCCGTTGCGGGCCGCAAATCCCGGCCGCTTCCCTGCGGCGCCGATTTGCTCTAAGGCGTCTGCATGACCCTCTACTCTATCTTTGAAAAACCGCAAGCCAAGGCGGCAAAGGATCGCGTGCCGGTCGCCATCGCGGAGCGGTTTTCGTGGTTCGCCATGCTGCTGACGCCACTTTTTGCCCTGGTCAACGGCTTGTGGCTGCTGCTGATCTTCTGGATCGCGCTGGTCATGGGTCTCGCCTATGCCGCGCGGGTCATCGGCAGCGACGCCGCGTTCTGGCTCTATGGCCTCGTCGTCCTCTTCATCGGCTTCGAGGCGCCGGCCTTTCGCCGCGACTGGCTGGCCTTTCGCGGCTGGCAATGGCGCGGCGACATCATCTCGTCGGCCGAGGACCTCGCGAGCCGCGACTATCTGAGCCTGCGCAAATGACCGCATCGGTCGCGATCGTCGATTACGGCGCGGGGAACCTCCGCTCCGCCAGCAAGGCATTTGAGCGCGCCGTGCGCGAGCTCGATGCGGAAATCGACGTCACCGTCACCTCCGAGCCCGAACTTGTCCGCCGCGCCGACCGCATCGTGCTACCGGGCGTCGGCGCCTTCGCCGACTGCATGAACGGGCTCTGCGCGGTCAAGGGCATGCGCGCGGCGCTCGAGGAGCGCGTCATCGGCGCGGGCGTGCCGTTTCTCGGCATCTGCGTCGGCATGCAGTTGATGGCGACCGAAGGGCGTGAGAAAGGCACGCATGCCGGTCTGGGCTGGATTCCCGGGGCCGTCGTGCGGCTCGAGCCGCGGGGCGGACTTAAGGTGCCGCATATGGGCTGGAACACACTCGCCTTCACGCAGACCCATCCGCTGCTCGAGGGCATCCCCGATGGAGAAGCGGGCCTCCACGCCTATTTCGTCCACTCCTATCACCTTGCGACGGACGTGCCGGCGACGCTCTACGCCACCGCCAACTACGGCCAGGCCGTCACCGCCTGCGTCGGTCGCGACAATCTGTTCGGCACGCAGTTCCACCCGGAAAAGAGCCAGAAGCTGGGGTTAAGGCTGATCGAGAATTTCCTGAGGTGGACGCCGTGAGCAAGGGATACTGGATGGTGTCGGTGACGGTCCGCGAGCCGGACATCTATCGCCAATACATCGAGGCCAACGCCGCAGCCTTCGCGAAATATGGCGCGAGGTTCCTGGCGCGCGGCGGCCGCTATGAGAGCCCGGAAGGGCCGACGGGAACACGCAACGCGATCATCGAATTCGAGAGCTACGAGCAGGCGATCGCCTGCTACAATTCGCCGGAGTATCAGTCGGCGCTGAAGCAGCGCCTCGCTTCGTCCTCGGCCCATACCGTGATCGTCGAGGGCGTCGCATGATCCTGTTCCCCGCGATCGACCTCAAGGGCGGCGAAGCCGTGCGGCTGAAGCTGGGCGACATGGCGCAGGCGACGGTGTTCAATACCGACC
>CAZASR010000221.1:0-4821 GCA_964487765.1 uncultured Devosia sp. | reverse complement strand
GATCTGGACGATCTTCCTTGCCATCCTCACCTTCTCGCTCAGCCTGCTCGGCACCTTCATGGTACGCTCCGGCATCCTGACCTCGGTGCACACCTTCGCCTCGGACCCCACCCGCGGCCTCGTGATCCTCGGGCTGCTCGCGGCGTTCATCGGCGGCGGCTTTGCCCTGTTCGCCCTCCGCGCCTCGACGCTGAGGGCCGGGGGTCTGTTCGCGCCCATCAGCCGCGAAGGCGCGCTCATTCTCAACAATCTGTTCCTGGCGACGGCGACGGCGGCCGTTCTCACCGGCACGCTCTATCCATTGATCCTCGACGCTCTCACCGGCCGCACTATATCGGTCGGTGAGCCGTTCTTCACGCTGACCTTCGGTTCGATCATGGCGCCGTTGCTGGTGGTCTTGCCGTTCGGGCCGTTCCTCGCCTGGAAGCGCGGCGACCTGGTGGCCGTGACGCAGCGACTGGCCTTCGCGGCCGGAGCGGCGATCTTCGTCACCATCGTCATCTTTGCGCTGTCGGGCGCCGCGATCTCGCTGGCGCCGCTCGGGCTGCTGCTCGGGTTCTGGGTCGGCTTCGGAGCCATTGCCGAACTGATCGACCGCGCCGGGTTCGGCCGCATGGCGTTCGGGCTCAGCATCCGCCGCCTGGTCGGCCTGCCGCGCAGCGCCTTCTCGACCGCGCTGGCGCATTTCGGTCTCGGCGTCACCGTCATCGGCATCGTCACCGCAAGTGCCTGGGAGCTCGAACTCGTGACGACGATGCAGTCCGGCACGAGCCGGGCGCTCGGCAATTACACCATCGCCTTCGAAGGCGTCGAGGAGCGCGCGGGCGCGAACTATGTGGCCGAGACCGGCCGCTTCGTCGTAACCGCGCCTGATGGCTCGTCGCGCTCCTATGCCCCCGAGCGCCGCATCTATCCGGCCAGCGGCACACCCACCACCGAGGCGGCGATCGAGACCTACGGTTTCTCGCAGCTCTATCTGCAACTGGGCGAAACCGGCGCCGATGGCGGCCGGGTCGTCCGCGCCTGGTTCAAGCCCTATGTCACCCTGATCTGGCTGGGCGCGCTGATCATGGCGGGGGCCGGCATCCTGTCGTTCAGCGACCGGCGCCTGCGCGTCGGCGCGCCGCGCCGTGCCGCCGCCAAGGCGGCGCCGGCCGAATGAGGACGCTGCTCGCGCTGCTGTTGACGGTGCTGATGGCGGCGCCCGCCTTTGCCGTCCTTCCCGACGAAATCCTTGCCGATCCCGCGCTCGAGGCGCGCGCCCGCGCCATCTCCGCCCAGCTTCGCTGCCTCGTGTGCCAGAACGAATCGATCGATGATTCCAATGCCGACCTTGCCCGCGAAATCCGCCTCCTGGTGCGCGAGCGGCTGGTGGCCGGCGACACCGACGACGAGGCCATCCAGTACCTCGTCGACCGCTATGGCGAATTCGTTCTGCTCAAGCCGGTCTTCGCGCCGCACACGCTCATCCTGTGGACCGCTGCGCCCATCATCCTGCTCGTCGGCGGCATCGCCATCGCTCTCGCCGCCCGCCGCAAACGGGCCGCCGACGTGGTGGAGGACGCGGAGCTGACCGAGGACGAGAAGCGCGCGCTTGAGCAGCTGAGCAGGCAGTAGCACTCGGCCCGGGCAGTTGTCCCCACGCCGGGGCAGGATAACCCGCCGCAGAGGCTTGATTCGACTGGCGCCGCGGCCTACGCCAACCCGCCGTGCTCACCTTGCTCCTTCCCGCCGGGCTCGAACCCACCATTGCCCTGCTGCTCGTCGGGTTGAGCTTCATCACCTCGATGATCACGGCGATGTTCTCGCTTGGGGGCGGGCTGCTGATGGTCGCCATCCTCGCGCTGGCGTTTCCGCCCGCCGTGGTGGTGCCCGTGCACGGCGCAGTGCAACTGGGCTCGAACGCCGGCCGCGCCGTAGTGCAGCGCAACCATATTCAGTGGCAGCTGATCGCCTGGATTTCGCTGGGAGCCGTGCCTGGCGTCATCGTCGGCGGGCAGTTCGCCAATCTGCTGCCCGAATATCTGTTCACCCTCATCATCGGCTGCTTCGTGCTGATCACGGCCTGGCTCCCGCAGCCGAAGATCGTCGGCGAGAACCGCCTGGTGCAGCTCATCGGCGGCGCCGTCATTTCGGCGCTCTCGATGATCGTGGGACCCACCGGGCCGCTGCTCGCGACCTTCATCAAGGGGCTCGCCGATCGCCGCCAGCTCGTCGCCACGCACGCAACCCTGATGACAATCCAGAACCTGCTCAAGGTCGTCACCTTCACCGCACTCGGTTTCGCGTTTGCCGACTATCTGCCGCTCGTGGCGGCGATGATCGTCGCCGGGCTCGGTGGCACCGTCGTCGGCAGCCGCATCCTGCTCAAGGTGCCCGAGCGTGTTTTTCGAACCGGATTCAAACTTGTCCTAACGCTCGTGTCCCTCGATTTGATCCGTCGCGCACTGTTCTGAAACAGCCGTGATCGCCCTTACCAAGAAGTAATGTTGGCGCCACTTTTCGGAAAGACGTGGGTCTCCATATAGGCGGCATCTCATTCGTGAGCCGTTCCAGAAGGAGAACACAATGAACTCCAACTTCTTCATCCGTACCCGCAAATGGATCGGTGCTTCGGCGCTGGCCATTCTTGTCGGGCTCGGTGGCGGCAGCGCTTTTCTTGCAGCTTCGACTCCGATGGTCGCGGCGCAGGTGCAGCCCGCTGCCCAGGTCACGGTACCTGAAACCAATCCCGCTCTGGGCTTTGCCGACCTCGTCGAGGCCGTGAAGCCCGCCGTGGTGTCGATCATCGTCGAGGGCCGCGACGCGCCCTCCCGCAACTTCGGCAACGAGTTCGATCCGCGCTTCCCCGATCTTCCTGAAGACAATCCGCTGCGCAAGTTCTTCGAGCAGTTCGGTGGCCCGCCCTCGGGTGGCGAGCGTGACCGCGGCGATCGTCCGCAGGGCCGCAAATTCGTGGCAGCCGGCTCCGGCTTCGCCATTTCGGCCGACGGCTATGTCGTGACCAACAACCACGTCGTGCGCAACGCCACCCAGGTGACGGTCGTGCTCGACAATGGCGACGAGCATGATGCGACTGTCGTCGGCACCGACGAGCGCACCGACCTTGCGGTCATCAAGCTCGAAGGCGTGACCGACATGCCGTTCGTGTCGTTTGCCGATGAATCGCCGCGTGTCGGCGACTGGGTGGTCGCCGTCGGCAACCCGTTCGGCTTCGGCGGTTCGGTGACGGCCGGTATCGTGTCGGCTCTCGGCCGCGACGTACGCGGTTCCGCCTATGGCGACTTCCTGCAGATCGACGCCGCCATCAACACCGGCAACTCCGGTGGGCCCGCCTTCAATCTCGACGGCGAAGTGGTCGGCGTGAACTCGGAGATCTACACGCCTAACGGCGGCAATGTCGGTATTGCGTTTGCCATCCCGGCGTCGACGGTCGAGCAGGTCACGAGCCAGCTCATCGAAAGCGGCGTCGTCACCCGTGGCTTCCTCGGTGTCTCGATCCAGGATGTCACCCGCGACATCGCCGACAGCGTCGGCCTCGATGAGGCCCGCGGCGCCCTCGTCACGCAGCTCACCGACGATGCACCGGGCGCCAAGGCCGGCCTCAAGTCGGGCGACATCATCCTTGCGGTCGACGGCACCAAGATCGAGGATGCCATCTCGCTGTCGCGTACCATCGCCAGCAAGGCCCCCGGCACCACGGTCGAGCTGACCGTCTGGCGCGACCAGGCCGAGACCAAGGTGAGCGCCACGCTGGGCGAACTCGACGACGAGCAGCAGCCCCAGCAGCCGAACCAGCCCGATCAGCCCGACGAGCCCGGAACGCCCACGCCCTCGAGCGTCGGCATCACCCTGGTGCCCAATGCCGATGGCGAGGGGCTCCTGATCCAGGACGTCGATGAGGACTCGGTGGCCGCGGACAAGGGCTTCTCGGTCGGCGACGCGATCCTCGAGGTCGACAACAAGCCGGTCTCGAGCGCCAGGGAATTCGAAGACGCCATCCAGGGCGTCAAGGATTCCGGCCGTGGCACCGCACTGATCAAGGCCGAGCGCAATGGCGTCGTCCGCTTCATCGGACTGCCGCTCGGCAACGAATAAACGAGGGTTTCCTCCCGCCGGCTCCGGGGCATCGCGCTCCGGGGCCGGAGCTTTGTTGACTACCCCATGAGCGGCACTAGGTTGGCGTCATGAAGATCCTGCTCATCGAGGATGACCGCGAAGCGGCGAGCTATCTGATGCAGGCCCTCGACGAGGCGGGTCATGTGACACACCACGCCAGCGACGGCGAAACCGGCTACGCCATGGCCGCGAGCATGGATTACGACGTGTTGATCGTCGACCGCATGCTGCCGCGCCGCGACGGTCTGTCGATCGTCGAATCCCTGCGCGCCGAAGGCAGCAAGACTCCCGTCCTGATCCTGAGTGCGCTGGGCGAGGTCGACGATCGCGTTACCGGCTTGCGCGCCGGCGGCGACGACTATCTCGCCAAGCCCTATGCGTTCACCGAACTGCTCGCCCGAGTCGAAGTGCTGGCGCGGCGCTCGAGCCCGTCCGAGGCCGCCACCTCCTACGAGGTGGGGGGCCTGAAGCTCGACCGGCTGTCGCGCAAGGTCGAGCGCGACGGCGAACCGATCATCCTGCAGCCGCGCGAATTCCGCCTGCTCGAATATCTGATGAAGAATGCCGGCAAGGTAGTGACGCGGACAATGCTGCTCGAGAATGTGTGGGACTATCATTTCGATCCGCAGACCAATGTCATCGACGTGCACATGTCGCGGCTGCGCTCCAAGATCGACAAGGGCCACGCCAACCCGCTCCTCC
>CAZASR010000220.1:0-4827 GCA_964487765.1 uncultured Devosia sp. | reverse complement strand
CCGCATAGGGCCGCGCGATCTGGGTCAGCACACCACTCTGCTCTGCCAATGCCGCTTCATCCTGTTGCTGGCCGCGCTCTGTATCGTCCGAGTGTCCGGACGAAAGGCGCGTTGGGTCTGTCGGGAGCGCCCACCTACCCCCGAAATCGCGCCCCCTCTATCACACGCTCTCGCGCCCGCGCAAGGCACGCCCACGGGCCTTTTTCGCGCGATTTGTCGCTGGTCCCGACCGCCCCGGCCGCCGGTCGAAACGTCGTCCATGGGCGCGCTTGGCTTCAGTAGAAGCTCATCGGGTCGACATCCACCTGGACCCGCAGATTCCCGGTCGCGCGCTCGGCCGAATTCAGCCAGAAGCGGACATAGCCCGACAGGTCGAAATCCTTGGGGCTTTGCGCCAGCAGCCGCACGCGGTAGCGCCCGCGCACCATCGCGACGGGCGCGTCGGCGGGACCGAACAGGCGCAGCCCCTCGGCCTGTGGTGCGGCGCTCAGCAGCCGGCGGGCAAAGCCCATCGCGGCGTCATGCTCGTTCGCCGTCACGATCAGTGCTGCGAGCCGCCCGAAAGGCGGCAACTGGCCCTCGGCGCGCACCTCCAGCTCGTGGGCATAGAACGCCTCCCGGTCCTGCCTGACCATTGCCTCGATCACCGGATGGGTCGGGTGCCAGGTCTGGAGGAACGCCCGCCCGGCCCGGCTGGCGCGCCCCGCCCGGCCCGTCACCTGCGTGAGGATCTGGAACGTCTTCTCGGCCGCCCGCGGATCGCCATGCGCGAGCCCAAGATCGGCGTCCAGCACCCCCACCAGCGTCAGCTTCTCGAAATGGTGGCCCTTGGCAACGAGTTGCGTGCCGATGACGAGGTCGTATTCGCCGCGTTCGATCTCCGCAAAGCGCTCGCGCAACTGCGCATTGGAGCCCATGTCGGAGCTGAGGATCACGCTCCTGACGTCGGGAAAGCGCAGCGACACCTCCTCGGCGATCCGCTCGATTCCCGGCCCGATGGGCACCAGCGTGTCCTCGCTCCCGCATTCTGGGCAGATTCGGGGACGCCGCTGCTCGTGCCCGCAATGATGGCACATCAGCACGCCGCGAAAGCGGTGCTCGACCAGCCACGCATCGCAATTGGGGCACTGGAACTGGTGGCCGCACGCATTGCATAGCGTCAGCGGCGCATAGCCGCGCCGGTTGAGGAACAGCAGCGCCTGCTCGCCGCGATCGAACGTTGCGAACAGCTCGCGCGCCAGCCGCGGCGCGAGCCACTGGCCCTTCTCGGGCGGCTCCTCGCGCATGTCGAGCGCGGTGATGTCGGGCAGCGCCTGCGCACTGAAGCGCGAGCTCAGCAGCACATGCGTGTAGCGGCCCGTATTGGCGTTGTTGCGCGATTCGACCGAGGGCGTGGCCGAGCTCAGGATCACCCGCGCCCCGGCAAAGCGGGCCCGCACCACAGCCATGTCGCGGGCATGGTAGTTGACCCCGTCCGACTGCTTGTACGCCCCGTCATGCTCCTCATCGAGGACGATCAGCCCCAGTTCGTGGAAGGGCAGGAAAAGCGCCGAGCGCGCCCCGACCACCGCGCGCACCGTGCCGTCATTGATGCCGCGCCAGGTCCGCGTCCGCTGCGCCGGCGTCATGTCGGAGTGCCATTCGCCCGGCCGCGTGCCGAACCGTCTGGCGAACCGGTCGAGGAAGCTGCCCGTCAGGGCGATTTCGGGCAACAGGATCAGCGCCTGGCGGCCGGCGCGCAGGGTATCGGCCACCGCCTCGAAAAACACCGCCGTCTTGCCGCTGCCGGTGACGCCGTCGAGCAGCGCGACGCCGAACGCACCGGTTTCTAGCCCGCGGATTTGCTCGAGCGCGGCAGCCTGCTCGTCCGACAGCGCCAGCGGCGCCGCGTCGGGATCGGGAACCTCCACGATAGGCGGCGCCGCGATTTCGAGCCGCTCCAGCGCACCTGCCCGCTCCAACCCCTCGATCACCGACGGCGACACCCCCGAGGTGCCGACCAGCAGCGTCTTCGTCCACGCTTCGCCATCGGCGACCGTGTCGAGCACCCGGCTGCGCGCCGGCGTCATGCGCGCCGGCTCCTGCCCCGTGCGGCGATAGGCGGGAACCGGTCGATCGGGCTCCAGCGCCTCGCTCGAGCGCAGCACCGAGCGCAGCACCAGTCCGGGCGGGGCCAGCGTGTAGCGGCTCACCCAGTCGACGGTCCTGAGGAGTTCCTCAGCCAGCGGCGGGACGTCGTAGATGACTTCGATATCCTTGAGGCGGTTGTGCGCGTAATTGTCCTTGGGCACGCCCCACACCACGCCCAGCGTCAGCCGCCCCACCAGCGGCACCGCCACGATCGAGCCGCGCATGACGCTCTTTCCATAGGGTACGCGATAGGAATAGGGCGCCTCGACGGAGACGCTGACCATCACCGCGACGACATCGGAGGAGTTGAACTGCCGGACTTCGTTCACGCTTTACCCCTGCCCCAGAACCGCGCACTCTGGCAAGCGGACAAGTCCAGGGCGCAACCGCGTATTCACCTGCCTGGCGCTATGGTGGCTGGATGACCGACAGAGCTTTTCTCGCCGACCCCGAGATCACCGCCCACATCGCCGCCTGGCGTCGCGATCTCGGCGCGGTCCGCCGCCTCGCGGCCAAAACGCTGGAAGCCTATGAGCGCGACCTCGCACAATTTCTCGGCTTTCTTGGTCCCCACAGTGGTGGGCCGGTGACGCTGGCCGTCCTGCGCGACATGCGCGGTGCCGATGTGCGCGCGTTTCTCGCCAGCCGCCGCGAAGAGGGCATCGAGCCGCGCTCGCTGGCGCGGTCGCTGAGCGCCATAAAGTCCTTCTTCCGCTTCCTCGAACGCGAAGGCGTGCTCTCGACCGAAGCGCTCAACATCGTGCGGACGCCCAGGGCGAAGAAATCGCTGCCCAGGGCGCTGACAGTGCTCGAAGCCAAGGGGGCGATCGACGCCGTCGACGCCCTCGAGGAGCGGCCCTGGGTCGCGGCGCGCGACATGGCCGTGCTCGCCCTCTGCTATGGCGCGGGCCTCCGCATCTCCGAGGCCCTGTCGCTGTGCCGTGCCGATCTCGAAGGCCCGGCGCTGCGCGTCACCGGCAAGGGCGGCAAGACGCGGCTGGTGCCGCTGATCGACAGCGTACGCGCCAGCATCGAGACCTATCTCGGCCTCTGCCCGTTTCCGCTGACCCCGAGCCAACCGCTCTTCCGCGGCGTCAAGGGTGGCGTGCTCTCGCCGCGCCTGGTCCAGATGCGCGTCGCCCAGCTGCGCGGCGCCCTCGGCCTGCCGCCCAGCGCAACGCCGCATGCGCTCCGCCACAGCTTCGCAACGCATTTGCTCGGCCGCGGCGGCGACCTCCGCGCCATCCAGGAACTGCTCGGCCACGCCTCGCTGTCGACCACCCAGGTCTACACCGCCGTCGACACCGAGCGCCTCCTCGATGCCTACCGGGCGGCGCATCCCCGTCGCTGAGTTACGGCGCGCCGACTCAACCGCCGCTTGGCGGCAGAGTCTCAGATATGGATCGCGCCGTCCCCGCACATCAGCGCGGCCTCGCGGATGGCTTCGCTCAGTGTCGGATGCGCTGCAGTGGTCCGGGCGAGATCCTCGGCCGAGCCCGAAAATTCGAGCAGCACCGTCAGGGCCTCGATCATCTCCGAGGCATTCTTGCCCACGATATGCGCACCGAGCACGCGGTCGGTGGCGACGTCGGCGAGGACCTTGACGAAGCCCTGCGTCGCGAGCTGCGCCTTGGCGCGGCCATTGGCGGTGAAGGGGAACTTGCCGATCTTGTAGTCGACCCCGGCCGCCTTGAGCTCGTCCTCGGTCTTGCCGACCGAAGCGATCTCGGGACTGGTGTAGACCACCGAGGGGATGGCGCCGTAATTCACGTGCCCGTGCTGGCCCGCAATGATCTCGGCGACGGCAATGCCTTCGTCCTCCGCCTTGTGCGCGAGCATGGGGCCAACGATGACGTCGCCGATGGCGTAGATGTTCTCGGCCGTGGTGCCGTAGCCCTCGCCCACCGGCACGCGTCCGCGCTCGTCGAGGGTGATGCCGACCGTTTCGAGCCCGAGCCCCTCGGTAAAGGGCTTGCGACCGATGGCGACGAGCGCCACGTCCGCATCGAAGATCTGCATGTCGCCGCCCTCCGTCGGCTCGACGCGGACGGTCAGCGAGCCGTCATCCTGCGGGTCGATGGACTTGACCTTGGAGCTCAGTTTGAACTCCATGCCCTGCTTGGTGAGGATGCGCTGGAACTGCCGCGCGACTTCCGAATCCATGCCCGGCAGGGTGCGGTCGAGGAACTCGACCACGGTGACCTTGCTGCCCAGCCGGGCCCAGACGGAACCAAGTTCCAGTCCGATGACGCCGGCGCCGATCACCAGCAGGCGGTCCGGCACCGCGCCCAGCGCCAGCGCGCCGGTGGAGGTCACCACGCGCTCTTCGTCGATCTCGATCCCCGGCAGCGTCGCCGGAACCGAACCCGTGGCGATGACAATGTGCCTGGTCTCGATCACCTGCTCCCCACCACCGGCCAGTGCGACCTTGACTTTGCCGGTGCCGGCAATAGAGCCGGTGCCCGTGAAGGAGGTGATCTTGTTCTTCTTGAACAGGAACGCGACGCCGTTGACGTTGGCCGCCACGGTTTCGTCCTTGTGCGTCATCATCTGCGCGAGGTTGAGCTGCGGCGCCGAGATGTCGATGCCAAGGTGGCTGAAATTGTGCGCGGCTTCCTCGAACAGTTCGCTCGAATGCAGCAGCGCCTTGGAGGGGATGCAGCCGATATTGAGGCAGGTGCCGCCGAAGGTCGGCAT
>CAZASR010000219.1:0-4865 GCA_964487765.1 uncultured Devosia sp. | reverse complement strand
TCCTTGAAGAACACGATGCCGAACAGCGACACATAGATCGGCGCGCTCATCGCCAGCGCGGTGGCGATGGCCAGCGGCAAATGCGTCACACCGTAAAAGAACAGGCTCGCGGTCACCACCATCAGCAGGCCCCGCTGCACATGCCGGCGCCAGTTGTGCGGCTGCGGCCAGCGCTGGCGGCTGAGCGCAATATAGGCCATCAGCCAGATCGCCGCGCCGCCATAGCGCACGAAGGCGATCTGGAAGGTGCCCAGATGCGCGCCGAGCGCCTTGGCGACGGCGTCCATCGCGCACAGCATCGCCATTCCGGCAAAGCACAACAGCAGGCCGCCGATCTTCATGTCTGTCCTTGTGCCCCAGGAGGAGTGTCCGCTCTGCCAAAAGCCGCCGGGGTTGTCACGCCCCGATCGTTCGCCGCCGCACCTTGCCGGTTGCAGCCGGCGCTTCGTACAGCCCCGGACTCATCGTGAAACCGACGCCAAAACGTCGCTCGTTCACCAAAATTATCTCGCATTGTCATTTTGACTTGCGGCCCCGGCGCCCGCCGTGCACCCAATGGCGCAAATTCGGGCAACTCATGGGGACTCATATGCTCAAATCTCTCGTTGTCGGCGCCGGTCTGGCGCTGCTCACCGCCCTGCCGGCCTTTGCGGCCTGCACCGAAATTTCCTCCGAGACCATCGCGCTCACCGGCTGCATCGACAGCGAGTGGCAGGCGATCGAGGGGACCGGCGCGCAGGAATTCTCCTACCTCACGGCCGACCAGAATTTCGGCCTGATGCTGATTACCGAAAAGGAGACGATCCCGCTCGCGCAGTTCCGCGACGCGATCATCCAGAACGCCATCAACGGTTCGGGCGGCACTGCCGACGATGTCAAGATCGTGGGCGAGCGCATCGTCAATATCGACGACAAGCCGTTCAACGTGGTCGAGTACACGATTCCGAACGACGGCAATCCGATCCTCTTCCAGAACTTCTACTATTCGGCGCCCGGCTACGGCGCGCTGCAGATTCTCGCCTACAGCCTCGACAAGGATGCGACCGCCTCCGCCTTCCGCGCCGGCACCTTCGCTGCCACGGCCAAAATCGGTCAGTAGTCGACAACGACAAACACGCCACCCTCGCCGTTCATGGGGAGGGTGGCGTAGCTGGCGGCGAGGGCCCAGGCTGGAAGCCTGCTTCTTGGGCTACCTTTTGCCCCCGCACCTTCCCGGCGCGAGCTGGGATCCAACTCCCCAAGGAGTTGGAGGGCCCTCACACCGCGATCAATCCATCGAAGTGCTCGGCCAGCTTCGGCACCGGCGTGTTGGTCAAATCTTTCGGCAGCTCCCCCAGAATGGCCCGCCTCACCTGGTCGCTCAGGGCAGGGCGGATGTCGCCCAGCGCCGTCGGCGCCGCGGCGATTACCAGGCGGTCGAACTGGCCTTCGAGCCGCTTCTCGTTGAGCATGTCGGCGAGCCTTTCGACGAATTTGCGCTCGCGCACCTGTACCGGGTCGCTGTGATACTCCATGGCGGCACGCGATCCGGGCGCCGTGCCGGCACCGGCGCGACCCGGCTTGTCGGCCATGATTTCGCTGGCCTTGAGAGGTTCCTGTTCGAATTGCAGATCCTTGAGCGGCCGCAGCCCCTTGCCCGGCCCCTCATGCTCGAACACCTTCGCCTGGTTTCCGTTGGCAATGACGACCCAGGTGATTTTGGCTTTCATGGCGGATTCTCCTCTGATGCAGCGGCAGAACGCGCCGGAGGCCGTTTTGGTTGGGCATCAGCGTCGCTGACCCTCCAAATCAAAAAGAATGATTGGCGCATCGATGCGAGGCTTTGCTAGAAGCCGCGCCGAGGGCCGCGATTTTGCCGCGGCGTAGAGTTCCTTTGGCCACCCTTCCCGAAACCACACTCGATGACAAGGCATCGGTTCGCGATGCGCAGTCCGGCCTGGTCGTCGGGCTCGTCTGCTACCTGCTGTGGGGCTTCCTGCCGCTGCTGTTCAAGCTGCTCGAACCCGTCGGCGCGGTCGCCATCGTCGCCAACCGGACGGTCTGGTCGCTGCTGTTCGTCGGCGCCATCCTGCTGCTGCGCAGCCGCATGGCGGAAGTGCGTGCCGCCTTTGCCAACCGGCAGACGCTGCGCAGCATGGCGATTTCGACCGTGCTGCTCGCCATCAACTGGCTCGTCTATGTGTATGCGGTCGAAACCGACCAGGTGCTCGAGGGCAGCTTCGGCTACTTCATCAATCCACTGGTCAATGTCGCCATCGGCATGCTGTTTCTGGGCGAGCGGCAGAACCGGATGCAGTCGATCGCGATCGTCATCGCCATCATCGCCATCGGCATCCAGGCGATGGGAGTCGGCGGCATCCCCTATATCGCCCTCTCCCTCGCCTTCTCATTCGGGTTCTACGGGTTCTTCCGCAAGACGGCGAAGGTGGGCTCGGCCAGCGGCCTGTTCGTCGAAACGCTCCTGCTGATGCCGGCGGCGCTGGCCTATCTGGGCTATCTCGTCTGGCGCGGCGACATCACGCCCTATTATGCGGACCCCTACTATTTCAGCCTGTTGATGCTCACCGGCCCGGCCACGGCGGTGCCGCTGCTGCTGTTCGCCTACGCCGTGCAGCGGCTGCGGCTGACCACCATCGGCATGCTGCAATACATCGCTCCGTCCATCCAGTTCCTCATCGCCATCTATCTCTTCCACGAAGAGATCAATGCCCTGCGCCTGTTGAGCTTTGCGCTGATCTGGCTTTCCCTGGCCATCTACAGTGCCGACTCCTTCGCGCGGCGCGGCAGGGCAATGGGGTAATGGCCGAGTATCTTCCGGCGCAGACGATCGAGGCGAAGGTCGAGGGGGTCTACTGGGCGCCGCGGGACACGTTCGTCTGCGAGCCGCTCGACGTGCTCACCCTCACCTATGAGGGCATTCCGGGCGACCGGCATGCCGGGCTCTATCGCGACAGCGGACCGCGCGAACCCTGGTATCCCCGCGGCACGCCCATGCGCAACGAACGCCAGCTCTCTATCCTGTCCAGGGAGGAGATGGCCGAGCTCGCCGCTGCGCTGGCCATCGACGAGCTCAAGCCCGAATGGATCGGCGGCAACATCCTGCTGAGCGGCGTTCCACAGTTCAGCCAGGTTCCGCCCCGCACGCTGCTCATGTTCCCCTCCGGCGCCACCATACGCATCGATGGCGACAACGGCCCGTGCAAGAAGTCCGGCGCCGCCATCGCCGCCCACCTTCCCGGGCGCCCCGACCTCGAATTCGGTTTCGTCAAAGCCGCAAAACACAAGCGCGGCATCCTCGGCTGGGTCGAGCGGGAAGGGCAGGTGCGCCCCGGCGACGTGGCCAGGCTGCGCATCTGGCAACAGGCGCTCTACACCGCGTAAGGCGCAGGCCGCTTCACTCCTCTCCGCGCGACGGGCGGACGAGGGCCTGCTTGCGTCGCTACCGCCGTATGCCCCGGATCACCTCCGCGATCTCCTCGAACAGCGCCGCGAAAGGCGTTGCTTCGCGCCACACGAGCGACAGCATGCGCCCCGCGCCCGGCGAGGCCAGCCGGTGGATGTGGATTCGGTTACCCGCCGTCTCCTTCCGCAGCGCAATCTCGGGTAGCAGCGTGATGCCCTGGCCGCTGGCGACGAACTCGACGATGGTCGACAGCGACGTCGCCGCAAAGGTCTTGGTGCGCTCGGCGCTCAGCCCGCAGGCCGCGAGCGCCTGATCGCGAAAGCAGTGGCCCTCGTCGAGCAGCAGCATGCGGCTCGTATCGACCGCCGCCAGCGGCACCGGCTCGGTCCCGGCCTCGTGCGCCCCGGTCGCCAGCACGAAATCGTCGTTGAACAACCGCGCCACCGTCAGTGGCGGCCCACCGGGGTCGGGTATTGTCGCGATCAGCGCGAGATCGAGCGCGCCCTCGCCCAGCGCCTCGAGCAGGGCGCCGGTTCGGTTCTCGGAAATCGCGAACCGCACATCGGGCAGCTCCGCGGTGAGGGCGGGGAAGATCTCGGGCAGGAGATAGGGCGCCACGGTGGGGATCAGCCCGAAGCGCAGCGGCTTGCTCGGCCGGCCGGCCCTGCCGGCGGCAAAAGCGGCGAGGGCGTCGGCGTCCTCGACGATCCGCCGGGCGCGCTCGACGAATTCGCGGCCGAACGGGGTCAGCGTCGCCGCCGGACGATCGAACAGCTTCTGGCCCACGGTCTCTTCGAGCTGGCGGACCTGCTGGCTCAACGCCGGTTGACTGACGAAGCTGCGCTCCGCGGCCCGCCCGAAATGCCCCGTTTCCGCCAGCGCGATGACGTAACGCATCTGTCTCAGGGTGATGTCCATAGTCCAATCTTATCGTGATGAATAGCGCAATCAATTGGCCTTATCGGCGCAGCCGGGCGATACGGACACAACTCAGACTCAGGAGATTCCCGCATGGCCGAGACAGATGTGCTCAACCCGGTCCCGCATTCGCGGGGCCGCACCAATCGCGACTGGTGGCCCAACCAGCTCAACGTCTCGGTGCTGCACCAGAACACGCCGGAGTCCGCTCCCAACGGCCCCGGCTTCGATTACATCAAGGAGTTCGAATCGCTCGATCTCGACGCCGTCATCGCCGACCTCACGGCGCTGATGACCGACAGCCAGGACTGGTGGCCCGCCGACTACGGCCATTACGGTCCGTTCTTCATCCGCATGGCGTGGCACAGCGCCGGGACGTACCGCGTCGGCGACGGCCGTGGCGGCGGCGGGCGCGGCCAGCAGCGCTTCGCGCCGCTCAATTCGTGGCCCGATAACGGCAATCTCGACAAGGCCCGCCGGCTGCTCTGGCCGATCAAGCAGAAATACGGCCGCAAGATTTCCTGGGCGGATCTGTTGATCCTCA
>CAZASR010000218.1:0-4964 GCA_964487765.1 uncultured Devosia sp. | reverse complement strand
AAGGCGGCGATGGCGCGGCTCGGCCTGCCGATCGAGGCCTATCTCGACATGGGCGATTTCGTGGGCGGGCTGCTCAAATATGTGCGGCGGCATCCGGTGGCGCGCGTTACGATCGCGGGCGGCTTCGCCAAGCTGGTGAAGCTGGCGCAGGGCGCGATGGACCTGCATTCGGGGCGCAGCCAGGTGGATTTCGAGATGCTGGCGGCGCTGCTGCCGGAGCGGCGCGAGGCGGTACTCGCCGCGAACACGGCCAACGAAGTGCTGGCGCTGGGCGGGCCGGCGCTTGCCACGATGATTGCGTCGCTGGCCCGCGACAGAGCGCAGGCGATGGTCAAGGACGCGGCGCGGGTGGACGTGCTGGTGGTCGACCGCAGCGGGACGATCGTGGGCGAGAGCGGCTAGAATGAAGATTCTCATTCTGGGCGGCACGACCGAGGCGCGCGAACTGGCGGCGCGGCTGGCGGCGCTGGGTCATGACGTCACCACGTCGCTCGCCGGCCGCACACGGCAGCCGGCAATCCCGGCAGGCCATCTGCGCGTGGGCAAGTTCGGCGGCGTCCCCGGGCTGGCGGGCTATCTGCGCGCCGCGGGTATCGAGCGGCTGGTCGACGCGACACACCCCTATGCCGGACTGATCTCGGTAAATGCGGCGGCCGCGGCGCGGACGACCGGCATTCCCCTGGTGCGCTACATGCGGCCGCCCTGGCAGGAGCCGCCCGGCGCCGGCTGGGTGCGGGTGCCGACGCTCGCGGCCGCGGCGGCGGCGCTGCCGGCCGATGCACATGCATTGATCACCACCGGCCATGAGGGGCTCGAGCATTTCGCCGCCCGCGACGACTGCCGGCTGATCGCGCGGCTGATCGAAGCGCCGGCGATCGACATGGGCGCTGTGCTGTGGCTGCAGGATACGCCGCCCTACGGGCTCGACGACGAACGCGCGCTGTTCGTGCGCCACGGCTTCACGCATCTGGTGACGAAGAATTCGGGTGGCGCCGCGACCCAGGCGAAGCTGGAGGTGGCGCGCGAACGTAACGTGACCGTGATCATGGTGGCGCGACCGGTGTACGGACCGGCGCATGAGGTGGCAACGGTGGAGGAGGCCGTGGCGGCGGTGGTGGGGTAGAGCTGCGGGATGACGGCTGAGGAGCTGGATGCTTGGGTGAGTTTGGTGCAGAGCCTGCGTCTTCAGAGCGGGAAGCGCGGGGCGATACCGAGCTTGCTACGAATTCCGGCGTAGTTTCTTCTTGCCGGCGTTCCGGAGGACGTGGGCGAAGGTGGGGTCGTAGAGGCGGCTTTCTCGGAACGCTGTTCCACCGAAGACGCGGCCGACGAAGATCAGGGCGGTGCGGGTGATCTTTTCTTCGCGAACCCTCGCGCGCATCCCGCCGAGCGTGGTGACGATGATTTCCTCGTCGGGCCAGGTGGCGCGATAGATGATGATGGCGGGGCAATCGGCGCCATAGTGGGGAGTCAGCGCAGCTTCGACATAAGCGAGATTGCGGATGCTGAGATGGATGGCGAGCGTGGCGCCGCTCTGGCCGAGGACTTCGAGGCTTTCGCGCGCCGGCATGGACGAGGCCTTGCCGGAGGTGCGGGTTAGAATGATGGTCTGGCTGATTTCAGGCAGCGTCAGCTCGGTGGCGAGACGCGCGGCAGCGCCGGCGAAGGCCGGGACACCGGGGACGACCTCGTAAGGGATGCCGAGCGCATCGAGACGGCGCATCTGCTCGGCGACAGCGCCATAGATCGAGGGATCGCCCGAGTGGATGCGGGCGACATCCTGGCCGGCCGCGTGGGCCGCCGCGATGGCGGCGATGATCTGATCGAGATGCATGGGCGCGGTGTCGCGCACCAGCGCGCCGGGGGGCGCGGCGGCGACGATTTCGGCGGGGACGAGCGAGCCGGCATAGAGGCAGACCGGGCAGCGCTCGATGAGGCGCTGGCCGCGCAGGGTGATGAGGTCGGGCGCCCCCGGGCCGGCGCCGATGAAATAGACGGTCATGGAAGGGTTGTTCCGACAGTCGGCCAGCTGGCATGACCCGACGCGCCACGCACCTTCCCTCGCGGGTGTGGGCCGCTCATGCCGTCACCTTTCGCTCATATCCGCGCGGCGTGAAGGCCACCGTGGCGCCGCTGCCGCGCTGCAGCAGGCGCGAGGTGGAGGCGCCGATGAGGACGATGGTGAGCATGTCGACAGTGTCCGGATCGGCCGACTGGAGCGTCGTTACAGTGACTTGCTCGGCGGGGCGGCCGAGATTGCGGGCGACGACAACGGGCGTATCCGGCGGGCGGTGCTGCGCAAACAGCGCCAGCGCGTGATCGAGGAGATCGGTGCGGCGCCGGGAACGCGGGTTGTAGAGGGCGGTGACGAAATCGCCCGCGGCCGCCGCGCCGAGGCGCCGGCGAATCGCGTCGGCGGGCGTAAGCAGATCGCTCAGCGAAATGCAGGCGAAGTCGTGCCCGATGAGCGCGCCGGCGGCGGCGCTGGCGGCCTGGAAGGCGGAGATGCCGGGATGGATGTCGACGGCGACGCGGCGCGCCGGCTCGCTCACCTGGCGCGCGCCGGCCGCTTCGATGAGCTCGAAGACAAGCGAGGCCATGGCATAGATCTGCGCATCGCCCGAGCAGACGAGCGCGACGGTTTTGCCGGTGGCGGCGAGCTCGAGGGCGTGGCGGACGCGCGCTTCCTCGTCGCCGAGGGGGAAGCGGTGTTCGGCCTGGGCCAAGCGGAGGTCGGCGACGAGATCGAGATAGAGCTCGTAGCCCACCCAGTCGGTGGCGGCGTCGAGCGCGGCAACGACAGCGGCGGAACGGCTGGCCGTGTCGCCCGGGCCGATCCCGACGACGTGGAGGCGCCCGGGGGCGCAGCCGAGCGTCTGCGGATCGATGGGCACCGGGGCGCGGCCGATGGCGCAGGTGGCGCGCCGGGACTTGCGCTTTTCGACAAGCAGCGCGCCGGCCTTGAGCGCGGCGGCCTCGGCGACGCCGGGGGTGCCGGTTTCGGCCTCGACGATGGCCGAGGGATGGCGCAGCCGGTCGCGCTCCTCATTGAGCGCGGCGGCGGTGAAGAGGCGGAGCGGCACGCCGAAGTGAGCGGCGGCAGCATGGAACGCCGTTTCATCGGACTTGATGTCGATGGTCGCGAGGGCGGCGAGCGATTGCGGCGCGAGATCGGCCCGGGCGAGGGTTTGTTCGATGAGGCCGATGACTTCGTCGGCCGCGACGCCGCGCTCGGCGCCGATGCCGGCGACGAGGGTGCGCGGATGGTAGCGCAGCTCGCCAGCGCGGGGGGTGGCGTGCTCGTCGACGCCGACACGCACAGCACCGGCGGCGCTGATGGGGTAGCCGGCGTCTGCGAGCCAGGGGGCATGGCCTTCAAGCCGGAGCGTCGCGCCGCCGAGGAGCGCTGCCATCGCCGGTTTGGCGGCGGCCGGATCGGCGAGGACCCAGCCGGGCGGCGGATCGTCGAGGCCGCGGGTGAATTTGACGTCGGACGCCGTGGTGAGCACGGCGGTGCCGCCGAGATGCCCGGCGATCTCGCGGGCGAGACGATTGGCGCCGTGGTGGCCGCCGAGGAGCGGGACGATCTGCAGACCGTCCTGCGAGAGGGCGAGAACCGGCGGCTCGACATGCTTGTCGCCGAGCGAGGGCGCGAGCAGGCGGATGAGGATACCGGCGGCGCAGATGCCGACGATGGTGCGCCCCTCGGCAAAGAGGCGCGGCAGCAGCAACTTGCCGTTTTCGCCAGTGTCGCCGCAATGGCGGACGTCGGCGCCGATCAGCGGCGCGAGGCGGGCCGCGGTCTCGGCACCGGCGGCGGTGAAGGTGACGATGGCTGGCCTCATTCCCACACCGCCCCTGCCGCCGGCTGCGCCGGTCCCCCTCCCGCGCCGGGCGGGGGCGGAAGCTCGCCGCGATAGCACAGGATCGTCGAGAAATAGGGGCGCTCGCCATAGCGGAAGGCAACGAGCGGGGTGATGCGCTGGCGCAGGGTCGTCGCGTGCTCGATGACAACGGCACCCTCGGCGTGGCCGGTTTCGCGCAGCAGGGCGCGGATGCGGTCGAAATGGCGGCCGACCTTGATGATGGCGGCGGCGGGCGTCGTGGCGAGCTCGGCGCGCAGGACCTCGTCGGCGAGCGGCGCGGGCAGGATCTTGAGGATTTCGTTGCGCGCGGCGAGCGGGCGCGCGGCGGCGGCGGCGGCGGCGGTGAGCGAGGTGACGCCGGGGACGATATCGATATTCACCTGCCCGGCGAGACGGGCGAGGACATACATGGCAGAACCGTAGAACAGCGGATCGCCCTCGCACAGCCAGGCGGCGTCGCGGCCCTGCCCGAGATGGGCGAGGAGGGCGTCGGCGGCGCCGTCATAGGCGGCCTGCGCCGGGCCGCGCTCGAGGGTCATGGGGATCGTGACGGGGAGCATGATGGCGCCGGGCAGGATGTGACGCGCGGCGATGTCGCGGGCGAAGGCAGCGCCCTCGCCGGTCGCGGGGTAGGAGACGATTTGGACGGAGCGCAGCACGCGCACGGCGCGCAGGGTCAGCAGCTCCGGATCGCCCGGGCCGACGCCCACGAGGTAAAGCGTGCCGGCGGGCGTGGCGCTCATGGCTTGGTGACCGCCCATTGCGTGACCGGCAGGCGCGGGCGCAGCGCACGGTGGCCGCCAAGGGTGTCGAGCGCGGCGATGTCGAGGCGGACGAGCGTGCCGCCGAGGCGGGCGTGACGCTCATAGAGAGCCTGCTCACCCTCGAGGGTGACGGCATTGGCGACGAGGCGGCCGCCGGAGCGGAGGACCCTCCAGCAGGCGTGGAACAGCGTTTCATCAGCAACCGCGCCACCGATGAAGACGGCGTCGGGCGCGGGCATGCCGATGAGGCTGTCGGGGGCGTCGCCGTTCTCGATGCGCAGGGTGGGGACGCCCAGATTGGCGGCGTTGACGGCGATCATCTGCAGGCGCTCGC
>CAZASR010000217.1:0-4973 GCA_964487765.1 uncultured Devosia sp. | reverse complement strand
AAGGGAGAGGGCTTCGCCCAGCCCAATCCCCGCCCGATGTTCCCCAATCCGCCGGGCCTGCTCCGCCTCGAGCCCTTCTCCGAAGGGCTGCGCGAGCGTGTCTGGTGGGGCGCGGCCTCGACCCCGACGGTGCAATGGGCAGCCAGAATGGGGATGAACCTGCAGAGCTCGACGCTGGTGTTCGACGAAACCGGAAAGCCGTTCCACGTGCAGCAGGCCGAGCAGATCCGCGCCTACAAGGCGGCGTGGGCGGAAGCAGGCCATGCGCGCACGCCGCGCATCTCGGTCAGCCGCTCGATCTTCCCCCTGGTGAACGATCTCGACCACGCCTATTTCGGCCGCGGCGCCAGCGAGGATCATTTCGGCTATATCGAGCCCACGAAGCGGGCCGCCTTCGGCCGCTCCTATGCCGACACTCCCGACCGGCTGATCGAGCAGCTCGGCGAGGACGAGGGCATCCAGGAAGCCGACACGATCCTCCTCACAGTCCCCAACCAGCTCGGCGTCGACTACAATGCCCATGTCATCGAAGCGGTGGTCAAGCACGTCGCTCCCGGACTGGGCTGGCGCTGACCGGGGCGAGTGTTGCCGGGCGGCCACAAGGGTTAGCCCAGCCTCTTAAGGCCACATAAACCGGCCACATTTAGCTTCGAGAACGACGGGGTTTCGCGTCGGCAGGACTGCCGCGCAGCGCTTGGTCTTGCGAGCCCCCGCACGTTTCCGCCCTGGAGTCTGCCGGTTGGCCATGCGCAAGAAAAATGCCGGGGCATTGTTCATGGATTTCGAGATTTCGCCCGATGACCGGATCGGCGGCGCGTCACCCCGCTCCCGCTCCCGGGCGAAGCCTGCCGTCAAGGGCAAGGCGCGCAAGCCCGCCAGGAACCAGCGCATCGAGCCCGGCTTTGACGATTTCGGCCCCGGCCCCCGCGGCGACGAGCCGCGCATCCCTGCGCGCGCCCGTGGTCGGACGGCAAAGCAGAAGAAGCCCGCGCGGTCGCGCCGCGAGCGCCGCGCGTTCAGTGTGTGGGGTCTGTTCGGCAAGCTGATCTACTGGTCGATCACGCTGTTCATCATCGGCGGCATCGCAGCCGGCGGCATCGTCTACTACTACTGGATGCAGATGCCCTCGGTGACCACCTGGGCGGTGCCCGAGCGGCCACCGAACATCCGCGTCCTCGCCTCGGACGGCAGGCTGATCTCCAATCGCGGCAAATCGGGCGGCGAAGCGGTTTCGGTGCACGAGCTGCCCGCCTATGTCCCCGCCGCCTTCGTCGCCATCGAGGATCGCCGCTTCTACGAGCATTTCGGCATCGACCTTGTCGGTCTCGCCTCGGTGGCGCTCGAAAGCCTCGAGGCGGGCGAGCTCACCCGCGGCGCCTCGACCATCACCCAGCAGGTCGCCAAGAACCTGTTCCTCACGCCCAAGCAGGATCTCGAGCGCAAGGTGCAGGAGGCGCTGCTCGCGATCTGGCTCGAACGCAATTATTCCAAGGACCAGATCCTCGAGCTCTACATCAACCGCGTGAGCTTCGGGCACCAGAAGTTCGGCATCGAGGCGGCCGCCCAGTATTATTTCGGCAAGTCGGCGCGCAATCTGTCGCTGAGCGAAGCGGCCATCCTGGCTGGCTCGCTGCAGGCGCCGTCGCGCCTCAACCCCAAGGGCGATCCGGCCAAGGTGCGAGCCCGCCAGAAGCTGGTCCTCGCCGCCATGGCGAAGGAAGGCTACATCTCGCAGGCCGAAGCGGACGCCGCGACGATCGATCCGACGCAGACCGTGCGCACCAAGGTGATGGGCGCCGAATCCTATGTCGCCGATTGGGTTGAAGGTCTCGTCACGGCCTATGTCGGCGACATCAAGCAAGACGTCGTCGTCTACACCACCATCAACTGGGACCTGCAGAAGGAAGCCGAGTTCCTGATCAAGGAAGCGGTCGCCACCGAAGGGCCGAAATACGGCTTCAGCCAGGGGGCCCTGGTGGCGATCGACGTCAATGGCGCGGTCCGCGCCGTGGTCGGCGGTGCCGACTACCAGCAGAGCCAGTACAACCGCGCGGTCACCTCCCGGCGCCAGCCCGGCTCCACCTTCAAACCCTTCGTCTACATGGCGGCGATGGAGGCCGGCTACACGCCCGACACCATGGCGCAGGACGCGCCGATCAACATCAATGGCTGGCAGCCCGACAATGCCGATGGCAAGTTCATGGGCGAGATCACGCTCCGGCAGGGCCTCGCTTATTCTCGTAACACGGTTGCCGCGCAGCTTGCCGCCATTCTCGGGCCGGAGAAGGTCGTCGAAGCCGCGCAGCGCATGGGCATCTCCTCGCCGCTCCAGGCCGTGCCCTCCATCGCGCTCGGCACACAGGAAGTCTCGCTGCTCGAACTGACCGCCGGCTACGCGCCCTTCGCCAATGGCGGCCAGGGCGTCATCGCCAATGTCATCACCCGCATCGAAACCGCCGACGGCAAGGTGCTGTACGACGCGGTCCCGGCCGGACCCGGCCAGGTGGTGAGCCCGCTGGTCGTCGGCGAAATGAACGACATGCTGTCGACCGCGATCGAGATCGGCACGGGCAAGCGCGCCAGCCTCCAGGGCTGGCAGGTGGGCGGCAAGACCGGCACCTCGCAAAAGGCCCGCGACGCGCTGTTCATCGGCTACACCAGCCGCATGGTGACTGGCGTCTGGCTCGGCAACGACAATGACGACCCCACCAGGCTGGCGGGCGGAACGGTGCCGACGCAGATCTGGTCCGATTTCATGGCCAAGGCCCATGCCGGACTGCCGCCGGCGAACCTCCCCGACGGCAATTCGGCGGCCATTCCGGCCGACATGCTCACCACCACCGATCCGATCGGCCAGATGGTCGATGCCGACGGCAACCCCCTGCCGCAGCCGCCGGTAGGCGGCGAGATCATCGGCGGCGGCAACGGCGTGGCCCCGCTCGAGCCGCAGCAGCCGGCCCAGCAGGAGCGGCGCTCGCCCAAGACGATCGGCGACATCCTGTCGGGCATTTTCGGCGGCGGCTGAGCGGTCAGGCTGGGTTCATCTGGGCCGTGCTAGTCTTGTGATTCATCGTCCGACTCGCCGTTGGAGCACTGCCATGAGATATGCCGCCCTCGTCACCGCTCTCCTCGCCCTTGCCGCAACCGCGGCGGAGGCACAGGAGCCGCTCCCTGCCGTCAGCTTCGGTGAGCCCGGCTATGGCGGGTCCGGTTGCCCCGACGGCACCGGCATCGCCATCCGCGGCTTCTCCAACCAGGCCGCCGCCTATGTGTTCGACGCCTACGCGGTCGGCGACGGCGGCCGTGCCGTCGACCGCAAGACCTGCGCCATTGCCATTCCGGTCGAAGTTCCCGACGGCGTTTCCGTCGCGGTCCGTGACGTCGCCTTCCGCGGCGCCGCCAAGCTGCCCGACGGGCTCGATGCCACCATCAGCGTCGAGGCCTTTGCGGCCGGCGAGACCGGCGAGATCAACGAAATTTCGCTGAGCGGCGGCATGGATTCGGGCTATCTGCGCTTCGTCAGCGTGCCCGAGGACCAGCTCGACTGGTCGGCCTGCGGCGACGACATCAATCTGCGCGTCAACACGTCCCTGCGCACCCGCGGCAACCGCGACGCCGCCGTGTCGCTCGACGCCCTGATCATCTACCCGCTGGCGACCCGAGCCTGCTGAACCGGGGACCTGGCGACGCCGGTCAACCTTCGATGCCGTAGACCATGAGTTGGCGGCCGTTGACGCGTAGCCATTCGCGCCCCGCCTCCATGGTCGGCAGGGTGCGCATGACGACGTCCCAGAACGCCTGCGAGTGGTTCATTTCGACCAGATGGGCAATTTCGTGCGCGGCGACATAGTCGAGCACGAAGGGCGGGGCGAGGATCAGGCGCCAGTTGAAATTGAGCTTGCCGTTCGACGAACACGAGCCCCAGCGCGTCGTCTGGCTGCGCATCGAGATCGTCCTGAAGGTGACGCCCAGATTGGTCGCGTGCACCGTGCAGCGCGCGTGCAGCTCGCCGGCCGCCTCGGCCTTGAGCCAGTCGGTAAGCCGGCGCGCGCGGTGTTCGGCGCCGCCCGGCACCAGCAGGGCCAGTTCGCCCTCGTGCTCGCCCACTTCCACCACCCCGCGGACGCGGCCCGTGGGGACGATCCGGTGGTCGACGCCGCGCAGCGGCACGATGGCGCCGCGCACGAAAGCCACGGGCTTGGCCGACGTCTCGATCCGCTCGGCCAGCCAGTCGATGTGGCGCTCGAGAAAGACCCTGGCCTCGCTCCAGCGCCCGAATTTGGGCACCGTCAGCAGCGGCTTGCCGTTGTTGGGCAGGCTCAGGCGGTAGTTTCTGGCGCGGGACGAGACGCGGACCGTGATCTCCACCGGCGCGCCGTCGATCACCACTTCGGCGGCCGGCGGCCAGCGCTTTTGGAGCAGGGGGACCATGGCGAAAGGCTAGCTGCTTCGCCGCATTGCGAGAAGCGCGAAAACGCGAAAAAGGCGCCTCCGGGACGGAAGACGCCAGTTGCAGCCGGTCAGTCCCGGCCGTCGGGAAGCAAGGAGCGGGATGCGGACATGGGCTCGCCGCATCCCGGCCGTTCCGTCAGTGGCCGCTGGGGCTCTCGCCGCTGCCGAAGCCGCGGTTGCCGTTGCGGTCGCGCATGAACCGGTCGAACTCCTCGCGATCCTTGGCCATGCGGAGGTTCCGCATATATTCGTGGAACGCGTGGACTTCCTCGTCGAGGCGCTTGCGCTCCTCTTCGAGCCGCTTCAGCTGCTCGGCGCGGTAGTCGTCGAACGCGGCGTTGCCGCTCGACTGGCGCCAGTTGTAGTGCTTGTGGCGGTTGAACTGCTGGTCGCGGCACCAGGCCCGGGACTTGTTCGCCCACGCCTCCGCCTTTTCGGCCGACCCGCCAAACATCTCGCCCCACACAATGTAGGCGAGCATGGCGAGGCCGAGCGGCCACCAGACGACGAACCCCAAAACC
>CAZASR010000216.1:0-4976 GCA_964487765.1 uncultured Devosia sp. | reverse complement strand
GCGCAAGAACGCCATTGCGCGCGTCTGGGTGAAGCCCGGCTCGGGCAAGATCACCGTCAATGGCAAGGATTTCGACAAGTTCTTCGCCCGTCCGGTGCTCCAGATGATCCTGCAGCAGCCGATCGTCGCCGCGGCCCGCACCGACCAGTACGACGTCGTCGCGACCGTGTCCGGTGGTGGCCTGTCCGGCCAGGCCGGCGCCGTCCGCCACGGCATCAGCCAGGCGCTCACCCACTATGAGCCGGAACTGCGCGCCCTGCTCAAGAAGGGCGGCTTCCTCACCCGCGACAGCCGCGTTGTCGAGCGCAAGAAGTACGGCAAGGCCAAGGCCCGCCGCTCCTTCCAGTTCTCCAAGCGCTGAGCCGGGAACGACGCGATTTATCGAAAGGCCGGGAGGAATCCCGGCCTTTTTTCGTTCCGGCCGCCACATAAAAACATCTTTGCCTTGGCGTCCAATTCGAGGTGCGCCACGTTAAGGCGGCGCTGGAGGCTTGATGACGACACCGCAGTTCCTGTCGTTCGCCGTGATCATTGCGATGATGGCGGCGTTCATCTGGGGCCGGTTCCGCTACGACGTCGTGGCGGCGGTTGCGCTGCTGGCCGCGGTTACGCTGGGCGTCGTGCCGTTCGATCGTGCCTTCTCGGGCTTTTCCGATGACATCGTCATTATCGTGGGCAGCGCGTTGGTGGTCAGCGCCGCCGTCTCGCGCTCGGGCGTGATCGAGGTCGTCCTGCAGCGCTTTGCGCCGAACCTGTCTTCCCCCCGGCTGCAACTCATATTGCTGGTTACGACGGTCGCGCTGCTCTCCGCCTTCGTCAAGAACATCGGGGCCCTGGCGATAATGATTCCCATCGCGTTCCAGTTCGCGCAGCGCTCGAAGGTCTCGCCGTCAATGTTCCTGATGCCGATGTCCTTCGCCTCGCTTCTCGGCGGGCTCATGACCCAGGTCGGCACATCGCCCAACATCATCGTCAGCCGGCTGCGTCAGGACCTGACCGGCACCAGCTTCGGCATGTTCGACTTCACGCCGGTCGGCCTCACCCTGACCGTTGCTGGAATCGTGTTCCTCGCGCTGTTCTACTGGCTGCTGCCCGAACGGCGCCGGGCGGGCCTCGACGTCGCCCAGGTCATGGAGATCAAGAACTACACGACCGAAGCGACGGTGGACGAAGACTCGTCGGTTGCCGACAAGACCGTCAGCGACCTGCAAAAGCTCGGCGGCGGTCGTGTGATGGTCACCGCCATCATTGGCCCGGACAAGAAGTCACGGCGCATCCCGTTCCCCGACGCCACCCTCAAGGCCGGCGACCGCCTGCTGATGGAAGGCGAGCCCGAAGCGCTCGACAAGGCGGTGGAGCAGGGCGGGCTGAAGCTGGGCGATCGCAAATCGGGCAATGGCGAAGAGCTTGTCTCGACCGAGGCGATCATCGGCCCGGCCTCGACGCTCATCGGCCGCAATGTCAGCGAGTACGGCCTGTTTCATCGGACCGGCCTCAACCTCCTCGCCGTCAGCCGCCGCGACAAGCGCTTCTTCGAGCGCCTGAGCCACATCACGCTCGAGGCGGGCGACGTGGTGCTGATGCAGGGCCGCACCGAAGCGATCGGCGAGCAGTTGCGGCTTCTCGACCTGCTGCCGCTCGCCGAGCGCAGCCTCAAGCTCGGCACCGCGCGCAACCGCTTCCTGCCGGTTGTCATCCTTGCCCTCGCCATGGTGCTCACCGCCCTCGGCATCGTGCCCGTGCACGTCGCCTTCTTCGGGGCCGCCGTGCTCATCGTCATCACCGGCGCGCTGCCGCTGCGCGAACTCTACGCACAGATCGACGGCCCCATCCTCATCATGCTCGCCGCGCTCATCCCGGTCAGCGACAGCCTGCGCGAAACCGGCGCGACCGGTCTCATCGCCAACGCGCTGTCGTCCCTTTCGGCCGGCCTGCCGCCCTACGGCGCGCTCACCCTCATCATGGTCGCCGCGATGGCCGTGACGCCGTTCCTCAATAACGCCGCGACCGTGCTCGTGATGGCACCGATCGCCGCGAGCTTTGCCGGCGACCTCGGCCTGCGCCCCGACGCGTTCCTCATGGCTGTGGCCATCGGTGCCGGATGCGACTTCCTCACGCCCATCGGCCACCAGTGCAACACCCTGGTCATGGGCCCGGGTGGCTACCGCTTCTCGGACTATTCCCGCCTCGGCCTGCCGCTCTCCATCCTGGTGGTCATCGTCGGCGTCACCGCCCTCACTATGCTCTGGCCGGTGACCTGAATCCGGCCGCCAGCGATCGTCGCCGATTTCGTCTTGACGCTAATTAGTGAAGTAGCTAATTAGCGCGTCAACGAATGAGGTGGTCATGGGAATCAACGCTGTCTTCGAGGCGCTGTCGCACCCGGTGCGGCGCAAGATTCTTGCCCTGCTCAAGACCGGGCCGATGAGCGCGGGCGAACTGGCTCAGCATTTCGACATCGCCAAGCCGACCCTGTCCGTGCATTTCAGCAAGCTCAAGGACGCCGATCTGGTCAGCGTCGAGCGCCGTGGCACCTCGCTCATCTATCACCTCAACATGTCCATTCTCGAAGAAGCCCTGGCGGGCTTTCTCACTCTCAAGGAACAGAACGAATGATCCGCTTCTTCACCCCGACAAAGCTTCTGCTTCTCGCAGCCCTCGCGGCCGCGGTCGTTGCGGGCTTCCTCGTCATTCCTGCCGGCACGAACCTGCCGGTCCACTGGAACGTCGCGGGCGAGCCGGATTGGTATCTGCCGCGGGAGTGGGCGCTGCTGGTCCCGGTCGGCGTCACCGCGCTGGTCTGGGGCATCTTTGCCGGCGTCGACCGCTTCGCGCGGGCCGAGGACCGCGAGCCCGGCGCCTATGTCGCGAGCGTCGCGCTGACCGCACTGACGGCCCTCATGGTCGCCATCGCTGTCATGACCATCCTCATCGGCACTGGCCTTGCGACCAACATGGTGCAGGCCATCGTGGTCGGCTTCGGTCTGCTGCTCCTCGTGCTCGGCAACGCCATGCCGAAGTCGCGGCCGAACGCCTTCGCCGGTATCCGCATGCCCACGACGCTTCGCAGCGAGGTCAATTGGGCGGCGACCCATCGGTTCGGCGGGTGGCTCATGATCGCGAGCGCGATCGTCCTGCTGGTGGCTGCGTTCACAGCGCCCGCCTCGGTGCTCGTGTGGTGGCTGATCGGCTGCGTGACCGTGCCGCTGCTCATTGCGAGCGGCTACAGCCTGCTGCTGGCGTCGCGCGGCACGTGAGGTAGCTGCGGGTCTGCGCGTCGGCTACAAGGGGGCATGCATGCCTTCCGCTCGCCGCTCAACCTGGCGCTTCTCGCCGCCCTGCTGGGGCTGACCGGCTTCGGCTTCCTGCGGATCAGTGCGGGCACCGTCCTTCCGATCCGCTGGGGGCTCGACCTCAGCGTGACGCAGTGGGCACAACGCGACGTCGGACTGTTGCAGATGCCGGCGGCAGCGCTGCTCGTCTGGGCCGTGTGCTGGCCGTTTCTCCGCTTCGGCTCTCCCGAGCGCGTCGTGCGCAATGAGCGAACCGTCGCCCTCGTGCTGCCGGTGGTGACGGCGCTCTTTGCCGGCGTGCAACTGGCGATCGTCCTGGCGGGGATGCGCTAGCATGTCGATCGATCGCCTCGTCCTCGGAACGTCCAGGCTCGGTGTCGACGGACGCGACACGGCCTTCGAGCTGCTCGACGAATATGTGCGGCTCGGCGGCCGCACCATCGACACCGCCTCTGTCTATTCCGACTGGATCCCCGGCGAGCGGGGGAGGGCGGAGTCCGCCCTTGGCGCCTGGCTGCAGGCCAGGGGCAATCGCGATCGGCTCACCATCGTCACCAAGGGCGCTCATCCGTCCATCGGCCACATGGACCAGCCACGCTGCGATGAAACTTCCATCCGGCACGATGTCGAGCTCAGCCTGCGGCGGCTCGGCATCGAGCGGATCGATTTGTGGTATCTCCACCGGGACGATCCGCGGCGTCCGGCCGCCGAGATCGTCGGCGTGCTGCAGGCGCTGCAGCGCGAAGGCAAGATCGCGCAGTTCGGGGCTTCGAACTGGTCGGTTTCGCGGATCGAGGAGGCACTGGCCGTGCCCGGCCCGACCTTTGTCAGCACGCAGGTCCTCGGCAATGTCTTCTGCCGCATCATGAACCCGCTGGCGGACCGCACCTGCGTGGTGCTCGACCCGCCGGCCTTGCGTCAGGCGCTGACTCATCGCCTGAGCCTGTTTCTCTATACCTCCACCGCGCATGGTTATTTCGAGCGTCGGGCGAAGGGGATCGAGCCCGCGCCAGACTATGCCAATGCGGCCTGCGGGGCGGCGGCAGCGGCGCTCGAGGCCATCGCGGCGGCCGAGGGCATCGCACCTTCCCACCTGATCCTTGCTTACCTGCTGCAGCTCGACGGCGCCGTTCGCGCCATCATCGGTCCCCGCAATGCGAACCAGTTGCGACAGGTGTGGCCAGGAGGCGCCATCACGCTGGCGGACGCCACCATGCGCCGGATCGCCGAGACCGTCGCCATGCGTGAGGTCTTAGCAGCCTAATAAACGCCATTCTCACAATCTCGCCCGAAATGTGACAACGTTTCTCGTCCAGCCCTCGGCCGACAATTCCATGACTCCGGATCATCGTCAGCCGGCGATAAAGTCGGGGCTCTGGGCGTTTGGTGCTTCGTTGTGAAGTCGCGCGCCCATTTTCAGCGAGTGGGATATCATGGCAATTGCAGCAACGGCGGGACGGCCGGCCAATCCACGTCCATTCTACGCGTCCTTCGGATTTCAGGTTCTGGCCGCGATGGTCATCGGCCTGATCCTCGGTTACATCGCCCGTCTGATGGGGCCGGACGCCGCCGGCAACCCCAATTGGCTGTCGCAGGTGCTCCAGCAGGTCGGCAGCATCTTCGTCACCCTGTTGCGCACGCTGGTGCCGCCGCTGATCTTCACCGCGATCGTCGCGTCCATCG
>CAZASR010000215.1:0-5012 GCA_964487765.1 uncultured Devosia sp. | reverse complement strand
TGGCCTTTTCGCGCATCCGCGCCGTCATCGACAGCGCCCGCGCCAATCTCGACCGCGCCCGCCGACTGATCCTCGATCCGCGCCGCCTCACCGCCACCCAGGCCGAGCACAAGGCCATCGCCGATGGCATCGCGGCAGGCGATGCCGATCGGGCCGTCGCCGCCATGCGCCGCCACATCGACAAGGTGACCGGCGAGCTCCTCGCCTTCGCCCGCACCGCCCCCGACCTGTTCGCCGGGGCCGAGCGGCTCGCCGACGACATCGACCTGTTCGACTGAGGCCATCATGCTCAAGCACATCCCGCCCATCCTCTCGCCCGACCTGCTCCACGCCATGCGCGCCATGGGGCACGGTGACGAGCTCGTCATCGTCGACGCCAACTACCCCGCCGAGAGCGCCGGCCCGCCGGTGATCCGCCTTGACGGCCTGAGCGCCACCGAAGTCGCCGACGCCATTCTCACCCTCATGCCGCTCGATGACTTCGTCGATGAGGCGGCTTTCGCCATGGAGGTCGTCGGCAATCCCAAAAAGCGCGAGCAGACCCACCGCGACTTCGACAAGCTGGTCAAAAGGCACGAGCCCGGCATGAAGCTCGCTTTGCTCGAGCGCTTCGCCTTCTATGCCCGCGCCGCGGAGGCCTTCGTCATCGTCCAGACCGGCGAGCGCCGCCTCTATGGCAATATCCTGTTGAAGAAGGGCGTCATCCGTCCCGACTGACCGAACGTTTTCATCCAAAGTCGCCCTCGCTTTTGTCGGGCGCTGCCGCTAGAGCGGCGCTACACCAGGAGAACAACACCCATGAAACTGCTGCGCGTTGGGGCCCCGGGCCTTGAAAAGCCCGCCATCCTCCACACCGACGGTACCTATCGCGATCTGAGCGCCGTCGTCCCCGAACTGCGCGGCCGCGTCCTCACGCCCGAAGGCATCGAGCGCATCCGCGCGCTCGATCCCACCAGCCTGCCGCTGCTCGATCGCAACCAGCGTATCGGCCCCTGCGTCGACGGTGTCGGCAAGTTCATCTGCATCGGCCTCAACTATGCAGACCACGCCGCCGAGACCGGTGCGGCGATCCCGGCCGAGCCCATCATCTTCATGAAGGCCACCAGCGCCATCATCGGCCCCAATGACGATGTGGTCATCCCCAAGAACTCCACCAAGCCCGACTGGGAAGTCGAGCTTGGCATCGTCATCGGCCGCGAGGCACGCTATGTCGACGAAGCCCATGCGCTCGACCACGTCGCCGGCTACTGCATCGTCAACGATCTGTCCGAGCGCAATTTCCAGCTCGAGCGCGGCGGCCAGTGGGACAAGGGCAAGGGCTGCGACACCTTCGGTCCCATCGGCCCGTGGCTGGTCACGCCCGACGAAATCCCCGACCCGCAGGACTTGCGGCTCTGGCTCGAAATCGATGGCCACCGCTACCAGGACGGCTCGACCAGAACGATGATCTTCAACGTTGTGCAGCTCGTGAGCTATGTCAGCCAGTTCATGTCGCTGCAGCCCGGCGACATCATCTCGACCGGCACTCCGCCCGGCGTCGGCATGGGCATCAAGCCCGAGCCCGTCTGGCTCAGGCCCGGCAATGTCATGCACCTGGGCATCGACGGCCTCGGCGAACAGCGCCAGACCGTCAGGGCCTACGAAGGCTGAAGCCCGGGCCTAGGCTGACGAGCCGTAGTCGCTGAGCTTCAGCAGGTCGTTGAACTGTCCCCGGAACAGCATGCGCGAAATTCCGAGTCTGCCCACGACATTGAGCACTGCGTTCCGCAGCCACATGCCGGCGGCGCTCTTGGGCACGAAGCTCGAGGCAAAACCCCGCGCCGCCCTCTGCTTGCGCGCGACATAGGGTTGGAGCTTGGCCTCATAGGCGGCGAAGGCGCGCGCGTGGTCGCCGTCCGCTGCGTGCAATTCTCCTGCGAGGGTATAGGCCTCTGCCATTGCCATGGCGGAGCCCTCGCCCGCTAGCAGGCTTGGACAGCCGCAGGCATCGCCCAGCAGGGCCACCCGTCCCTTGGTCCATCGCGGCATGATGATCTGGCTCAACCGGTCGACATAGAGATCCGTGGCACTCTGGAGCGCCCTCAGCATCTCGTCGGCTTCGACGCACATCCCGGAATAGAGCCGTGTTAGAATAGCCTTCTGGGCAACGGGATCGTGGATCGGCACCGCATTCGGTCGCGCCTCTGCGAACACCAGCAGGAAGACGCTGGCGTCCTCGTCGAGCGTAATCCGCCACATCTGTCGGCCGGGCACGCCATAGGCCACATAGGCGTGTGGATCGCGATGCCCGTAGCCAGGCGCCGTAAAGGCCGCTGCATAATACCCCAGGAATTTCTCAAACTCTCCTTCGGGTCCGAACGCGACGCGGCGAACCGGGGAATGGAGACCGCCGGCTCCGAAGACGAGGGCGAACCTTTCCCGCCTACCGCTTTGGAAGGCGACATCGACGCCATCCGCACCTTGGCGGAGGTCGCTGACGCTGTCTCCGAACCGCACCTCGACGTCGTCCTTGATGGCGTCATAGAGGGCCCGCGCGATCGCCGAGCGGGGCAGGCTCATCACGCGACCGCCCATGATGTCGGCGATCGCGCCTTGGTCGATGCCGCTCACCTGCCGGCCCCCTGCATCGAGAATGCGAAAATCGCGCACCCTGAGGTCGTGCCGAGCCAGCTCATCGAGCAGCCCCATGCGTTCGGCCACCTCATAGCCGAGGCCCCAGAAATCGATGACATAGCCGCCGTCGCGCGGCTGGGCCGCCTGCTCCACGACGGTGACATCATAGCCATATTTGTGCAGCCACCAGCCAAGGCAGCATCCGGCGATCCCGGCGCCCGAAACCAGCACGCGCTCATTCATGGTCGATCTCCTCTGGGGCAATGGCATTGACCAGCAGTCGCCACCCCTCGGCCTGCCGCGTGCCTCGGTCGGGCAACAGGTCGCGATGCAACGCCAGCCCGTCGCCCGCGAACAGCACCAGCGCGGCAAGCGCGCGGACCCTGTCCGGGTCCATTTGCGGTGCGAGGGTTGCAATGATCCGGACGAAGCCGGTTTCGGCATCTTCGGCGATCTGCTTCACCCGCGCGCGCAGGCGCGGCTCGGCTTTCGCCCGCGCCAGGAAGGCCAGATACGCGCCACCCAGCTGCGGCTGGTCGTCGATGACCTGCGTGGCTTCCGCACCGAGCCCAAGCAGCCATTCGCGCAGGCTGCCGGGCAGCGGGCCGGCGAGGCTCTCCAGCTCCATGAAGAAGCTCTCGAACGCCGCCAGCACGATATCGTCGAGGCTGTCGAAATGGTGGAACAGATTGGCCTTGCTCACCCCCGCCCGTGCCGCCAGCGCCGACGCCGTCAGCGCCTCCGCGCCGCCCGCCGCCATCAGCGCCACCGCCGCCGCCACGATGTCCTGCTTCTTGCCCGTCCGTGCCATGCGCCAACGTACTGACCGATCGGTCGGTCAGCAAGCGATTTCTCGGCGGTCGCTTCTTGACTTTGCTCCCTGGCGCCAGCACCCCACGCCCAATGCGTCGCGCCTTCGAAACCTTCCGCATCTTCCTGGCGCTGGGCCTCACCAGCTTCGGCGGCCCGGTTGCCCATCTGGGCTATTTCCACGCAGCCTTCGTCACCCGACGCAAATGGCTCAGCGAAACCGACTACGCCGATCTCGTCGCGCTCTGCCAGGCATTGCCCGGTCCGGCGTCGAGCCAGGTCGGCCTCGCCATCGGCTACCGGCACGCCGGCCTTCCCGGCGCCGTCGCCGCCTTCCTCGGCTTCACCCTGCCCTCAGTACTCCTCCTTTATGCGGTTACCCTCGGCGCGGTGCTTTGGAACGATCCTCTGGCGCAGGGGGTGTTGCATGGTCTGAAGCTCGCGGCCCTCGCGGTCGTCGCCCTCGCCGTCTGGCAAATGGCGACGCGCCTCGCCCCAGACTGGCCGCGCCGCGCGCTCGCTGCCGCCGCAGCGGCGCTCGTGCTGCTGATCCCCTTCGGCGCCATGCCGATCGCCGTCATCGCGCTCGCCGGCCTCATCGGTGCCGCGCTGCCTGCACCTGCGGCCGCGGCCACGCGCATGCCCTCGCCGCACCCGGCGTCGGCCGCCACTCTGCTCGTCTTCGTTCTGTTGTTGGTCGGCCTGCCTGTCCTCGCCGCGGCCACCAACGATCCCACGATCGGCGTGCTCGATAGCTTCTATCGCACCGGCGCGCTCGTCTTCGGCGGGGGCCATGTGGTGCTGCCGCTGCTCGAGGGCGAGCTCGTCACGCCCGGCCTGATCGACCGCGACCTGTTCCTCGCCGGCTATGGCGCCGCCCAGGCCGTTCCGGGCCCACTCTTTTCCTTCGCCTTCTACGCCGGCGCCCTGCTCCACAGGTCGCCCAACGGCATCCCCGGCGGCCTCCTCGCCCTCGGCGCCATCTACTTGCCGTCCTTCCTGCTGGTCCTCGGCGCCCTGCCCTATTGGGAGCGGCTTCGTACCATCCCCCGCCTCCGCCGCGCCCTCGATCTCGTCAACGCCGCCGTCGTCGGCCTCCTCCTCGCCGCTCTCATCGACCCCGTCTTCACCGGCAGCGTCGCCACCCCCCTCGACCTCCTCATCGCCCTCCCCGCCCTCGCCGCCCTCACCCTCAAGACGCCGCCCTGGCTCACCGTCCTCGCCTGCGGCACCGCCGGCGCAGCTCTGACATTGCTCGCTGGCCCTTAACCACCGAAGCCCCTCACCTCCTCGTCCGTCACGGCCGGGCCAAGCCCCGCCACCCAGCGAACTGATCCGCGAGAGCAGTTCAAGCGGCATCACCCACCGCTGCGCGAGGAGGGAAGAGGTGAGCGCGGCGCTCATCCTCGACAAAGCCAACTCCAGGAACGCGCAGTCACCCCTCTCCCTCCTCGCGGCGAAGCCGTGGGGAGGGGGAACCGCGCAGCGGTGGGTGGGGCGCCACTTGCGCGAAGCGAAGGGGAGGATCGCCCCACGCATTGACCAAAACTTTCCCCCGCTCACGCCTGGGAGTCCTGGCCTCTCCAGCG
>CAZASR010000214.1:0-5056 GCA_964487765.1 uncultured Devosia sp. | reverse complement strand
TGAACTCGCTGGACGTGCACGGCATGACCGTGACCGAAGTCAAAGGCTATGGCCGCCAGAAGGGCCACTCAGAAATCTACCGCGGCACCGAATATGCGGTGCACTTCCTGCCCAAGCTCAAGATCGAAATCGCGGTGGACGACGCGCAGTCCGATGCGATCGTGACCGCCATTCGCGACAGCGCCCAGACCGGGCGCCTCGGCGACGGCAAGATCTTCATCCTCGACCTTCTGGCCGTAACCCGCATCCGCACCGGCGAAACCGGCGCGGCGGCGCTCTGACGCCTTTCTCGGGAGACAACAACAATGACAGTCAAACTATCCAAAGTCCTGGGGCTGGCCGCGCTGGGCGCAATGGCCGCGCTGCCGGCACTGGGCCAGGACGCTCCTGCCCCCGAAGTGGTCGAGGACGTGGCCACCATCGACACCGGCGACACCGCCTGGATGCTGGTGTCAACCATCATCGTGATCTTCATGACCCTGCCGGGCCTCGCCCTGTTCTATGGCGGGCTCGTGCGCGGCAAGAACGTCCTGTCGATCCTGAGCCAGGCAATTGCCGGCTTCAGCATGATCGCCCTGCTTTGGGTGATCTACGGCTACTCGCTGGCTTTTGCCGGCCCCAGCGACGGTGGCCTCTCAGGCTTCATCGGCGATCTATCGAAATTCTTCCTTGCCGGCGTCGGGCCCGATGCCATTTCCGGCACGCTGCCCGAACTGGTGTTCGTCGTTTTCCAGCTTACCTTCGCCGCCATCACCTGCGTGCTCATCGTGGGCGGCATTGCCGAGCGAGTGAAATTCGGCGCCGTCCTGCTCTTCCTCGCGCTGTGGTTCACCTTCTCCTACGTGCCGATGGCGCACATGGTGTGGGCGGCGGGCGGACTCTTCTTCGAGATGGGCGCGCTGGACTTCGCCGGCGGCACCGTGGTTCACATCAATTCGGGCATCGCCGCGCTGGTCGCCGCGCTCGTCCTCGGGCCGCGCACCGGCTACCTCAAGGAGCCGATTCCGCCGCACAACCTGGTCTTCACCTTCGTCGGCGCCTCGATCCTGTGGGTCGGCTGGTTCGGGTTCAATGCCGGCTCCGCCCTCGCCGCCAACGGCACCGCGGCGCAGGCCTTCCTAAACACCATCACGGCGCCGGCCGCTGCGGCCCTCGCCTGGGGCTTGGGCGAAAAGGTCACGCGCGGACATGCCAGCCTGCTCGGCATGGCGTCGGGTGCTGTCGCCGGACTCGTCGCGATTACCCCGGCTGCCGGCTGGGTGGGCACTGCGGGCGGTATCGTCCTCGGCGTCGTCGTCGGCTTCGTCTGCCTGTGGGCCGTGTCCGTGCTCAAATCGGCGCTCAAATATGACGACAGCCTCGACGTGTTCGGCATCCATGCCGTGGGTGGCATCGTCGGCGCCCTGGGCACCGGCATCCTCGCCGCGCCGAGCCTCGGCGGCTTCGGGGCGGCCGACTACAATATGGGCGCCCAGTTCATGACCCAGCTCTATGCCGTGCTTGTCGCCGTGGTCTGGTCGGGTGTCGTCGCGGCCGTGGCCATGCTGGTGGCCAGGGGTGTGTTTGGTGGCGGCCGCGTGAGCGAATCGGCCGAGAGCGACGGCCTCGATATCACCACCCACGGCGAGCGCGCCTACAACTGACCTCCGGCGCGGACGGGCGGTCCTCTTCCCCCGGCCCGCCCGCGCCGTCGACCAAGGGGAGCTCGGCCAGCCGGGCTCCCTGCCGGGATCGGACCCGGCGTGCAGCCCACGCGCCTCTCGGTTCACCAGAGGCTTCCCACTCGCAAGCCGCGTGGGCTGCACCCCCGGTCCGGTCGCTTCCGAACACGACTGGGCGGGCGCCCATAGCTTAGGCAGCTGCCCGGCGAGCTGTGCTGTTTTCTTGTGCACGATGCTTAGCTCTGCGCCCCCGCGTCCGGGCTCGCCCGCCAAGCTGCTGGAATCCCGTCGCTTTTGCGGGGAGCCGGGTTTGGCACGATCCTTGAGTCCTCTGCCGCGCGAATGGCCGGATGCGAGCCGGCTTTGTGGGAGGCTGCAATGGCAGATCAGTCCGCGATGGGACTCGATGTCTTTTTTCTTTTGATGGGCGCGATCCTGGTGTTCTCCATGCATGGCGGCTTCGCCTTCCTCGAGCTGGGCACCGTGCGCGGCAAGAACCAGGTGAACGCGATGGTGAAGATCATCGTCGATTTCGCCTTCTCGACGCTGGCCTATCTGTTTGTCGGCTACTGGATCGCCTATGGCGTGACCTTCTTGGTGGCTGCGCCCGCGCTCTCGGGGATCGGTGGCGAGACCGGCTTCGCGCCGCAAGGGCTGAGCCTCGTCAAGTTCTTCTTCCTTGCGACCTTCGCCGCGGCCGTTCCCGCCATCATTTCGGGCGGCATTGCCGAGCGCGCGAAATTCTGGCCGCAGGTCGCGACCGCCGCCGCGATCGTCGGCCTCGTCTATCCCATCAGCGAAGGCATTGTGTGGAACGCCAATTACGGCATCCAGGCCTGGCTGGAGACAACGCTGGGCGCGCCCTTCCACGACTTCGCCGGCTCGATCGTCGTCCATGCCGTGGGCGGCTGGATTGCGCTCGCGGCGGTGCTGACGCTCGGCGCGCGTACCGGTCGCTACGGCCCCAACGGCCGGCCCTTCCCGCCGTCGTCGATTCCGTGGCTCGGGCTCGGCACCTGGCTGCTGTGCATCGGCTGGTTCGGCTTCAACGTGATGTCGGCGCAATCGACTGCCGGCGTTTCCGGCCTCGTCGCGCTCAACTCACTGCTCGCCATGGTGGGCGGGATCGTCGCCGCGGCGATCCTAGGCAAATCCGACCCCGGCTTCGTCCACAATGGCGCGCTCGCCGGCCTCGTCGCGGTGTGCGCCGGCTCCGACGTGATGCATCCCATCGGCGCGCTTGCGGTGGGCGCCATCGCCGGCGCGATCTTCGTGCGCGGCTTCACCCTGACCCAGGAGCGGCTCAGGATCGACGACGTGCTCGGCGTCTGGCCCCTGCATGGCATGTGCGGCCTGTGGGGCGGCATCGCCTGTGGCATTTTCGGCCTCGAGGCACTGGGCGGCATGGGCGGCGTTTCGCCGCTGGTGCAGATCATCGGCTCGGTCGTGGTCTCCGCCTATGCCCTCGCCGCGGGCGCCATCATCTACGCCATCGTCAAGCGCACCGTCGGCATCCGCCTCACCGACGAACAACAACGCCGGGGCGCCGACCTCACCATCCACTCGATCGGCGCACAGCCGGAAGGAGAATTCTGAGAGAACGGCCCGGGACGGCGGCTCGTCTCCGCTGTCCATCGTCCGTCCCGCGACCGTCGCATGGTTAGCTTGGGATTAACCACGCCGACCTAGGATCGCAACTCTATTGAGTTCAGAGTTCTGCGATGCCGGCACGCCCCCTGCTTGAAGATCATTCGTCGCCTGCGTCCGCCATCGCCATCACCATCCCGATCCGCCTCATCGGACTGATTGTGCTGGCGCTGGTCGGCGTCGCGATGATCGCGCTTGCGAGCTGGAACGTCGACGATCCGTCCTTCTCCTATGCGACCTCGCAGCCGGCGCGGAACTGGCTCGGCTTCCCCGGCGCGGTGATCGCCGACATCAGCTTCCAGATCCTGGGGCTGGGCATCATTGCCTTTCTCGTGCCGCCGGCGCTGTGGGGCTGGAGCTTCGTGCGCCGCCGCGTGCCGGGCATCATGGGCCTGCGCCTTATCGCCTGGATTGCCTCGACGCTGCTGACGACGGGCGTCCTCTCCTTCATGCCCGCGCCCGAAACCTGGCCGCTGCCGACGGGTCTCGGCGGTCTCATCGGCGCCGGCTTCACCAATCTGGCCGCGCTCGTCACCGGGGCCGATCCGCAGCCCGTGACCGCCTGGCTGTTTGCCATCATTCTGCTGGCGCCGACGCTGGCGCTGTTCTGGCTCGCCCTCGGTCTGGGCGCGGTGACGCTGCCCAAGATGCCCGCGCAACAGGGCGCCGGCGCCAAGGGTAAGGGCGCTGCACGCGCCGCCGACGAGCCGGAGCGGAACGGCATTCTGGACATTGTTGTCGGTGGGCTCGTCCATCTCGGCTTCAGCACCCAGGCCGCCGCCCGCCGCGCCGTCGCCCGGGCCCGCGAAAACGCCGCGGCCCGCCGCGAAGCCGAGGCGGCAAGCTGGCGCGAGGGCGCCGTCGAGCCGTCGCTCAGCGACGGCCGCGCCCCCAACGTGCAGCCGGTGTCCCCCGATACGCGCCACGAGCCGCAGCTGACGGTGGAGCGCCGCATCTTTGCGCCGAGCCAGCCCTCCGGGGAGACGTTCGACGACTATCCGGAGGAGATTGACGACACGCCGGCCGTGCCGATTCGACCCCGCGTTGCCGCGCCGGCCCGGAGACCGGCACCCGGCTCGCGCGCCGCGCGGGAAGCCCAACCCTCGCTGCTCGACGAGGCGAACGGCTTCGAGCTGCCGGCGCTCGGCCTTCTCGGCGAGGCACGTCACCGCGGCCCGAGCCCCGAACATGCTCCCGAGCGGCTCGAGGCGATGGCGCGCAAGCTCGAAAGCGTGCTGCAGGATTTCGGTGTCAAGGGCGACATCATCAATGTCCGCCCCGGCCCCGTCGTCACGCTCTATGAACTGGAGCCCGCGCCCGGCATCAAGTCGAGCCGCGTCATCTCCCTCGCCGACGACATCGCCCGCTCGATGAGCGCGATTTCAGCGCGCGTCGCCGTGGTGCCCGGCCGCAACGCCATCGGCATCGAACTGCCCAACGAGAGCCGCGAGACGGTGTATCTGCGCGAAATGCTGGCGAGCCAGGATTTCGAGAAGATGAAGGGCAAGCTGCCCATCTGCCTCGGCAAGACCATTGGCGGCGAGCCCATCATCGCCGATCTGGCGCGCATGCCGCACCTGCTGATCGCCGGCACTACCGGCTCGGGCAAGTCCGTGGGTATCAATACCTTCATCCTGTCGCTGCTCTACCAGATGACGCCCGAGCAGTGCCGCCTCATCATGATCGACCCCAAGATGCTGGAGCTGTCGATCTATGACGGCATTCCACATCTGCTGACGCCGGTGGTC
>CAZASR010000213.1:0-5088 GCA_964487765.1 uncultured Devosia sp. | reverse complement strand
CTCATCCAGCCCTGCTTGGCCGAGCCGTAGAGCACCGGGAAATCGAGCTGCTCGGACGTCGCCTCGAGCGCGATGAACAGGTCGAACACCTCCTCGAGCACCTCGAGATGCCGCTCGTCGGGCCGGTCGATCTTGTTGATGGCGACAATGGGCCGAAGTCCCCGCGCGAGCGCCTTGGAGAGCACGAATTTGGTCTGCGGCATTGGGCCTTCGGCGGCATCGACGAGGATCACCACGCCATCCACCATCGACAGGATGCGCTCGACCTCGCCGCCGAAATCGGCGTGACCGGGCGTATCGACGATATTGATGCGCGTGTCCTTCCAGACCAGCGAGGTGACCTTGGCAAGGATGGTGATGCCGCGCTCGCGCTCGAGATCGTTGGAATCCATGGCGCGTTCTTCGACGCGCTGGTTGTCGCGGAACGAGCCCGACTGCCGCAGCAGCACGTCGATGAGAGTGGTCTTGCCATGGTCGACATGGGCGATGATCGCGATGTTGCGCAACGCCATTGGGGGCCGCCTGCGGGGTGAGGGAGAAGTAAGGCGGCTCACATAGGGGGAAAGGCCCGGATTCTCAAGCATTTTCGCTGCATGAGGGGAATGCGCGGCACCCCTGGGGGCAAAAGCAGGAGGCCGGAACCGCCCGCATTGCGGGCGATTTGCGCGTCCGCGGGCCTGTCGGCGGACGGCCAAGGGTCATGGCGCGGGCAAGATGCAGCAGACCGCGAAGCCGGCCCGGGTTGAGACTCAGGACACGACCCGGAGCCGCGGCCGCTGCTCACTGGCGAGCAGGGTATAGACCTGCACGGCCTCGAGCGGGGGCGAGAACAGGAAGCCCTGGACCTCGTTGCAGCCCTGCTCGCGCACGGCGCGCAACTGCTCTTCGGTCTCGACCCCTTCGGCCGTGGTCGACATGCCCAGCGAATGGCCGAGCCCGATGACCGCCTTGATGATGGCGAGGCTGTCGCCGCGGCTTTCGAGATCGCGCATGAAGGAGCGATCGATCTTGATCTTGTCGAAGGGGAAGGCGCGCAGATAGCTCAGCGACGAGTAGCCGGTGCCGAAATCGTCCATCGAAATGCGGATGCCGATGGCACGCAGGCGATGGAGTGTCTGCAGGGTCTGCTCATTGTCGCTCAGCATCAGCGACTCGGTGATTTCGAGCTCGAGCCGGGTGGGCGGCAGGCCGGTTTGGACCAGGATGCTATGGATGGTTTCGAACAATCGCTTGTTCTTGAACTGTACCGGCGAGAGGTTGACCGCGACGCGCGCATCGGTCGGCCACATCACGGCGGCGCTGCACGCTTCGCGCAGCACCCATTCGCCGATCTGAACGATGAGCCCGGTTTCCTCGGCGATGGGAATGAACTCTGTGGGCGAAATGTCCGCGCCATTGTGGCGCCAGCGCAGCAGCGCCTCGAGACAGGTGACGCGGTTTTCCTGCAGGCCGACCAACGGCTGGAACACCACGCGCAGCTCGTTGAGCTGCAGCGCGGCGCGCAGCCCGCTTTCGAGGGACCGCCGCTTCTGGATGGCCGCATCCATGTCCTTTTCGAAGAAATGGTAGGTCGAGCGGCCCTCCGACTTGGCGCGATAGAGCGCAAGGTCGGCGTTCTTCATCAGTCCGTCGGTGGTCTCGCCGTCCTGCGGCGCGATCGCGATGCCGACGCTGGCGCCGATGGCGATCTGGTGCCCGTCGATAATGAAGGGCTGGGTCATGGTCTTGACGATGCGCTCGGCGATGGCCGCCGCATCCGAGGGCTTGTCGATCGGCCGGAGCAGCAGCGAGAACTCGTCGCCGCCGAGCCGGGCGAGGAGATCGGTCTCCCGCGTCGTGCCCCACAGGCGCGCCGAAGCCTGCTTGAGCACCTTGTCGCCGATGGCGTGGCCCAGCGTGTCGTTGACCGATTTGAAGTGGTCGAGATCGATGCACAGCACGGCGATCTTGTCGCCCCGCTCGATCATGGGCTCGGTATTGGCCATCTCGTCGAGGAATTGCGCGCGATTGGGCAGCTCGGTCAGCGCATCGTGCCGCGCCAGATGCTGGATGCGCGCCTCCTGCTGGCGCTGCTCGGTAATGTCTTCATGCGTCGACACGAACCCGCCATCCTTCATCGGATGGTGCTGCATCAGGATGATGCGGTTGCCGAATTCGAGCACCGTCTTTTCGTGCTGGGCCCGCGCGATGACGCCATGACGCCAGGCGATGTACTGCTCGCGCGTGGCAAAATTCGACGAATGCATGCCGGTATCGAACAGATGCCCGAGAATGTCTTCGAGCGCCGTGCCGGGCTTCAGCATGGCGTCGGGCAGGGAATAAATGCGGGCATAGGGCGCGTTGCAAATCACCAGCCGACCCCTGGGGTCGAACATGCACAGGCCCTGGCTGATATTGTTGACCGCCGCGTCGAGCCGGATGTTCTGGCGTTCGAGCTCGCGCTTGCGTTTCTGCACGATCTCGGAGCTGGCGATCTCCTCGGTGACATCCTCATGCGTCACCACCCAGCCCAGGCCCGGCGAGAAGATGTGCGCCGTTTCGATGATGCGGCCGCCGGCCAGCAATTCGCGCGACTTGTGGCGCACGCCCCGCTTGTTGGCGCGCAACTGCTTCTTGTAGGCGGCGAGGAATTGCTGCGGCGTCTGGTCAGAATGGTTGCCCAGATCGGCCGACAGCTTGACGGCCTCTTCGAGCGGCATGCCCTCGTAGATGCGGTCGGCGGGAAAACCATACATGTCGAGATAGTGCCGGTTCCACATCACGAGCTGGAACTCGCTCGACCACACGCAAAAGCCATAGGGTATGTTTTCGAGTGCCGCGTCGAGCAGCAACGCACTATCCGAATGGCCCTGGCGTGCCACTTTCGAAGCCACCGCGGGAAATCTCCACTGTTCGACGCTGCCCAAAAATTAGTCGGGTGCCGTTAAAAACGCTTTAAGCGCCTGCAATCGATTACAACACAAGGGCGGCAAAGGCTTAGGGGGAAGGCCGTCCATGCAAATTTGCATCGAATCCTATTCAAGCCCCACCTTGAGCATCTCAATCTCGGCTTTGAGCCGCTGAATCTCGAGATCGTAGAGCCGGGCGCAATCGAGCCGCTTCGGTGCAGACCCCAGCGGGACGATGATGCGGGCATAGCCGATGGCGCTTTGCTGCCCCGGATTGGCGCCGGGCACATTGTAATTGGACAGGTCGCCGCCCGCGACGCCGAAATCGAGATAGCCGCCCGATGAGTTGATCGACTGGCTGCAGCGCACGCCCTCGGAGGTGGTGATCGCATCCTCGCCGCCCGGCCCCATGGGAGGCGAGGGCAGCAGGATGCCATCAGCCGCCGACGCCGCGGAGGCGCCCAGTATAAGTGCCGCACACGCGAGGCATGACAGTGCCCTCGATGGCTCGAGGCTGAACGCAGACGCCAATTGTCCTCTCCTTGATCGCAGGATCGATGCGGAAGGTGACGATGACCTGGCGCGTGGTTCCGGGCGCCATGGTGAGTTCGGGGAAATTGACCGCCGCGTCGACCGCACGGAACCGGAAGTGCGGATCCATGGGGATGATTTCGAAGGTCATCCGCGCCGGATAGGGATTGCCCACATAGAGCCTGAAGCCCTTGACGAGGCTGGGCGTCGCGCCTTCCTTGCGCATCGGCGACAGCGACTGCGCGCCGGCGGCGCCGCTGACGGCGATGAGCAGCAGGGCAGCGATGGCGCGGGCGGCTAGCTGCATGTGATTGTGGTCTTTGTCGTGTAGGTGCCCTGGCTGAAGCCGGTGGCGCTGGTGACGGTGTTGTGGAGCGTGAGCGTCACGACGAGATCGAGCACCGGCGGCACGACGAAAGAGGGCGAGCCGCCCAGGCTGCCGCTCGCACTGCCCAGCAGCCAGTTCGCCGAATAGCTCGCCGCATGGGAGACAGGTTCGGCAAAGCCGGCGGGCGCCGTATCGAGCCGCGTATTGGAGATGGTGATGGTCGTGCCGTTGAGATCGAGATCGAGATCGGAGATCGCCAGCACCGCGGCGATGCCGCCGCTATTGGCCGAACTCAGCGTATGCCCATCCCCGCTGAGCGCGAGCACGCCCGGCGTGGTGACGCCGATGGTGCAGGCCGGCGCGGCGGCAGGCGCGAGCAAGCTGCACAGCACGGTGAGCGGGCCGGCTAACTGCATGTGAGCACCGTCTTGGCGGTGTAGGTGCCCTGCGCGAAACCGCCCGGATCGGTCACCCTCAGATTGACGAAGAGTTCGGAGAGCGACAGCAGGCCAATGTCGAAGTCGATCCCCAGGCTGGTGAAGATCGGATTGGAGGCGAGGCCGGTGGTGTTCATCTCCACCGTCTCGCCGCCGGGCGTGTAGCCGCCGGGATAGGTTTCGAGCACCGGCGCCGAGAGCGCGATGTTGTTGCTGCCGATCGAAAGCACCGTGACCGTCGCCGGGACGCCCACCCCCTGGTCGGAGCCGAGGATCGTACCGTCCGACGAGAGCATCAGGATGCCCGGCGTGGCGACCGCAATGGTGCAGGTATCGACGACGACGCCGGTGAAGGTCACGTCGAGCGGGGCGGCGCGGCCGGGAATCGCGCCGAGGGCGAAAAGGGCGGCGGCAGTTATGAAGCGGCGCATGCGAAACCCCCAGGACAACGGCAACGCGATGCCGCCAGTGTCGGGAGGTTATGGTTAACGCGCGTCAACCATGCCGATAGGGGGCGCTCCGTAGGGGGTGGTCCTGACGTCCAAGGGTGCCCGCCTATGTCGCGCGGGCAGCGCCCCACCCAGCCGCTGCGCCGAGCTACTTTGCCTGCGCCAGCCGGCGCGCGGCGTAGGTCTTGAGCCTGAGGCCGTTGAGGCGGATGAAGCCTTCGGCGTCGTGATGGTCGTAGGCGACGGCGCCTTCCTCGAACGTGACGAGGTCCATATTGTAGAGCGAATAGGGCGAGGAGCGCGCGATGACATTGGCGCTGCCCTTGTAGAGCTTGACGGTGACGTCGCCGGTGACGAACTCCTGGCTCTTGTCAATCAGCGCCTGCAGCATTTCGCGCTCGGGCGAGTACCAGAAGCCGTTGTAGATGAGCTCGGCATATTTGGGCATCAGCTCG
>CAZASR010000212.1:0-5102 GCA_964487765.1 uncultured Devosia sp. | reverse complement strand
GGGGGGTCGGGCCCAAGAAGGACCACATCTATCTCCACCTCGATCATCTCGATCCCAAGGTGCTGCATGAGCGCCTGCCCGGCATCTCGGAATCGGCCAAGATCTTCGCGGGCGTCGACCTTACGCGCCAGCCGATCCCGGTGCTGCCGACGGTCCACTACAATATGGGGGGCATTCCTACCAACTATCACGGCGAGGCGCTGAACCCCGCCGAAGGCGATCCCGACCGGATCGTTGAGGGCCTGATGGCGGTAGGCGAAGCGGCCTGCGCATCGGTGCATGGCGCCAACCGGCTCGGTTCCAATTCGCTGACCGACCTCGTGGTGTTCGGCCGGGCGGCGGCGCTGCGCGCCGGTAAGACGCTCGACCGGAGCAAGGCGGTCCCGGCGGTCAACCGTAACAGCGAGGGGAAGATCCTCGCCCGCTTCGACCGCCTGCGTCACGCCAATGGCGGCACACCGACGGCGGTTCTGCGCGATCGTATGCAGCGCACCATGCAGGAAGATGCAGCCGTGTTCCGCACCCGAGAGACGCTCAGTGTCGGCGTTCAGCGCATGCACGAGGTCTATGGCCTCAAGGCCGACCTCAAGGTCACCGACCGCTCGATGATCTGGAACACCGATCTGGTCGAGACGCTGGAGCTCGAGAACCTTCTCGCCAATGCCCTCACGACAGTGGTCAGCGCCGAAGCCCGCACCGAGAGCCGTGGCGCGCATGCGCGAGAAGACTTCCCCGACCGCGACGACCTCAACTGGCGCAAGCACACGATCAGCCGGCTCGACGACGACGGCAGGGTGGCGCTGAGCTACCGCCCCGTGCATACCGATCCGCTGACCCCCGAAAGCGAGGGGGGGATCGCGCTCAAGACGATCGCGCCCAAGGCGCGGGTCTACTGAGGGCCCGCGATGTGCCAGATGTGCGACGAGTACGAAAACGAACTGGTCCGCATGGGGCTCATCGAGGATGCGAGGAAATTTCGCGAGGAGCGTGAGCGCGAGCATGCGCGCGCCGCCGCCGCCCCGCGCAACAAGGCGCAGCGCGACGCGGCGAAAGCCGAGGCCCGCTGATGCGGAGGCTGCGGTGACCGCCACCATCGGCTATTCGGGCACGCCGTTGCCGCAAAAACTCGGACTGAAGGACGGGCAGCGGGTGCTGTTCATTGCGCTGCCGCCCGAACTCAGGGACCTGCGCAGGTCCCGGCATTTTGTTGAAATCGCCGAGGCCGGCTGGGAGACCTTCGCGGAGGGCGAGCCCGGCTACGACGTGATCCACGGCTTCACCGCGTCGCGGGCGGTGCTCGAGAAAGCGGCCAAAAAGCTGCTGGAGCAGATCGCCCGCGATGGAACGATCTGGATTTCCTGGCCCAAGAAGGCCAGTAAGGTGCAAACCGACCTCACCGAGGACGTGATCCGCGAGGTGGTGCTGCCCATCGGGCTCGTCGATGTGAAGGTCGCGGCCGTTTCGGACATCTGGAGCGGTCTCAAGCTGATGATCCGCAAGGAGCTGAGATGAAAAAGCTACTGCCCGTTGTCGCCGCGCTGATGCTCACGACACCCGTCCAGGCGGTGCCGCCGACGCTCGACCAGCAGCAGGATTTCCTGGCGACCTGCCTCAAGATCGCGCCGGCGGCGGGCGAGCTGTGCACCTGCAAGGCGAAGGCGGCGATGACGCTGATCGACAGCGAGTTCATGACGGTGGTCATCGCCGCGATGAAGGGCAAGGACGTGCCGACCAATCGCTACGACACCTACTCCAATTACATTGCCCGCTCGACGCAGGCCTGCGGCATGGGGAGCGCGATGTAGGGCCATGGCGCAGCCGATGAAGAAGGTCAGTTTCGACAAGGCGGAGCGCGAGGCCATCGTCGGCCGTATCCAGCGCTATTTCGTCGATGAGCTGGATTCGCGCATCGGCAACATTCCGGCCGAGCAATTGCTGCAGTTTTTCGGCGAGATCATCGGACCCTACTACTACAATCGCGGCCTCAACGACGCGCAGGCGGTGTTCGCGCGCGTCACCGACAGTTTCAATGACGAGATCTACGGTCTCGAACAGCGCGAAGCGCGCACCCGCTAGAGCCTACCGGACAGCACCATGGTCGAACTCTTCCTCCCAAAAAACAGCCAGCCCACCAAGGGCAAGATCTGGCCCAAGCCGCAGGGCCAGAGGCTGCGCGAATATCGCGTTTATCGCTACGATCCGGATACGGAGGACAATCCGCGGATCGACACCTATTTCGTCGATCTCGACGATTGCGGGCCGATGGTTCTCGACGGGCTGCTGTGGATCAAGAACAAGATGGATCCCACGCTGACGCTGCGGCGCTCGTGCCGCGAGGGCATCTGCGGCTCGTGCGCCATGAACATAGACGGCTTCAATACGCTCGCCTGCACCAAGGCGATGGACGACATCAGGGGCGCCATCCGCATCTATCCCCTGCCGCATATGCCGGTGGTGAAGGACCTGGTGCCGGACCTGTCGACATTCTACGCACAGCACCGCTCGATCGAGCCCTGGCTCAAGACGACGACGCCGGCGCCGCAAACGGAGTGGCTGCAATCCAAGCCCGAGCGCGAGAAGCTCGACGGGCTCTATGAATGCATCCTTTGCGCCTGCTGCTCGACCTCCTGCCCGTCCTATTGGTGGAACGGCGAGAAGTATCTGGGCCCGGCAATCCTGTTGCAGGCGTATCGGTGGCTGATCGACAGCCGCGACGAGGCGACCGAGGAGCGGCTCGACAATCTCGAGGATCCGTTCAAGCTCTATCGCTGCCACACGATCATGAACTGTTCCAAGACCTGCCCCAAGGGCCTCAATCCGGCCAAGGCGATCGCCCAGATCAAGAAGATGATGGTGGAGCGCAAGGCGGCCTGAGCCGCCGGGAGGGCGGCACATGGAGATCATCGCACGCGTTCCCGATCCCTCGCTCGCGCGCTCGCTGATCGCGGCGCTGCGGGCCTATGGCTTCCACCCCGAAGACCACATGGATGGCGGGCTGCCGGGCGTCTCGGACCCCTTCTTCGGGCAGGGCGTGCCGATCCGCGTGCCCGAGGAGGAAGCGGCCGATTGCCGGCTGCTGGCGGCCGACCTGCTCAAGGAAATGGGCGCGCGCCAGGACCCCGAGCGTCCCTAGAATGGCCACGATCCTCAGTCCATCATGCCGCGGAACTTAGGGTTTGAGGGGCGGTGCCGATTGGTCTATATGCGCACCTCTGCTTTCAACCGGGACATCGTGGGCATGAACAAGGGACTACCGCTGCTCGGCGTCGCCGCCATCCTGCTTCTGGCCGGATGCTCGTCGACCCGCGTCGCCGTCAACAATGTGGGACCGGACGAGCAGCTGGCGCCCGTGCAGACTGGCGCGGTTTCGACAAGCGCCCTGCCACCGATCGGTCCCAATGGCGAAGTGCAGCAGGGTGTGCCGCCGCTGACGCCGACCGACCCGATGGCCGATCCGCTGCTGGCGGACACGCAGGCGGGCGTTTCGGGGAGCCTGACGACCGCGGGCGGCGACTTCTCGAGCACGGGGCGCAATTTGACGGGCGGACTGACGGTCGAAAAGCTGCTCGGGCGCTGGACGGTTGTCTCGGGTGCGACGCAGTGCCAGCTCAATTTGACGCAGACCGCCAAGACCGGCACCGGCCGCTATCGCGCCAATGCACCGGCCTGCGAGCTCAAGGGGCTGAGCGTGGTCGCGAGCTGGACGCTGGCCGGCTCGCAGGTGCAGCTGTTCGACGAGAACGGCGATCTCGTCGCCGCGCTGATCCTGTCGGGCAACCGCTTCGTCGGTACGCTGTCGGGCGGCACCGGCATTTCGATGGTGGGCTGAGCCCGACCGCCTAAAGACATTGGCGATGAATGAAGGGTATGGCTGACGCCGTGCCCGCCTCGCCCCGTTCCACCGCCGTATCGCATGGTCTTGCCGAGCTCGTCCGGCGCGGCAGCTTGCGCGCCGATCCGCTGCAGGCGGAGGCGGCGCGCGTGCTCGACGGCATCGCCACGGGACTCGCGCGGCCCTGGGGCCTGTTCCGCAAGCCTCGGCCGGTGCGCGGGGCTTACCTCGTGGGCGCGGTCGGCCGCGGCAAGACGATGCTGATGGACCTGTTCTTCGGGGCGGTGGCCATCGAGCAGAAGCGGCGCGTCCATTTCGACGAGTTCATGGACGAGGTGCATGAGGCCATTGCGGCGTGGCGGCGTTCGCACCGGTCCGACCCGATCCCGGCGGTGACCAAACCGCTGCTGGCGACGACCCGGCTGTTGTGCCTCGACGAGTTCCAGGTAGGCGACATCACCAATGCGATGCTGCTGGGGCGGCTGTTCGAGCGGCTGTTCGCGGGCGGGGTGACGCTGGTCGCGACGTCCAACACGGCGCCGGACGACCTCTATCGCGACGGCCTCAACCGGCAGCTCTTCGTGCCGTTCATCGATTTGCTGAAGGCGCATGTCGAGGTCGTGCCGCTCGACGGGCCGACCGATTACCGGCGGCTCAAATTCGCCGGCGAGGCGGTCTTCCGGTTCGGCACGGGGCCGCAGGTCGAGGCGGCGATGGACGGGCTGTGGGCGCGGCTGACGGGCGGGGCGCCGGCCCGGGCCGAACTCGTCCATTCGCTCGGCCGCGACATCCGCGTGCCGCGCGCGGCGATGGGGGCGGCGCGGTTCTCGTTCGCGGAGCTGTGCGAAAGCCCGCTGGGCGCACGCGACTATCTGCGGCTGGCGCATGCCTACGATACGGTGATGATCGACAACGTTCCGCAATTCGGCCGCACCAACCCCAGCGCCGCCAAGCGGTTCATCCTGCTGGTCGATACGCTCTACGACCGGGGCATCAAGCTGGCGGCGAGCTTTGCCGTACCGCTCGACGAGCTGGGGGTGCAGTCGCGCACGGCAGGCGAGTTCCGGCGGACGGTGTCGCGGCTCATCGAAATGCAGTCGGCGGCCTATCTGGAGGCGGCGCGCAAGCCGGCCGCGGCCCCTCCCAAAGCCTGACTTGTTAACGTCCCCCCCAGCGGCTATAGGGGCGGCCAATTTCAACCATAAGGCAGGATACGGGGCTCATGGCGCGCAAGAAGATCGCTTTGATCGGTGCGGGGCAGATCGGCGGC
>CAZASR010000211.1:0-5109 GCA_964487765.1 uncultured Devosia sp. | reverse complement strand
GACGGTCGGCGTCGAATACATGCACATCAACGATCCCGACGCCAAGCAATGGGTGCAGGAGCGCATGGAGGGGCCGGACAAGGAGATCCGGTTCACGCCCGAAGGCAAGCGCGCCATCCTCAACAAGCTGGTTGAGGCGGAGGGGTTCGAGAAGTTCCTCGACGTCAAATACACCGGCACCAAGCGCTTCGGCCTCGATGGCGGCGAGTCGCTGATTCCGGCGCTCGAGCAGATCATCAAGCGCGGCGGCGCCCTGGGGGTGAAGGATATCGTTCTGGGCATGGCGCATCGCGGCCGGCTGAACGTGCTCACCCAGGTGATGCAGAAGCCGCACCGCGCGCTGTTCCACGAATTCAAGGGCGGCGCCTATTATTCGGAGGATGTCGAAGGCTCGGGCGACGTGAAGTATCACCTCGGCGCCTCGTCCGACCGCGACTTCGACGGCAATCCGGTGCATCTGTCGCTGACGGCCAATCCCAGCCATCTCGAGATCGTCGATCCGGTGGTGCTGGGCAAGGCCCGCGCCAAGCAGGACCAGCGCGCGATCGTCAATGGCAGGTTCGTCGAGCCGCGCCAGGTCGACCGCTCGGTGGTGCTGCCGCTGCTCATCCACGGCGACGCGGCGTTTGCCGGGCAGGGCGTGATCGCCGAGTGCCTCGGGCTGTCGGGCCTCAAGGGGCACCGCACGGGCGGCTCGATCCACTTCGTGATCAACAACCAGATCGGCTTTACCACCTCGCCGATGTATTCGCGATCCTCGCCCTATCCCACCGACGTTGCCAAGATGATCGAGGCGCCGGTGTTCCATGTGAATGGCGACGACCCGGAAGCGGTCGTCTATGTGAGCAAGGTCGCGACCGAGTTCCGGCAGCGCTTCGGGCGCCCGGTGGTGATCGACATGTTCTGCTACCGCCGCTTCGGCCACAATGAAGGCGACGAGCCGAGCTTCACCCAGCCGCTGATGTACTCCAAGATCCGGAGCCACAAGACGACGCTGGAACTGTATTCCGAACGGCTTATCGCCGAAGGCCTGGTCACGGCCGAGGAGGTGGACGCGCTCAAGGCGGAATGGCGCGCCAAACTGGAATCCGAATTCGAGCTGGGGCAGGATTTCCGCCCCAACAAGACCGACTGGCTCGACGGCCAGTGGAAGGATCTGAAGCGCGCCGATGCGGATGGTCCGCGCCGCGGCGAGACGGGCGCGCCGCTCGACGAGCTGGTGCGGATCGGGACCGCGATGACCAAGGTGCCGGCGAACTTTTCGGTGCACAAGACGGTCAAGCGCTTCCTGGACGGACGGCTTGCGGGCATCGAAAGCGGCGAGGGGATCGACTGGGCAACCGGCGAGGCGCTGGCCTTCGGCACGCTGCTGATGGAAGGCCACGCAGTGCGCCTTTCGGGGCAGGATTCCGAGCGCGGCACGTTCTCGCAACGCCATTCGGTGCTCAACGACCAGAAGACCGGCGAAACCTATACGCCGCTCAACAATCTCGCGCCCGACCAGGAGCGCTTCGAGGTCATCAATTCGATGCTCTCGGAGGAGGCCGTGCTCGGCTTCGAGTACGGCTACTCGCTGGCCGAGCCGAACACGCTGACGCTGTGGGAAGCGCAGTTCGGCGACTTCGCCAATGGCGCGCAGGTGGTGATCGACCAGTTCATCAGCTCGGGCGAGCGCAAATGGTTCCGCATGTCGGGGCTCGTGATGCTGCTGCCGCATGGCTATGAAGGGCAGGGGCCGGAGCACTCCTCGGCCCGGCTCGAGCGCTATTTGCAGCTGTGCGCGGAAGACAACATGCAGGTCGCCAACTGCACGACGCCGGCCAACTACTTCCATATCCTGCGCCGGCAGGTGAAGCGCGACTTCCGCAAGCCGCTGATCCTGATGACGCCAAAGTCGTTGCTGCGGCACAAGCGGGCAACCTCGACGCTGAGCGAGATGGGCCCCGAGAGCTGCTTCCACCGCCTGCTGTGGGACGACGCCGAGGCGCCAGGACCCAAGAAGACAACGATCACGCTCGCGCCGGACGACAAGATCCGGCGCGTGGTGCTGTGCTCCGGCAAGGTCTATTACGATCTGCTCGAGGACCGCGAGAAGCGCGGCATCGACGATGTGTATCTGCTGCGTCTCGAGCAGCTCTATCCGTTCCCGGCCAAGGCGCTGCTGGACGAATTGAGCCGGTTCAAGAATGCCGAGATCGTGTGGTGCCAGGAAGAGCCGCGGAACATGGGGGCATGGGCATTCGTGCAGCCCTATGTCGACTGGGTGCTCGAGCAGATGGGCCGCACCACCGACCGGCCGCGCTATGTCGGCAGGGCGGCTTCGGCTTCGACCGCCACCGGCCTGATGCGCACGCACCTTGCACAATTGCAGGCATTCCTCGAAGAAGCCTTCGCGAACTAGGAGACGACGACACATGGCAATCGAGATCCGGGTTCCCGCGCTGGGCGAGAGCGTCACCGAGGCGACCATCGGGCAATGGTTCAAGAAGGTGGGTGATGCCGTTGCCGCCGACGAGCCTGTGGTGGAACTCGAAACCGACAAGGTGACCATCGAAGTGCCGGCGCCCTCGGCGGGCGTGCTGCAGGCGATCTCCGCCAATCCGGGCGACACGGTCAATGTGGGCGCGCTGATCGGCGCCATCGGCGAAGGGGCCGGTGCCGCGCCGGCGCCGGCCGCGAAGGCGCCCGAGCCGCCCAAGACTCCGGCCGCCGAGTCGCAGCCGGCGTTCAAGCCGGAGCCGGCCCCGCCCGCGTCGGGCAATGGCGCCGCCGCGCCGCCGCCCGCTCCCGCCGCGCAGAAGCTGATTGCGGAAAACGATCTCGATGCCGCCCAGATCAGCGGTTCGGGCCGCCACGGCCAGGTGCTCAAGGAGGACGTGCTGGCGGCCATCAACCGTCCGGCTCCGCAAGCGGCACCGAGCGCCGTTTCGGGTACGGCGGCCACGACGCCGCGTCCCGCTCCGGCCGCGGAAGCGCCGAAGCCGGCGCCGGCCAGCGCCCCGCGCGCCCCCGTCGCTGCCGCCGACGAAGCGCGCGAGGAGCGGGTGAAGATGACCCGGCTGCGCGCCACCATCGCGCGGCGGCTCAAGGACGCACAGAACACCGCCGCCATGCTTACCACCTTCAACGAGGTGGACATGAAGGCGGTGATGGACCTCAGGGCGCAGTACAAGGAGCTGTTCGAGAAAAAGCACGGCGTGAAGCTCGGCTTCATGGGCTTTTTCACCAAGGCCGTGGTGCACGCGCTCAGGGAAATCCCCAACGTCAATGCCGAGATCGACGGCGAGGAAATCGTCTACAAGAACTACGCCCATATCGGCATCGCCGTGGGCACCGATCGCGGCCTCGTGGTGCCGGTGGTGCGCGACGCGGACCGGCTGTCGATGGCGGGCATCGAAAAGGAGATCGGGCGGCTGGGCAAGCTCGCGCGCGACGGCGCGCTCAGCATGGCCGACATGCAGGGCGGCACGTTCACCATCACCAATGGCGGCGTCTATGGCTCGCTGATGTCGACCCCCATCCTCAACGCGCCGCAATCGGGCATCCTGGGGATGCACAAGATCGAGGAACGGCCGGTGGTCGTCGGCGGGCAGGTCGTGGTACGGCCGATGATGTATCTGGCGCTGAGCTACGACCACCGCATCGTCGACGGCAAGGAAGCGGTGACCTTCCTCGTGCGCGTCAAGGAAAGCCTCGAGGCGCCGGAGCGGCTGGTCCTCGACCTCTAGGGCGGCGGCCGATGCCTCCCCGCCAAAGCGGCGTCCTCGTCGTCACCGGCGGCAGTCGCGGCATCGGCGCGGCGACCGCCATCATGGGCGCGGCGCGCGGTTATGCGGTGGTGGTCAACTACGCCGCCAATGTCGAGGCGGCCGAGCAGGTCTGCGCGCGCATCCACCAGCAGGGCGGCGAGGCGGTGGCCGTGCGTGGCGACGTGGCCAATCCCAGCGATGTCGAGCACATCTTCAAGGCCGCCGACCGGCTCGGGCCGCTGACGGGCCTCGTCAACAATGCCGGCATGATCTATCCGGCCCAGCGGCTGGACGAGATGGACAATGAGCGGCTGCGCCGGTCGTTCGAAGTCAATGTGTTCGGCACGTTCTACTGTTCGCGCGAAGCGGTGAAGCGCATGTCGAGGCGGCATGGCGGCAAGGGCGGGGCGATCGTCAATCTCAGCTCGGGCGCGAGCAAGATCGGCGGCGGTGGGGTCTATCTCGACTATGCCGCGGCCAAGGGGGCGATCGACAGCTTCACGGTCGGACTCGCGGTCGAAGTGGCCGGCGAAGGCATCCGCGTCAATTCGGTGCGGCCGGGGGTGATCGAGACGGAAATCCACGCTTCGGCGGGTGATCCCGGCCGGGTCGAGCGCATGGTCTCGCAATTGCCGATGCCGCGCGCCGGCACTGCCGAGGAGGTGGCCAAAGCGATCCACTGGCTGCTGTCGGACGAGAGTTCCTATTCGACCGGCACGACGATTACCGTCAGCGGGGGCAGAGCGATCCTGCCATGACCAGCGAACTGTGGCTCCTCTTCGCCAGCCTGCCGCTCTATGGATTCTATCTGGGCGCGCAGTCGCTGATCTTTCGCTGGAAGCACGGCGTCCTCTACGCCGCCTCCGCACGTGACGAAACCCTGCCCGAGGGCGAATTGCTGGGCCGTGCCGAGCGGGCGCTGCGCAATTTCCACGAGACCTGGCCGGTCTATATCGTGCTCATGCTGATCGGCCATCTCGCGCTGCCCGGCGACCCGCTGATGTTCTGGGGCGCCGTGGTGTGGGGCGCGGCGCGGGCCATCTATCTGCCGCTCTATCTGTTCGGCGTCTTCATGATCCGCAGCCTCGTATGGAACGTCTCCCTCATCGGCCTTCTCATGATGGGCTGGGCGGTTCTGTTCTAGTTTTCCGGACGCTCAGCGACTACATAGGCGACACAGCAAGAAGCAGGACTTTCGACATGGCGGACCAATTCGACCTCACCGTGATCGGCTCGGGACCGGGTGGCTATGTGTGCGCCATTCGCGCCGCGCAACTCGGCATGAAAGTCGCCGTGGTCGAAAAGATGCCGACCTTCGGCGGCACCTGCCTCAATATCGGCTGCATCCCCTCCAAGGCGC
>CAZASR010000210.1:3133-5109 GCA_964487765.1 uncultured Devosia sp. | reverse complement strand
CGATGGCTTCGATATCGGCCCGCGGCACCATCACGTCGTCGACGCGCTTTTCGCCCAGCGAGAGCACATTCTGCAGGATTGCCCGTTCGGACGGGGAGAAGTCGGCGGTTTCGCCCGCCGCCTCGGATTCCAGCGCGACTTCGAGGTCGTCGCGCAGGGAGGGGGTGCGGAAGGCGAACAGCGCCTTGAGCCGCGTGATCAGCGATTGCCCCCGCGCAGGCGCAGGGGCGGTGGTCGACGGAGGTTCGCTATCCGTCGTTTCGGGCTTGGGGGCTGTTGTGCTGTCGCTCATCAATCGTCTTGGTTGTGAGGGCCCTGGGCGTAAGGGTCCGCAATGCCCAGGGAGGCAAGAATCTGGGTCTCGAGCCGTTCCATGACAAGGGCTTCGTCATCATCCATGTGATCATAACCCAGAATATGGAGGAAACCATGCACCACAAGGTGGGTGAAGTGGTCCTCGAAACTGACCCCCTGCTCGGCCGCCTCACGCTCCAGCGTCTCGCGCGCGAGGATGATGTCGCCCAACAGGCCGTCGAGGGGCGCGAAGGGCTCGATCTGCGGGAAACTGAGCACATTGGTGGGCTTGTCGATGCCGCGCCAGTCGCGGTTGAGGAGCTGCTGCTCGGCATCGTCGGTGAGGACCATCGAAAGCTCCGCCGCGCCCGCGACCGGCGCTTTCGCGTGCAGCAGCGCTTCGCGCACGGCCCGCTCGGCCAGCGCATCGAGGCGATCGGGCCAGCCGGCGGAATTGCGCGAGACTTCGATCTGGAGGGGAGCGGGCATGGCTGGGGGCGCCGGTCAGCTCACCCAGCCCGCTTCGCGCCCGCGGCGTCGTAGGCGCGCACGATGCGGCCGACGAGGGCATGGCGGACGACGTCCTTGTCGTCGAAGCGCGAGATATGGATGCCCTCGATACCCTCGAGCAGTGCCACCGCCTCGATGAGGCCCGACTTCTCGCCGCGCGGCAGGTCGACCTGGCTGGGATCGCCGGTGACAACCATCTTGGAGTTCTCGCCCAGGCGCGTCAGGAACATCTTCATCTGCATCGAGGTGGTGTTCTGCGCCTCGTCAAGGATCACTACGGCATTGGCGAGCGTACGGCCGCGCATGAAGGCCAGCGGGGCGACTTCGATGATGCCAGAACTGATACAGCGTTCTACATGCTCGGGACGCATCATGTCGTAGAGCGCGTCATAGAGCGGGCGAAGATAGGGGTCGACCTTCTCCTTCATGTCGCCCGGCAGGAAGCCGAGACGTTCGCCGGCTTCGACCGCAGGGCGCGACAGGATGATGCGGTTGATGTCGCCGCGCTCGAGCAGCGTCGCGGCATGCGCGACCGCCAGATAGGTCTTGCCGGTGCCCGCCGGCCCGATGCCGAAGACCAGCTCGGAGCGCTCCATGGCGCGCATATAGGCATCCTGCGCCGGCGTGCGGGCGACGATGGTCGCCTTGCGCGTTGCGATCTGCGCCATGCGCACCTTGCCCTTCTTTTCGAGCGTGGGAAGCGTGAGCTGACTATCCTCGGTCTCGATCATGCGGATCATCGTATCCACATTGGCGATGTCGAGAGGCTTGCCCTCTTCGAGCATGGCATAGAGCGACTCAAGCACGCGGCGGCCCTGGTCGACCGCCGAGGCGGGACCCTTGAGCAGCAGGTGGTTGCCGCGGGGCGTGGCGGTGATCTTGAGACGCTGTTCGATAAGAGCGAGGTTCTGGTCGAAGTCGCCGTAAAGCTGGGCGGCGAGGCGGTTGTCTTCGAAGGCCAGTTCCAGTTGCGAGGAGAGGGCGTTGTCGGATGTGGCGGACAAATGCCTGTTCAAGTGCGCGGTTGCTCCAGGGGCCGCCGGTCGCGGCCAGTCAGTGTTTGCGCCTGACCACGACCGAAAGCCGGCGGGCGCTTTTCGGGGGTCAGGCGATGGTGTGAGACTCAAGCACGCTAGCAGGATTCCGTTCCGCGTGTGTGACAATCTTGCCTT
>CAZASR010000210.1:0-3033 GCA_964487765.1 uncultured Devosia sp. | reverse complement strand
TGAGACTCAAGCACGCTAGCAGGATTCCGTTCCGCGTGTGTGACAATCTTGCCTTCAATTGAGTTATTTCCAGCGCCCACGATCAGCACCTTCTGGACGGTGCCGATGAGGTCGGCGGGCGCCTCCAGATGCACCGCCTGGAGGTAGGGCGAACGACCGCCGAGCTGGCTCGGCAGGCGGCCCGGTTTTTCGAGCAGTACGTCGAAGGTGCGCCCGACGCAGGAGCGCGCGAAGCCGCGCATCTGGGCGGTCACGAGCGCGTTGAGGCGGGCAAGCCGCTCCGTCTTCACCTCCTCGGGGACCTGTCCGTCCATTTCGGCGCCCGGCGTGCCGGGACGGATCGAATATTTGAAGGTGAAGGCGCTGGCATAGCCGACTTCGCGAACAATGCTGAGGGTCTGTTCGAAATCCTCGTCCGTTTCGCCCGGGAAGCCGACGATGAAATCGCCCGAGAGCGCCATGTCCGGACGCGCCGCCTTGATACGCTCGATGGTGCGGAGGTAATCGGCGCGGCTGTGCCGCCGGTTCATCGCCTTGAGGATCGTGTCGGAGCCCGACTGCACCGGCAGGTGGAGGTAGGGCATCAGCTTGTCGTTGTCGCGATGCGCCGCGATCAGCTCGTCGGTCATGTCGGAGGGATGGCTGGTGGTGTAGCGCAGGCGCGCCAGCCCTTCGATTTCGGCCAGTTGGGCGCACAGTTCGCCGAGCCCGACGGCGCGCCCCCGGACATCGAGCCCGTGATAGGCATTGACGTTCTGGCCGAGCAGCGTGAGCTCGCGCACTCCGGCTTCGGCCAGCCGGCGCGCTTCGGCCAGCACCTGTTCCACCGGGCGGCTGGTTTCGGCGCCGCGCGTATAGGGCACGACGCAGAACGAGCAGAACTTGTCGCATCCTTCCTGCACGGTGAGAAACGCGGTGAGGCCGCGGCTGCGGATCACCCGCGCCTCGGCGGGGGGCAGATGCTCGAACTTGTCCTCGGCGGGAAATTCGGTCTCGACCACCGGCACGCCGGGGCGGAGCCGCGACAGCAGCTCAGGCAGGCGATGATAGCTTTGTGGCCCGAACACCAGATCGACGGCGCGCGCGCGCCGCGCGATCTCCTCGCCCTCGGCCTGCGCCACGCAGCCGGCGACACCGATGGTGAAGTCGCGCCCGCTTTCGCGGCGCAGTTCGGCCAGCCGGCCGAGCTCGGAGAACACCTTCTCGCTCGCCTTTTCGCGGATGTGACAGGTGTTGAGCACCACCAGGTCGGCGTCGTCGAGCACAGGCGTCGGCTCATAGCCGTGCGGCGCCAGCGCATCGGCCATACGGTCGCTGTCATAGACATTCATCTGACAGCCATAGGTCTTGATGAAGAGCTTCTTGGGCCGGATCTCGGTGGGCGCAGTATCGGTCATGGCCGGCCTCTTACCACCGGAGAGGGCAGCGAAGCCACCCTCCCCGGCGACCGGTTCAGGCGGCGACGGACGACGCGGCGCCCCCTGGAATCGCGGCGGCATCGACCATGGTGTCGAGTTCGCGCAGCGCGGCCTGGATTTCGTCGATGGTCACGGTCGCGCCGAAGGCATAGCTGCGCAGCGCCGGGGCACCGGCGACGGCGTGCACGTCCGATCCCCAATAGGCCAGCAATTGCCTTTTGCGGGCGAGCGTCAGGGCCGGATCGTCGACGATTTCGGAGGGCTTGTAATAGCCGATCAGATCGCTGTCGGAGACGAGGGGTTCGTACTGGTCGTCGAACCGGTCAAAAGCGAGGTCAGTCCTCATAGCTACATCCTCTCTGGAGCAAGGTAGATACGAGCGGGACAATTCCCATGCCAACCCACTGAAGCAGCTGGCGAAATTGTTATTTCGGGCGCCTCGGCGGAAATTTCAAGGGGTTGCGGCGCGGCCCCGGGGCCCTAGAGTGACCGCCCCGAGCGGAGGAGGGGGCGCATGGCAAGGCTCAGAGAGATCGTCATCGATGCCGACCACCCGGCGGCGCTCGCCCGCTTCTGGGCGGCGGCGGTCGACGGCTATGCGGTCAGGCCCTATGACGAGGCCGAGATCGCGCGGCTCGCGGCCAAGGGGCTGACGCTGGAGACCGACCCTTTTGTGCTGCTCGACGGACCCGGGCCGGTCATCTGCTGCCAGAAGCGCGAGGGCCCGCGGCTCGAGCGCAACCGCATCCACCTCGACCTGCATACGGCCGACCGGCCGGCGGAAGTGGCGCGGCTGATGGGGCTGGGGGCGACCTTCTGGTACGAAAAGCCGCAATACACGGTGCTGCGCGATCCCGAAGGCAACCAGTTCTGCGTCGCCGACGAGCACTAGGTCTCAGGCGGGCGTGACCGCGGGGATGTCCTTTTCGTGGCGGTTGAGGGCCACCAGCGTGCGCCGCACCTGGTTCTCGGCGAGCTTGGTTACGACCTTGCGGTCGGTGCCGGGGCCGAGCGGGATCGGCGCGCCGAAGGCGATCGTCACATCCTTCATGCCCGAGGTCAGCAGGTTGTGGACGACGGCCTTGAAGCCGCGCGCATTCATCCCCGAAATGGCCGAGCGCTCGTTGCGCGAGACCGGCAGGCCCTGGAGATGGGTATAGGCGATGGTAACGGGCTGGATCGCGACGTCCTTGGCCCCGCCCTGCTCCATCGCCGCCTGCGCCGCGCCGACCAGCGCGGAACGGAACGGCTGCACATGGTCGCCCAGATCGCGATGCCCCTCGGCGAACAGGAGTACAGCGCTGTTCCTGCTCAGCCGCCTGGCCATTTCCTGACTAGTGCGCCTGGCATCGGCGCGGCTGTGGTAATCGACATAGAGTGTGCGCTGCAGCGAGGCCATGAAGCCGACGAAGGGCGTGCTGCGCACCCCGGTCTTGGCGACGAAGGTCACATCGGCCACCGAGCCGATGGCGATGATGTCGGTCCACGAGATGTGGTTGGAGAGCAGCAGTGTCGGCCGGCCATGCAGCGGCTCGCCGATGGTCTTGACACGGATGCCGAGGAACACGCAGCCTACCTTGTGGAACAGCATCGTGGGGACGTTCCAGAACAGGCC
>CAZASR010000209.1:0-5151 GCA_964487765.1 uncultured Devosia sp. | reverse complement strand
GAGAGATTGACCGCCTACGGCTCGGGAAACGATCGCAGGGGCCATGCTGGGGCATCGTGGCCGGGCGGCTCTTGCCGTCGAGGCCGATCACGCGCTCGGGGAGATCAACTGCGGAAATTTCCGCAGTTGTGTCCGTTCTGTCTGCTGGTAATCGTGTACATTGTCAACGATTACCCGGCATATCTCGCAGGTGTCAGGGCATGGGCCGCCCCGTCTTTGTGGCGCTCCGGCCATCCTAGAGCCTCGGTTATGGTCGAGTCGGACCGAATCGGCGCTATTTGCAGCGGTAGAGCACCGACACGAACGAAACGCCGCGCTCGATCGGCACGATGTCGCATTCCGCCGGAAGCTGGGCTACCCAGGCGTCGAGCGAGGTTGCGGGATCGCCCGCGCCCCAGGCGCTGGCCGAGAACCCGTCCTCACCACCGGCAACCTGCCAGGTCTCCGGCCGTTGCGCCTCGGCGCTATCGGCGAACGACGTCGCCATCACGAATCCGCCGGCGAACATCATCGCTCCGGCGAGCATCCCCACGAGAAAGACAAGCGCCACCCGGTTCCGCATTGGTATCTCCTTTTCTGCCGTCCTGTGGCCATCATAGCGGACGCCCCGCCACAGCCGAAGTGACCCAGGCTGCGACGGGGCGATGGTGAGCGAAAGCAGGGGCGACGTCACCACATCGCCCCTTACGCTCGGTCAGTGATCAGAGGTTAGATCGCTACGCCCTTCGCGAGATCGCGACGTTGCTTGACGGTCGCAAGCTCCCAAACGACTCGCTCGGTCAATTCGCTGGCGAAGTCATCGTTCCCAATAACGTTGCCGTGAATGTGCACCTCAACGGTATCGCCGTGGTAGGTGGTGCCGCCGGCTTGCCAGGAAGATGTGCTGCCGCCGAATCCGTAGCCCCCATCGCGGTGAGCCAGCATCTGCGCCGTTTCCTGCGCGGTATGGACGTAGGAGCCACGTGGCAGCTGCACCAGCTCCGGGCCTTCTTCGCCCACGAGCTGGAACTGCGAGCGAACGAACCCACCATCGGCGTATGCCGAGAGTCGGTTACTGCCAACGGCCCGGTAGGTGGTGGTGTTGACGGTGTTGACCGAGACCGTGGCCGATTGCCCGTCGAGGTTGGCAAGCTGAGACGCCACCGACCCGATCGCCGCGCCGGCGTTGTTGACCGCGTTGATGTAGACCGTGGCGGTGCTGCCGTCGAGATCGGCGAGGTCGGCCGCGACATCGTCGATGTTGGCAATGGCGTCACTGTTGTCACCGTACTGGTAGACCTTCGCCGATTGCCCGTCGAGGCCTCGCAGCTGCGAGATGATCTGCTCGAACACGACTTTCGCCGGGTCGGCATTCGCCTCGACCGTGGCGGTCGCCTCGACGTCGGTCTCGTCAACCTCAAGCAGGAACCCATAGGTTTCCTTGAGTTCCTCGTCGCCCTCGATCGTCAGCTTGATCGAGCCGTTGATCTCGCCATCGTCCATCAGGTCCATGAGCAACAGGACCGAATGCGTCACGCGGTCGATCGCCTGGATGGTCTTGTCGGCATCGGGGAAGTTCACGCGAATCTCGCCGTCGACCTCGGAGATCAGCCCGAGGTTGAGCAGCAGGTCCTTCAACCCGGCGTCCGCCTCGGCGGCGTTGAGGATCATCTGTGTGGCCACCTCGGGCGGGATCTGCCCCAGCGAGGCGGCGTAGGCGGTCGAGTAGAGTTCGGCGACCTGCGCCTGAACGGCGGTGTCCTGGAGCATCAGCACGCGGCGTTGCTCGGCCGGCTCCAGTGCCGCGATCGCCTCGAGGTTCTGCTCATAGGCGCGCGTCTCGGCTTCCAGCAGTGGCAGCTGATCGGCCCGGATTTCGTTCAGGATCATCTGCGACCGTGCGGCCGATTCGGTGATGGCGTATCCGGACTCAACCGTCTGGTTGTACTGCGCCAGGCTGATTCGCCCGGACTCGAGCAGATCGTCGATTGCCGCCCACTCACCAGGCGCACCGACAAGGCTCTCGGCGATGCTGGCAGCCCCCTGTGGCCGTTTCGCCAGCTGGTCGATCTGTTCGAAGGTCCGCAGCACCTGATCGAAGCTGGCGTTCGCATCGTCGATCGCGGCCGCGGTCGGAATCACATTCTCCCGGAACGATCGCCACGCCGCGCCGGCGTCCTGGACACCGCCGTAGTGGTCGATCAGCACCGCGTCGAACTCCTGCCACCAGTCGAGGAAGTTGTCGCCGTCTGCCAGCCAGTCTGTCATCATCTCGTTCATGCCCTCGCGAATGCGGTCACGGGATTCGGCGATGCCGTCCTCGACCTGCTTCACGAAGTCTTCCCACTCGACGACGTTCACCTCGGCGGGCGCGTCGAACGGCCCCATGCCTTCCTGCCAGTCCCGCCACGATTGATCAGTGCGGTCGAGCGCGGCATTGAGGTTGTCGAGATCGTCCACCGCATGCCGTGCCCAGTCGCTCAGCGGCGTCTCGATAATGAGATCAACCGCGGCGCGCAACTCCTCGGCATTCTCGGCGCCGGTCAGCAGCGACATCGCCCACGTCATCCACGCCTCGGCGTTGATGTTCGGGTCGTTGAGGGCGTCGAGCATCTTCATGTTCAGCGCCGTGATCTCTTCCTGCGTGATCTGGAGATCACCAACAAGGCTGTTGAACTCGTCGGAGTACTGCTGCCGAATCTTCGCCATCATCTGCACATCGAACATGTTGTTCGGGTCGAAGGCGTGGCCCATCTGCTCGGCGAACTTCTCGGCATAGAAGGCGTCATCGTCGAGATCGCGGAGAAAGCCGTCCATGATGTTTTGCAGGTCGTTGACCTGGTTCATGAGGTTGGTCCCGAGATCGGCCAGCTCGGTATCGCCCTTCCGGCGCAACATCTCCAGTGCCTGCTCGAGGTCGATCACGCTCTGCTTGTAGGCCTCCGCCGCGGCCTTCTGATCCATGAACGAGTTCACCAGGAGACCGCCCACCAGCGCCACGCCAGCGATCGCGGCACCGAGCGGGGTAAACAGAGCTGTGAACGAGCCAAGGCCCATGAGCCGCATGGCACTGGACATTGCCGCGATGGCTTGCCGCAACATGCCGAATGCCGCCACGGCACCGAGCAGCCCGACCACGATCGTCTGTGCCGCGCCCGGCAGCGCCTGGAATGCGGTCATCAGTCCTTCGGCACCGTCGAGCACCAGAGCGAAGGCCGAGCCGGCCGCCGCCGCAGCTGGGCGAATCCGGCCGAGCGCGGCAATGGCGAGGTCGATCCCGCCCACGAGCCGACTCCCGAGCCCGCCCTCGATGAATTCCGAGGTGTCACGGTCGACGGCGAGGAACGCCGTGCCGATGTCGCGGATGGCCGAGTTGAGCGACATGAGCCGGCCGCGAATCGTCTCCGACTGGCCTTCAACCTGGACACTGCCACGGTCGAGGGCATCGAAGAGTTGTTCCCACGTGATGGTGGTGTTCCGAAGGCTCTCGTCGAGTTGGAAGCCGGCCTGCTGCAGCAGCTCGAACTCGATGCCGGTCAGCCGACCTGTGGATCCAACCCGCGCGATCACACGCTCGAGGTCGTCCCACGACGCCATGCCAGTGTTGACCGCTCGCGACATGATCTCGACGTAGCGCGCCAGATTCTCGGTCTCGGCACCGGCCACCTTCATGGTCTGCGCCGCGCGGAACAACTCCTCACGCATGAAGAGCTTGCCCGCGTCCGACCGTGCGAACTGCAACAGGTCTTCGAGGACCTTGTCGACCTTCCGGGCATCCTTCTCGTACGCCCGTAACGCGATCGTGGCCTGTTCGACGGCGTCGACCTGATCCCAGGCAGCCTTGGCGCCCTTGCCGAAGATCGCGGTCACGCCGACGAGGCTGATCTTGCCGATGCCATCGGCCACCTTGGTCAGGCTGTCCAGCGCTCGATCGGCAAAGCCACCGATCTGCTTGTAGAACTGATCGAACCCGGAGCCGGCACTCTGCAAGGCATCGTCGAGGCCCTTCAGCTCGCCCTTCACTTTTTCACTGCCGCTCGACTTGAATTGCACCTCGAGCTGCGCCGCAACGACTGCCATTTAAAACGCCCTTTCACGCATGTAGGTGAGCGGTGGTGTTCCGCGTCACTCGCACGCGCTCCTGGGCGTCCATGGCGAGGTTCTCCGCCAGCTGTGGCGGGTTGAGTTGTCTGCTCTCACTCTATCAGGCGTCCCGCCTGGATGCGGGGATCCTGATCGACTTCAACCTGCGAGCAAAGTCTCTCGCTTCATCGCGAGTCAGGCCGTCAATCGTGCCTGCTGTCGCCTTGGGGTCGTCCTCGCCACTGGGGCCGTCATACGACGTTGCGCACTCCCGGCCGGCGTTGTGAAGCTGGCCCCGAAGCGCCTCGGTCATGCGTGCCGCCTGGCGGCCCAGCCTCGCCGCGTCCGGCATCCCGGTTGCGGACCAGAAGACCTGCAAGGGATTCCGTGGCGGCGTCAGGATCTCGATATACAGCTGGCCGCGCTTCGTGCAGCTCTCCCTCCAGGTCAGCCGGGCCACATCCACGCCTCTCTGGTCCAACATGATGGCAAGAGCCCCGGTGGTGATGTATCCGTTCTCGCTGGCGTCTGTCAGCGCGCGGGCGATCGTGCTATCCATCGTGTTCCCCTTCCTGCGTAAACGTGACACCCCCGCCCGGTCGGCCCGCCCTGAAACGATCCTGCCTGACTCGGAACCAGACGAACGGCAGTGGATTACCAGAGCGGTGCGACCGGGCGCGGTGACTCATCTGGCCAGCTCTCCGCCGTAGCTCGTGATCGTCAGCAGGATGCCGAGGGCCACGATCATCGCCAATGCCCACGAGCCGCTCCATGCCGCCTGTATCGCCGCTGCAGCGATCAGGAGGGCCACACCTGCCCAAAGTCGATGTGCGGCCATCGTTGCCCCTCCTTCCTAGCACGCCGGCTCGTGCGGCTTCAGCGCGCGAACCACGGCCGGCGACGTGGTCCGGCGTTCCGCGTTGTGGCGGTCGATCGTCGCGTTCTGCGCCTCGGCCGCCTGGCGAACCTGATCGGTCGTCTCGGCCACCAGCCACGCCATCAGCGGCGTTTCCAGCTCGCCGAACTGTTCCGGGCCTCCCTCGGCCGGAGCCGGGATGTCGAGGTTCCACGCCAGCACGAACGGGGCGA
>CAZASR010000208.1:0-5170 GCA_964487765.1 uncultured Devosia sp. | reverse complement strand
TTGTCCCAAGGTTCCATAACCCGGGACCATCACGGTCGCCGGACGCCTCGTCATGGCCGCGGCAACTTGACGAAGCCGGCGATGCCCCGTCTCATCGGCGATCGCGTCACAAGGAGAGCTCATGCCCATCGCCCCCTGGTCCGAGACCGCGTCCCAACTCGTCGATGTCGCCATGGGCCGCGCGCCGGCCGACATGCTCATCACCAATGGCCGCTGGGTGAACGTCCATTCGGGCGAGATCATTGCGGGCACGTCCGTTGCCATCAAGGCCGGGCGCTTTGCCGCCATCGGCCCCGACCTCGACTACACGCGCGGTGCCGGCACGAGCGTCATCGACGCGGCGGACCGCTATCTCGTGCCCGGCCTGTGCGACGGGCACATGCATGTCGAATCCGGCATGGTGACCGTCACCGAATTCTGCCGCGCCGTCATTCCGCACGGCACGACCTCGATGTTCATCGATCCGCACGAGATCGCCAACGTGCTGGGCCTGCCCGGCGTGCGCCTGATGCACGACGAGGCCGTGGCCATGCCGATCAATGTCTATGTGCAGATGCCGAGCTGCGTTCCTGCGGCGCCAGGACTCGAGACCGCCGGCGCCTCGATCGACGAGAACGACGTTGCAGAGGCGATGGGCTGGCCCAACGTCATCGGGTTGGGCGAGATGATGAACTTCCCCGGCGTCGCCATGGGCGACCGCAAGATGCTCGCCGAGATCGCCGCCACGCAGCGCGCGAACAAGACCGTGGGCGGCCACTATGCCTCGCTCGATCTGGGCCGCGCCTTCTATGGCTATGTGGCGGGCGGCCCCGCCGACGACCATGAGGGCACCCGCCCGATCGACCCCGTGGCGCGCGTGCGGCTCGGCATGCGTGCGATGCTGCGGCTCGGTTCGGCCTGGTATGATGTCGGCCCCCAGGTCAAGGCCATCACCGAGGGCAAGCTCGACTCGCGCAACGTGATCCTGTGCACAGACGACCGTTTCGCGGCGACGCTGGTCAATGACGGGCACATGGATCACACGGTCCGCCACGCGATCTCGCATGGCGTGGCGCCCATTACCGCCATCCAGATGGCGACGCTCAATACCGCGACGCATTTTGGTCTCGAGCGCGAGCTCGGCTCGATCACCCCGGGCCGCCGGGCCGACGTGGTCGTCTCATCGGACCTCACCGAATTGCCGATCGAAGTGGTGATCGCGCATGGCGACGTGCTCGCCGAGAACGGCGTTCTGATCCGCGACATTGCGCCCTATGCCTATCCGGATTTCGCCAAGGGCACCGTGAAGGTGGGTCGCACGATTGCACCGGACGATTTCAGGATCGCGGCGCCCGCGGGCAGGAACTCCGTCACCGCAAAAGTCATCGGCATCATCGAGAACCAGGCGCCGACGCGCGCGCTCGACAAGGTGCTGTTCGTCGAGAACGGCCTCGTCGTTGCCGACCCGATCCAGGACGTCGCGCAGGTCGCCGTCGTCGAGCGGCACAAGGGCACGGGCGGGATCGTCAATGCCTTCGTCACCGGCTTCGGCTACACGACGGACGTCGCCGTCGCCTCCACCGTCGCGCATGACAGCCACCAGATGATCGTCGTCGGCACCAATCGCGACGACATGGCCCAGGCCGCCAACCGGCTGCAGGAGGTGGGCGGCGGGTTCGTCGTCATCTCCGCCGGCCGCGAGCTGGCGCTGGTCGAGCTGCCCATTGCGGGCCTCATGTCCGAGGAGCGCGCCGAGATCGTCGCCGAGAAATCCGAGAAGCTGGTGGCGGCCATGCGTGCCTGCGGCTGCACGCTCAACAATGCCGTGATGCAGCACATGTTCCTTGCGCTGCCGGTGATCCCCGAACTGCGCGTCAGCGACCTCGGTCTCGTCGACGTCACCAAATTCGAACTGGTGAGTCTGTTCGATTGACGCGAGCCCCCGGGACCGGCAGGCCCTGGACGCAAAAAGGACGTCCCCCGGGAAGGGACGTCCCCTTTGCGTCTGCTGCAACTACACGTAGTTCCGCGTCAGACTTTCGTGAGGCACACTTTGCCGGTGCCTGCTTGCACAATGCCGAGCTGAGACGCTGCGGCCTTGCTCAGGTCGATGATCCGGCCGCCATGGTAGGGACCGCGATCATTGATTTTCACCGTCACCGACTTCCCCGTCTTCTGGTTGGTCACCTTGAGCCTGGTGCCAAACGGGAGCGTCTTGTGTGCGGCGGTCATGGCGTTCTGGTTGAACCGCTCGCCGGAGGCGGCGGTCTTGCCGTTGAATCCGGGACCGTACCAGGACGCCGTGCCGCACTGACCGCTCGCCGCCAGAGTCTCCCCGGTCACGAACGATAGACAACCCGTGACGAGGGCGGCGGCGACAACGATGTGCTTAATCAATACTACTGACTCACGCTAGTTAACGACCGGCGCGGGGTAGAAGCGGGCTGTGGCGACAATGTGGGAAAAATCGGTCGCAAAAGTGTGGTTAAGGAACTGTTGCTCATCTGCCGCACGCGACATTGGCTCCGTTGACACCACATCTTGTGGCCGGAACGCCATTCTGCGGGCATCAGGCACACGATGTTCCAATTTGCGCCTTGCCTGCGACACGAAGGCCGTTCCATGAAAATGTTGCCAAGGGGCTTCGCTTTCGTACCCGAACCTGCCTGTTTGTCTGACGGCCGCAAGGTGATATGATGACTCTGCCGGGGGGCGTCCTTCCAGGGAGGGTTCTATGTCCGGCCGACTTACCGCCGCTCTCGCACTCGCGGGGCTCGCCATTGTCCATACCGCAACCGCCGACGCGGCGACGCTGAAGCGCTCGCTGCCCTGCTCGACGCTGCATTTCGTCTTCGGGGCGCTGACCGGCGCCACCAATTCGAGCGCCGTGTTCATGCAAAACAACGGCTCGAGCGCCATCCCGGCGGGCACCGTCTATACCTACACCATCCCCGCCGGCACCTTCGAAAGCCGGAACCCCGCCGCGCTGGCGCCCGGTGAAACTTATCGCGTCGCCGATGCGCGCGTGACCGACACCGGCTCGTGCACGGCGTCCGTTCCCGGCGTCGCGATCAAGCAGTTGCACACCGCCCCGCTCCGGAACCTCACCCTCAACCCGGGCTGACACAGGCGAGCGGCCGTTGGCGGCGGCGCCGCGTGGTGCTAGGCTGCCGCCGCCGGGGCGCCTTGACGAGGTAAGAGCATGACCGGCTTCAGATCATCCCTTTTGGCGGCGGCAGCGCTGTCGAGTGTCTTGTTTGCGGTTCAATCGGCCGGCGGCGCGACCGTCAGGCACCTGCACTGCTTTGCCTATGCCTCGCCCACCCTGCCGCTCATCAACCAGCAACTGGCGGGGACCATCAAACTCACCAACACGCTGTCGTTCGCGATCCCGGCGGGTACTGTCTATACCTACATTTATCAAGGCAGCTCCCGGACTTACAAATCGCCGGCCGCCCTGGCGCCCAACGGGGTATTGTCGATCACCGACGCCCAGGTGACGGCGACGCAGGAGTGCCAGGCCACTTATCCGGACACGCGTTTCGACAGCATCTCGACAAAGGCGCTCAAAAACATCCAGCTGCAGCCGCTGCCGACGCCCTAGCTCAAATTTGACCAATTGATAAAAATTCCCGCTGTGCTAGCGTCCTCGGTCTGGAGCGGCGGCACCTTGGGCCGCTCCCGACCTGTTCCGGATGGGAGGACTGCGGATGGGCGAGGGGATGCTGAAGGACGGGATCGCGGCGGGGCGCCTGCCCGGGGCGCAATATGCGCTCAACTTCTCCGATCTGCATCCGCCGCTCGATCGCCACGAGGCGTTCGTCGAGGCCGACCGCTGCTATTTCTGCTTCGACGCCCCGTGCCAGACGGCCTGCCCGACCAGCATCGACATTCCGATGTTCATCCGCGAAATCCTGACGGACAATCCGCTCGGGGCGGCCGAAACGATCTTCGAGCAGAACATTCTGGGTGGCATGTGCGCGCGCGTCTGCCCCACCGAACAATTGTGCGAGGAAGCCTGCGTGCGTGAAGCCGCCGAGGGCAAGCCGGTCAAGATCGGCCTGCTGCAGCGCTACGCCACCGACGCGGCGATGGCCGACGACGTGCAGTTCTTCACCCGCGCGGCACCGACCGGCAAGCGCATCGCGGTCGTCGGGGCCGGACCCGCGGGTCTTGCGGCGGCGCACCGTCTCGCCATGCATGGCCACGACGTCGTGATTTACGACGCCCGCCCCAAGGCCGGCGGCCTCAACGAATACGGAATTGCGTCCTACAAGACTCCGGGTGGTTTCGCGCAGGCGGAAGTGGACTATGTGACGGCCATTGGCGGCATCGCCATCGAGACCGGCAAGGCGCTCGGCGACGACTTCACGCTGCGCGAGCTCGCAGGCTCCTTCGATGCGGTCTTCCTCGGCCTGGGGCTGGGCGGGGTCAATGCCCTGCGCGCCGAAGGCGAGGAGGCGCCGGGCGTCGACAACGCCATCGACTTCATCGCCACGCTGCGGCAGGCGAGCGATCTGTCGAGCCTGCCCATCGGACGGCGGGTCGTCGTCATCGGCGGGGGCATGACGGCCATCGACGCGGCCGTGCAATCCAAGCTGCTGGGCGCCGAGGAGGTGACAATCGTCTACCGGCGCGGCCGGGAGCAGATGAACGCCTCCGGTTACGAGCAGGACCTCGCGGCTTCCAGGGGCGTCACCATCCGCCACTGGCTGGCGCCAAAGCGCGTTGTGGTGCAGTTCGGCAAGGTGGAGGGCATCGAGCTCGGCTATATGGCGCTCGACGCCGATGGGAGGCTCGAGCCGACCGGCGAGACGACCACCATCGCGTGCGACCAGGTCTTCAAGGCCATCGGCCAGACGCTCGCCACTGACGGCGAGGGCGTCACCATTACCGGCGGCAAGATCGAAGTCGACGCCGAAGGCCGCACGTCAATGCCGAACGTCTGGGCGGGCGGTGACTGCGCGACGGGTGGCGACGATCTGACCGTGACCGCCGTCGCCGAAGGCCGCGATGCGGCCGAGAGCATCCACAGGTTCCTCAGCGGAAACTAGGGGGAAGACGGACATGGCTGATCTTCGCAACGATTTCGTCGGCATCAAGTCGCCCAATCCGTTCTGGCTGGCTTCGGCCCCTCCGACGGACAAGGAGTACAATGTCGAGCGCGCCTTCAAGGCGGGCTGGGGCGGCG
>CAZASR010000207.1:0-5218 GCA_964487765.1 uncultured Devosia sp. | reverse complement strand
TCAAGCACGTGATCCCGGGGATCGTGAACAGCTTCATCTCGCTCTTCAAGGACACGTCGCTGGTCTACATCGTGGGCATGAAGGACCTGCTCGAAGCGGTCAAGACCAAGAACGATGCGCTCGAATGGGCGTCTTCGACCCAGTCGATCACCGGCTATGCCTTCGCCGGAATCGTGTTCTGGACTTTCTGTTTCTCGATGTCGCGCTACTCCATGTGGGTAGAGCGACGACTCGACACCGGCCATAAGAGGTAGCGATGAGCCTGGAAGCTGTTGAGCGGACCATCGACCGCTCGAGGATGAATGTCAGCAGCACCGATGTCGCGATCGAGATCGCCGGCATGCACAAATGGTACGGCGACTTTCACGTCCTGCGCGACATCAACCTAACCGTCATGAAGGGCGAGCGTATCGTCATCGCCGGGCCGTCGGGGTCCGGCAAGTCGACGCTCATCCGCTGCGTCAACCGGCTCGAGGAGCACCAGCAGGGGCAGATCATCGTCAACGGCACCGAGCTGACGTCGGACCTCAAGCGGATCGACGATGTACGGCGCGAAGTCGGCATGGTGTTCCAGCACTTCAATCTGTTCCCGCATCTGACCATCCTGCAGAACCTCACGCTGGCGCCCATCTGGGTGCGCGGCATCCCCAAGGCCGAGGCCGAGCGGACGGCCATGCACTATCTCGAACGCGTCAAGATTCCCGAGCAGGCCAACAAGTTTCCCGGCCAGCTTTCGGGCGGCCAGCAGCAGCGCGTCGCCATCGCGCGCTCTTTGTGCATGAACCCGCAGATCATGCTCTTCGATGAGCCGACCTCGGCCCTCGACCCCGAGATGGTTAAGGAAGTGCTGGAGGTGATGGTGAACCTCGCGGAGGGCGGCATGACCATGATCTGCGTGACTCACGAAATGGGCTTCGCCCGCCAGGTGGCCAACCGCGTGATCTTCATGGATCAGGGGCAGATCATCGAGCAGAACGAGCCAGAGGAATTCTTCCACAATCCGCGCCACGAACGCACCAAGCTGTTCCTGAGCCAGATTCTGCACTGAGACGGGACAAGCCGGTCCGCCGCGACGTCGGGCCCGCTTGACCCTCCGGCCCGGCTCGTGAAGATGGCGCCCGTGGGAAGGAACCGCTCGTTGCGTTTTGTCGGCCAGATCGCGGCCAGGCTCTTTGCGCTGATGCTGCTGACCGCTCCGGCCGTCGCGCAGGCGCTGGCGCCCGGGGGGCCGACCCTGGCCACGGTGCGCGAACGCGGCCATCTCGTGTGTGCCTCCGCCGATCCCATCGCCGGCTTCGCCCAGCTCAATGCAGAGGGGCGCTGGGTCGGATTCGATGTCGACGTTTGCCGCGCCATTGCTGCGGCGGTCTTCGGCAACCCCGATGCGCTCGAGTTCCGTGCGCTCTCGGGCACGGCGCGGTTCGCCGATCTGCAGACCGGGCAGGTCGATGTCCTGGCGCGCGATGCGCCATGGACGCTCGGCCGCGACACCCGCTATGGCGCCACCTATGCCGCCCCGATCTTCTACGACGGGCAGGCCTTCATGGTCCCCGAAGCGCTCGATGTCGTCTCCGCCTACCAGCTCGACAATCTGCGCGTCTGCGTGCTCGACGGGGATCAGTTGCAGCGGCTTCAGGAATTCGCCTTCTCGATCCAGGCCAATCTGACTGAGGTCGTTTATGAAGACCGTGAAGATCTGAGCGTCGCCTACCGGCAGGGACTGTGCGATGCCATCTCGGCTCCCGGCAGCTGGCTGAACGCGGTGCGACTGAGTGCTCCGGCGCCGTCGACGCAGCGCATCCTGCCCGAGCGCATCAGCAAGTCCGTGTTCGGCCCTGTGGTGCGTTCGTCCGACGTTCAATGGCTCAAGATCGTGCAGTGGACGCTCTTCGCGCTCATCAACGCGGAGGAAGCGGGGGTGACCTCGCTCAACATCGAATCGCTATCCGCAGCCAAGACGCATCGTATCCGGCGGCTGCTCGGCCTCGAGGGCAGTTTCGGGCCCGCAATCGGCCTGCAGCCCGACTTCATGAAGAAAGTGATCGCCGCGGTTGGCAATTACGGGCAGATCTTCGAGCGCAATTTCGGGGCCGGCACGGGCGCCGGCGTCTCGCGCGGTCAGAACGCGCTCTGGCTCAATGGGGGGCTGATCTACGCGCCCAACATCGAGTAGGCCCGCCGCGCCTCAGGCAAAATGAAGGGCTACGCGGCGGTTCTGCGCGCCCTTCTTTTCGATCTTGCCCAGCCGCAGCGGTCCGATCTCGGACGTATTGGCAACATGCGTGCCGCCGCAGGGCTGGAGGTCGACATCGCCGATCCGGATCAGCCGCACGCGCCCCTGGCCCATTGGCGGCTTCACCTTCATCGTCTTGATGAGTCCCGGATTGGCGGCCATCTCCTCGTCGGTGATCCACTCGGCGGTCACGGCATGGTTGGCCGCCACCATCTGGTTGAGCCGGGCCTCGAGGGCCGGCAGGTCGTCGGGCACCTCGGGCATGTCGAAATCGAGCCGCCCTTTGTCTTCGCCGACCGATCCGCCGGTGACCGGAAAAGGGGACACGACAGACAGCAGATGCAGGGCCGTATGCATCCGCATCAGTCGGTAGCGCCGTTCCCAGTCGAGCTCGAGCGTCACCGCATCGCCGGCCGCAAGAGCGGCGGCGCCCTCGGCAGGCACGTGAACAATTGCCGCCTTGTCTCCATCGGGGTGGACGACATTGGCGATCGGCACTGTGCGCCCGTCCGCCACAATCATTCGGCCGGTGTCGTTGGGCTGTCCGCCCGAGCTTGCATAGAAGATCGTCCGGTCGAGCACGATGCCGCCCTCGGGTGTGATCTCGGTCACGGTCGCGTCGAGCGACTTCAGGTAGCTGTCGGTACGGAAGGCGAATTCGGTCATGGTCGTCCCTAGAGAATTGGCGAGAGCAGGCGCGCCGCCTCGCTCAGCAGGCGCATCGGCAAGGGGCCGCGGGCTCCGGGCTTTTCGAGATCGACCTTGCGGCCGACCGCGAAATCCTTGCGCAGCATCTTTTCGACATCCTTGATCATCTTTTCGTGGGTGAACCACATGGTGATCTCGAAATTGATGCGGAACGACCGGTTGTCGAAATTGACAGTTCCGATCCCCGCGATGCGGTCGTCGACAAGGATGGCTTTGGTGTGCAGGAAACCGCTCGGATAGCGATAGATCGCAACGCCATGCTCGATCATCCGGTAGGCATGCGCAATGCTCGCGAGCCAGACGATCATGTGGTCCGGCTTTTCGGGGATCAGGACCCGCACATCCACGCCGCGCATGGCGGCGGCATAGAGCGCCGTTTCCATCGAGACGTCAGGCACGAAATAGGGGCTGACGATCCACAGCCGTTCCTTTGACTGTCCAATCACGTCGTCGAAGGCGATGGCGCAGCTTTCGAGCTTGTCGGCCGGTCCCGTCGGCATGATGAGCACCGACTGGTCGCCGGCGACCGCCGTCGATGTCTTGAGCCCGGTGATTTCCTCGCCGGTCGCCCACTGCCAGTCCTCGCGGAAGCTCAGATCGGCGGCGAGCACGGCCGGCCCCTTGATCCGCACATGCGTGTCGCGCCACGGCCCGAAGCGCTTGCTGCGGCCCATATATTCGTCGCCGACATTGAGCCCGCCGATCCAGGCTTCCTTGCCGTCCGCCACCACGACCTTGCGATGGTTGCGATACTGAATTCGGGTTGGGCCGAGAAAGCGCAGGAAGCGGTGGCGATGGTTGAAGCCGTGCATGTTGATGCCGGCGTCGCGCAACCGCTTCTTGTAGGCGCCCGGCAGCCAGAAGCAGCCGACGTCGTCATAGAGCAGGTAGATCTTCACCCCGGCATTGGCCCGCTCGATCAGCCGCCTCGCGAACTCCCGGCCGAGCTCGTCGTCGTGGATGATGTAGAACTGGATCAGCAGGCTCTCCTGCGCCCCGGAAATGCCTGCAAAGATCGAATCGAAGGTCGCTTCCCCGTCGATCAGCAGCTCGACGTCATTTCCCTTGAGGAAGGGGATCTGGGAGACGTTGACGAGCACGGGCCAGTCCTCGGCCGAGGGCTGGTCGAGAATCTTGGTCTTGGCGGCGCGCACTTTGCGCAGCACACGGCCCGAATGGGTCTGGATCGCCGCGTAGTCGTCGAACAGCTTCAGCCCGAACACCAGGTAAACCAGCGTCATCGGGAAGGGCAGGGTGAGCAGCCCCAGAATCCAGGCGATCGAGCCCTGCGAGGTACGCGAATGGATGATCTCGCTGACGGCAAAGCCGATCGCGAGCAGGTAATTCGCGAAAAAGAGCCAGTAGATGATCCCGCGGTCGGGAATCAGGCTCGAGAGCCAGGAATCGAGGGCGAGGAGCAATCAGGTCGGTTCGGGTTCCACAACGGCCCGCCAATCTAGGGCAGGCTGCTCCATGAGCCAATGCGGAACAGGCAGGCTCTTGGATTTGAGGAAGTCCGGGTTGAACAGCTTGCTCTGGTAGCGGTTGCCGTAATCGCAGAGCATCGTGACGATGGTCTTGCCGGGGCCAAGGTCCCTGGCGAGCCGCACCGCGCCGGCAATGTTGATGGCCGACGAACCGCCCAGGCAGAGCCCCTCATGCTCGAGCAGATCGTAGAGATAGGGCAGGGAGTCCGCGTCCGAAATTCGATAGGGCCGGTTGACCTCGATGCCTTCGAGATTGGCGGTGATCCGGCCCTGGCCGATGCCTTCGGTAATCGAATTGCCCTCGGCCTTGAGCTCGCCATGCGCGTAGTAGTTGAACAGCGCGGCGCCCTCGGGGTCGGCGAGGCCGATCTGGATGTCCTTGTTCTGCGCCTTGAGCGCGAGGGAAACGCCGCCCAGCGTGCCGCCCGAGCCGACCGCGCAGATGAAGCCGTCGATCTTGCCGCCGGTCTGCTCCCAGATTTCGGGGCCGGTGCCTTCGAGATGCGCGCGGCGGTTGGCGGTATTGTCGAACTGGTTGGCCCAGACCGCCCCATTGGGCAGTTCGGCGTCGAGTTTTTGCGCCAGGCGGCCCGAAATCTTGATATAGTTGTTGGGATTCCGGTAGGGCTTGGCCGGCACCTGGATCAGCGTCGCGCCGAGCAGCGACAGGGCATCCTTCTTTTCCTGGCTCTGCGTTTCGGGGATGACGATCACCGTCTTGAACCCCATTGCATTGGCCACGACCGACAGCCCGATGCCGGTATTGCCCGCGGTGCCCTCGACGATCGTC
>CAZASR010000206.1:0-5231 GCA_964487765.1 uncultured Devosia sp. | reverse complement strand
ACTTCGGTCAGGGTGCCGGTGGCAACACCGGCGCCCTTCTGCTTGCCACGATCGCATGCAAGGGTGCGGCATTGAGGACGCCATGAAGATCGCGACCGCCCTGCTCGTCCTGCTGTTCGCCACCCCTGCCCGCGCGCAGGAAGAGACTTATCTCGACGATCGCTCGTCGCCTGAGTCGGTGATCTCGTCGTATTACAACGCGATCAGCCGGGCGGAATATGCGCGGGCGTATTCTTATTTCGGGGCCGACTTTGCACCGGGCTACGATCGATGGGCGGAGGGCTATGCCGACACCAGCCAGGTCGAGGTCAGCTTCGGCCGGCCGGCGCAGGAGGGAGCGGCCGGATCGATCTATTGGACGCTGCCGGTCAGGCTGGACGTGACGGTGGACGCGCGCACTCATACTTTACCGGCTGCTACACGCTCCGCCTCAGCCAGCCCGCCAATCAATCGCCGCCCTTCCAGCCGCTACATATTGTGAGCGGCAATCTGCGGGAGGTTGACGCGCAGGGATTTGCGCCCGCGGTCTGCAGCGTGCCCTAGCGGAAGAACAGCAGCTTGCCCGCAAGGATCAGCGAAATGACGACCACCAGCGGCCTGATCAGTTTCGCACCGAAACGGATGCCAGTGAGCGCCCCGAGATAACCGCCGACCAGCTGGCCCAGCGCCATGGCGCCTGCGGCCAGCCACATGACGTCGCCCGACGGTATGAACAGAGCCAGCGCGCCGAGGTTTGAGGCGAGATTGAGGATCTTGGTGTTGCCGGCCGCGCGGGTGATGCCCAGGCCGAACAGCGCCACGAACCCCATGGTGAGGAACGAGCCGGTGCCTGGCCCGAAAATGCCGTCGTAGAATCCGATGAGGGCGCCCATCACCGGCACGAACAGTGCAAAGCGGAGGCGGGCGTGCCGATCCTCGTCGGTGAGGCGGGGGGCGAACAGGAAGTAGAGCGCGATCGCGACAAGCGCAACGGGTACCGCGACCTGCAGCAGCGATGTGTTGATCTGCTTGACGACGAAGGCACCGAGAAAGGCTGCGGCGAAGGTACAGGCGATGGCGACCGTCAGCGCCGGCAGCGAGACGAACCCCTTGCGCCAATAGGTCAAGGCCGCCATGCCGGTGCCAATGACCGACTGCACCTTGTTGGTACCCAGCGCCGCCACCGGGGGAACGCCCGCGGCAAGCAGGGCCGGCAGCGCGATCAGGCCGCCACCGCCCGCGATGGCATCGACGAAGCCGGCGAGCAGTCCGGCGCCACCCAGCGCCAGCAGCAGCACTGGATCGAGCATCAGCGCCGGTCCTCGGCCCGGCGGACCATCCAGTCCTCGTGCGGCACCTGGGTTACGCGCCGCTCGGTTAGCGGGATAGCGATCATCGAGGCCATGAAGGCCGACATGGCGAGCTGCAGGCCGGCCACGAGCGTGGTCACGGCCAGGATCATGGCGCGCATCGTCGAGCTCAGCGGCAGCGGCCCGAAACCGCGCTCGGCCCATTGCGTGAAGCCCCAGCCGAGAGCGACAAGACCGACCAGAACGAGCAGCCCGGCAAACAGCAAGACACGTTCGAGCGTCAGTGCTTCGAGCACTTCGTCGAAGGTGGGCGAGCGCGGAATGAAGCCGTAATGCGAGGCGAAGCGGCGGCCGATGACGGCGAAACTGACGGCCTGGATGCCGAGCAGGATGCACATGGCGCCCACGAGGAAGGTGTGAAGATCGAGCACGACCGTGGGCGTCAGGTTGACCGGCCCGCGGATCAACAGCGCCCCGAGGAAAAGGCCGATCGCCAGCAGGGCGAGCCCGGGGTAGAGGAACAGCCAGCGCGGAGAGAACAACAGCAGGAAGCGCAGATGCCGCCAGCCGTCGCGGAAGGAGCGCAGGTGTGGCGGGCGGCTGCGGCCATCCTTGCTGAGCGTGGTCGGAACCTCGGCGACACGCAGCCCCGATAGTGTCGCCTTGACCAGCATTTCGGAAGCGAACTCCATTCCAGAGGTACGCAGGTTGAGGGCGAGGATCGCGGCGCGATCGAAGCCGCGCAGGCCGCAGTGGAAATCGGATGCCTTGCTGCCGAAGAACAGGCGGCCGAGGAAGCTCAATACGGGGTTTCCCAAATATCTGTGGTGCCAGGGCATGGCTCCGGGGGCGATGCCGCCCTTGAAGCGATTGCCCATGACGAGCTCATTGCCGGCGCGCAAGGCCGCGACGAAGGCGTCGAGATTGGCGAAATCGTAGCTGTCGTCGGCATCGCCCATGATGACGTAGCGACCACGGGACGCCGCGATGCCTGCTGCGAGCGCGGCGCCGTAGCCACGCAGCGCAACCGGCACCACCCGGGCGCCCTCGCGTTCGGCGATCCGCCGACTTCCGTCGGTCGAGCCGTTGTCGGCGATCACCACTTCGCCCGAGATTCCGGCACGCTCGAGAAAGCCGCGCGCCTTGCGGATGCAGACGGCCAGCGTCTCGGCCTCATTGAGGCATGGCATCAGGATGGTGAGTTCGACTTCGGCCAAACGAATCGCCCCGGGGGGTGCTGGTTCGGCCGCTTATACGGGATTCGTCCTAAAGCTGGGTGGATATCCCCGGAGGAATGCCACCCATGATCGACAGGAGCGCCTCGAGTTGGGCCTTCTTGAGCGGCGTCCAGTCGGCGCTCCTGCTAACGATCAGGTTTGCCTCGGAGCGCATGATCAATCCGTCCTCGAGGATGCGCAGGGCATTGGCCGCCAGCGTTTCGCCCGACGAGGTGATATCGACGATGAGATCGGCGGTGCCGGCGGCAGGCGCCGCCTCCGTGGCGCCGGCGCTCTCGACGATGCGGTACTCAGCTATGCCGTGCTCGGCGAAGAACTTGCGCGTCACGTGGACGTATTTGGTCGCGATGCGCAGCCAGCGACCGTGGCGGCTGCGGAAATCGGAGGCGACGTCGGCGAGGTCGGCCATATGCGTGACATCGATCCACGCATCGGGGACGGCCACGACGACATCGGCGCGACCGAAATCCAGCGGCTTGACGAACACCACATTGTCCTCGCCATGCTCGGCCGCCTCGTGGACCAGATCGGAGCCGGTCACGCCAATATCGATGGCGCCCATGATGAGTTCTCGCGCGATCTCGGCGGCAGGATAGAAGCGAACCGAAACCTGCGGCTGGTTCTTGATGGAGCCGACATAGGAGCGGGCGCCCCCCGGCCGCGCGATGGGCAGGCGCGACTCGCCGAAAACGCGGCGCGTTTCTTCCTCGAGGCGACCCTTGGAGGGGACGGCAAGAATGAGCTGCTCGTCATTCATGCAAGCAACTCCGCTTCCGCCTCGAGCCTGTCGGTCCACAGCGCACACCCCGATGCCGATACCGGTTCAGTGGCGCCGAGCCGATTCAGCAAGCGGTCATACTCACCGCCAGAGGCCAGCACCTCGCCGTGCACGCCGGTCATCTGGAAGACCACGCCCGTGTAGTAGTCGAGGCGCGGCGAGAAGCCTGCATCGAACAGGACTTCGGCCTTGGGGGACAGAGCCGTGAGCGCAGCGGCATGATTGCGCACGGTCATCAGCGGCTCCTCGATGTCGAGGCCCGCATCGCTCGCCATCTTCCAGATCGCGTCAAAGGCGCGGCCGGGCGTGTCGACGACCGACAGATAGTCGACCAGAAGCGCCACCACCTCTTCGGGCACCGGGGCCGCATCGAGCGCCTGCTTTTCGATGTAGCGATCGGCGATTTCCTCGGGGTGGCGGGAACCGACGAGGCTCAGGCCGGAGTGCAGCATGTTGTCGGTGACGATCTCGATGATGGTTTCGCGCGCATCGGGGCTCGACCCGGCGCCACTCTCGCTGTGCCGGGCGAGCCGCTCCATCAGCCGCTGCATCGCATGCGGATGGCCAAAACGGTGGCGGATGCGCTGCTGCCATTGCGGCGCAAGGCCCGTCACCGCGAGGAAGGACTCGAACAGTCCGACATCGCCGATGCGCACATTGGGCGCCGTCACGTCGTAGATGGCGAGGGCCCAGCGTGCGAAGGTGAGAACCTGATCGAGCGCCGCATCGGCATCCGGCTGGCCGAGCAGTTCGAGCCCGGCCTGGTCATATTCGGCGGGAAGGCCGTTCTCCTGACGGAAAATTGGTCCGAGATAGGTATAGGCACCGGGCACGCCGACCATGCCGTCGTCGAGATAGGATTTGGCGATCGGCAGGGTGAAATCGGGGCGCAGGCAATACTCGATGCCGTTATTGGCCGTGGTGAGCAGCAATTGACGGCCGAACTCCTCTCCGGCGAGATCGAGATAGGGTCCGGCCGGCAGCAGCAGCGGCGGCGCGACGCGGGTCACGGTCCGCGACTCGACGAGGCGGACCATGGCGGCGCGACGCTCGGCCGGCGACTTTTGTACCATCAGGCCGCGCCCCGCATGCGCGCGACGGCGGGAATCTTGCCCAGTTCGGCGACGAGGTCGCCGCGGGCCGCCGTCCACTGGCCGGGCCGCGCCGCTTTGTACTCGGCATTGTCTTTGATCGCCCTGGCCTGCTCCGCCCCCGCTGCCAGATCCTTGATGGTGACCTTGCTTTCAGCGCGCTCGTTCGAGCCCACGATCACGGCGGCAGCCGCGTTGCGGCGGTCGGCATATTTCATCTGCGCATTCATGCCCGACGAGCCCAGATACATCTCGGCCCGAATACCGGCATTGCGCAGCTCGCTCGTCATCTTCTGATAGTCGGCGATGGCCGCGGCATCGCGGTCGAGCACAAGTACGACGACGGGACCGGCGAGCTCATCGGTATCGAGCAGGCCGGTGAGCTTGAGCGCACTGGCAAGGCGCGACACGCCGATCGAAAAGCCTGTCGCCGGTACCGCGTCATTGCGGAAGCGCGACACCAATCCGTCATAACGCCCGCCCCCACCGACCGAGCCGAAGACCACGGGCTGGCCTTTCTCGTTGGGCACCTGGAACGTCAGTTCAATCTCGAAGACGGGGCCGGTGTAATATTCCAGGCCACGGACCACGGACGGCTCGATGCGGATGCGGTCCGGCCCATAGCCGGCGGCATCGAACATGCCGCGCATGGCGCTCAACTCCTGCAAGCCCGGATTTTCTTCCGGCGGATTGCCGGCGACGTAGTCGAGCACGACCCCGCGCTGGCTGGCGCTCAGCCCAGCGCCCCTGGTGAAGTCGCCGCTTTCATCCTTGCGGCCCTCGCCGAGCAGCAGCTCGACGCCGTCGGTGCCGAACTTGTCGAGCTTGTCGATGG
>CAZASR010000205.1:0-5271 GCA_964487765.1 uncultured Devosia sp. | reverse complement strand
GCCGACATAGAGCGCCTTGCCCTGGCGCTGCAATTGCGCCAGCGCGCCCATCGTTTCCTCGAGCGGCGTGTTGGGGTCGTAGCGATGCGAGTAGAAGATGTCGACATAGTCGAGCCCGAGGCGTTCGAGGCTCTGCTCGCATGAGGCGATGAGGTTCTTGCGGCTGCCGAATTCGCCATAGGGGCCGGGCCACATGCCGTAGCCCGCCTTGGACGAGACGATGATTTCGTCGCGATAGGGCCGGAAGTCGCGCGCCAGCACGTCACCGAACAACTCTTCCGCGGCGCCCGGAGGCGGACCGTAATTGTTGGCGAGATCGAAATGGGTGATGCCGTGATCGAAGGCGCAGCGCAGAATTTCGAAGGCCGAGGGATAGTCGCGATTGCCGCCGAAATTCTGCCACAGGCCGAGCGAGATGGCGGGCAGCTTGAGCCCGGACCTGCCGCAGCGGCGGTAGGCCATGGCATCGTAGCGCGTATCGAGGGCGCGGTAGGTCATCGCATGTCCTTGATCATGGGGCGGTTGAGTGCCGTGTCGGCCAGGGCTAGACAGGACACCGAGGCCCAAACGAGGGGATAGGAGTGAGACTGCCGCAAAGGCGCGCCACCAGCAAGGCGATCATGGTTCTGCTCGCCGGTATTTTGCCGGTGCTCGCCCTCGGTGGCGCGGCTCACGCCGCCAGCCGGCAGGCGCTGTTCAGTTGCGGAACGGACGAGACCGAGGACCGGGGCTTTCTCGGGCTCAGCGGCATCCCCGAGGACAGCGGCAACTGGGTCGATCTGCGCTTCGACCGCCGCGCCGATGGCGACGGACACCTCGTCTATTCGTTCCCGCGCGGCGGAGTGGATTCAAGAACGGCGTTCCTGTTTTCACATTCGGATGGCCCTGAGGGCTATCTCGTGTCGGTTCGCTGGCGCGACGAGAATTACAACTATGTCTTGTACTCGCTGGCCGTATCGCCCGATCCCGGCGATGAAAACGACATGGGGGGCGGCGAAGCGGGCCTTGCCATCAGCAGCCACGGCCGGCTGATCGATCGCGTGCCGTGCAGCGAGCGCCCCGATATGCTGATCACGTCGATGCGCGGCACCATGGCATGCGATGACGCCGGCCCCCATGGCAAGGCGGCCTGCGCGGCCGACCCCATGCAGCGCACCGAGCCACTCGACCTCGAGACAATCGGCATTACCGATTGAGCGCGCGGCGCGTCTAGCTCTTTTGGCCTATTGACGAACGGCGGGTGTGGCCGTCACGCCCCTTCCCAGATCAACTGATGCTTGCCGTTGTCGTCGGGCATATAGACACAGGAGCGGCGCTTCTTGTCGCCGAAGGTGCGCGCAATGGTGAGCGCTTCGGTTCCGGCCTGCCGCTTGGAGTTGAACGGCCCGAATTCGGTGCCTTCATTGTCGATCCACCAGGCGCCGCGCGCCTCGAAAATGATGAACCAGTTCGTTCGCATGACGCGCCTCCGACGCACACAACTGCAATCGTGCCGGATCGTTGCAGGGCGGCGCGGCATTGTTCGAGCGAGCGAGGTGGAGGCACGAAGGGAACCATGAGCAAGCACTTCGAAATCGGCGACCATGTGAGCTGGAACTCGGAGGCGGGACGCGTCTCGGGGACGATCATTGCCATCCACAGGCGCGACTTCTCCTATAAGGGGCACCCGCGCCGCGCCTCGGAAGACGAGCCGCAATATGAGATAAAGAGCGACAAGACGGACCACATCGCCGCGCACAAGGGCAGCGCGCTGACGAAGCTTTCGAGCTAGCGCGGTGGACATTCCGTTCTTCACCATCGGGCATTCCAACCGGACGATCGAGACGTTCGTCGCGCTGCTGCGCGGCGCCGAGGTCACACTGGTTGCCGATATCCGCAAGCTGCCGGGCTCGCGCGCCCACCCGCAATTCGACGGCCCGGCTCTCGCGGATGCCCTTGCACCGCACCAGATTGGCTATGAGCACATCCCAGCACTGGGCGGGCTGCGCGGCAGGGCGCCGGACGCGACGCCGGAAACGAATGCGCTGTGGACCAACAGGAGCTTCCACAATTACGCGGATTACGCGCTGACGGAGCCGTTCCGCGCCGGGCTCGCGCACCTTCTCGAACGGGGTCACCAGCACCGCTGCGCCATCATGTGCTCGGAAGCGGTGTGGTGGCGGTGCCACCGCCGCATTGTGGCGGACTATCTGCTCGCCAGTGGCGAGAAAGTCCTCCACATCATGGGGGAAGGCCGGCTCGAGCCCGCGCGTCTCACGCCTGGCGCACTCGTCGGGCCCGATCATTCGGTCTATTACCCGCCGGCGCGGGGCACACCGATGGAGCCACCCGGCACGCACGACGTTGTATCACGAAGAAGCGACTAAGGTTCCTATTGCAATGGGACTTGATGTCGGCTTCGCTGACGGGCAGGCAATATTGGCGAGATTTCGCGCCGTCCATGCAAGAGGTCAGGCAATGAAACAGAAACATGCGATGCGGCTGCTGGGTGGCGCGGCGGCTGCCGTCATAGCGAGCGCGGCATTTCTTGCCGTATCAGCCACGGCGAACGGGATCGAAAGCACCAGCCTCGATGCCGTACTGGCGGCGCCGGGGCATTCAGGCGAGGCGGCGCTGCTGCTGGCTCAGGCCGATGCCTCGTCCGCTTCGTCCTCTGTCTCTTCATCCGAGTCCTCGTCCGCCGCATCCTCTTCGGCCGAGTCGTCTTCTGCAGAAGCCTCTTTGGAGCCGGAGCCCGAGCCGGCCATGACGCCGGTTTCCTATTCGACCGAACAGGCGGAGCGCGGCGAAAAGCGGTTCGTCGATGCGTGCGAGGAATGCCACGGCCGCGATCTCAGGGGCGGCCTCAATGGCGGCCCGCCGCTGCGCGGCAGTGCCTTCGAGTCCAGATATTTCGAAGGTGCCCCGGCCTCGGCCCTGTTCGGCTTCATGAGCACCGCCATGCCTCCCGAATCGCCGGGCCGGTTCTCCGCTTCCGCCTATGCCGACATGATGGCCTATGTGCTCAAGGGCAACGGGGTCAAAGCGGGAGCCGAACTTCCCTCGGACATCGAAGCACTCGACCAGATTACGATGGTGAAATGACCGCAACGGGGCGCGAACGCCCCGCGTCGCCGAGGCAGGCGTGATTGCGCAGGACCTGACTATCCAACTGGCGGTGATGCGGTTCCTCACGGGGCTGATCAGCGCAGGGGCGCAGGGCTTCGCGATCGCCGCCACGGCGGTGCTGCTCGGCGACAAGGGCCCCCGTTATGACGGCCGGCTGACCCTCCTGCCCTTTCGCCATATCGATTTGATCGGGCTCGCCTCGGTCATCCTCACCGGCTTCGGCTGGAGCAAATTCGTGGCGATCGAGGCCGCGCAATTGCGCCTCGGCCGGTGGGGGCTGATCGTGGCGGCGCTGGCGGGCAGCGTTGCGCTGCTGGCCCTCGCCTGGCTGCTCCTGCTGCTTGTCGTTCCGATCCTGACCTATCTGCCCTATACGGCCGGGCTGACCGGCGCCGCCTTCGTGCGCCTCGCGGCGCGGCTGTGCGTATGGCTGGCGCTGTTCGCGCTGCTGCCGATCCCGCCGCTGGCCGGCGGCCATTTGCTCGACGCCATCGGCATCCGCCTGCCGCCAACGGCGACAGTGTGGCTGGCGTGCGGCCTGCTGGCGGCCTCCATCCTGGGCCTTACCGGCGTGGTGCTGGCGCCGGCCTATGGCCTCGTGGCGCCGCTGGTGCTGGGCGTGGACGCCGTACGATAGGGCGGCATCGCTAATCGATCCCGGTGATGCCATAGCGGTCGAGAATCGCGGTGAGCGTGCCGTCGGCCGCGAGGTCGGCGAAGGCCTGCTCGATGGCACGCTTGAGGGTAATGTCGCCCTTCCACAAGCCGAACACGACCGGGTAACGGGCGAGCGCGGGTGAGGCCCAATCGACGCTCCAGCCGTTGTCTTCGGCAAGGCGCGTCGCCAGCATCGCCTCGGTGACGCCGGCATCGAAGGTGCCGTCGGCAATGCCGCTGACCAGGGCATCGGGGCTGGTCACGACGCGCGCCGTGGCGCCCTCGGCGCGCAGGAAACTGGCAAGACCGATGCGATCGAGCCCCGAGACCAGGGTCAGCGCGCCGACGGTCCTGCCCTCGAGGCCGTCGAGCGGCGCCGGCGCGACGAGGGCCCAGCCCGTTTCAGCATAGGACGGGCCGGTTTCGAGGAAGGAACGGGTCTGGACCGACGCCACCACGCCCCCCGCGATCACCTGGCACTGGGCACGATTGAGGCCCCAGTTGCGGGGATTGAAGTCGCGGCCCATGGCGCGGTTCTCGGTGATCAGCAGCGATACGCCGAGGCGCCCGGCAACGGCCTTGAGCAGCTCGATATCGACGCCCGGCTGCTCGGTGTCGCCGGTGACGAGGGGCGGGTAGACCGGCGGCACGCAGGCCTTGAGCACGCCGGCCTTCGTCACTTCGCTCAGCGAGGTATCGGGCGGCAGCAAGCTGACGCTGACCAGCAGCGCCAGCACGGACCCGAAGCTCACCACATTGCGCAGCGTGCCGGTGGAGACCACTTTCGTCTCACGCCCGGCGGAAATCGAGGAGCGCGATCGCGAACAGCACGACGCAGGAGACGACGATCACCGTGAAGCCGATCCAGGGCGGGAACTGATAGTAATTGATCAGGACGCCCCGCAGCGAATCGACAGCATAGGTCAGCGGGTTCCATTCGACGAGGGTGACCAGCCAATCGGGATAGACGACGCGGGTCTGCGCACGGCTCAGCGCCGGATCGAGTGGAAAGATCGAGCTCGAGGTGAAATAGAGCGGCAGGATCACCGCATTGGAGAAAATGCCGAAGCCCTCGAAGCTGCGGATGCGGTTGGCGATGACGACGCCCAGCGAGGTGAGCGCGAAGGCGAGCAGGGCCATCAGCCCGATCGCCTTGAGCACATCGGTGAAGGTCAGCGGCACGTCGGCGAAGCGCGCGAGAATGAGGACGAGGCAGCCATGCAGCACCGCCACGGTGGTGCCGCCGAGAATCTTGCCGAGCAGCACCGTCGAGCGCGACAGGGGCGAGACCAGCACCTCGCGCAGGAAGCCGAATTCGCGGTCCCAGATCACCGAGACGGCGGACTGCACCGAGGTAAACATGATGTTGAGGGCGATCACCGCGGGAAAGATGAACTGCAAATAGGTGAAGGGCACGACGAAGGTGACGGCGCCATAGACTTCGCCGCGGAAATAGGGGTTGAGGCCGATGCCGAGGATCAGCACCCACAGGATCGGCCGGCTGAC
>CAZASR010000204.1:0-5314 GCA_964487765.1 uncultured Devosia sp. | reverse complement strand
TGTTGAATTCGCCCTGCCAGCCCATCGACGTGGCCGCGGCGTCGCCGATGTGGGAATTGTGTGCCCAGACGACCGCCTTGGCGTCGGGACCGCGCTGCGCGAGTACATGCTGGAGCGTGTCGAACATGTGACGATCGCGCAAGTTCCAGCTCTCGCGCGAGCCGCGATACATGGTGCGGTAATAGTGCTCCGCCGCGCGGACGATGCGGGCATTTTGCACGGCGCTGAAATGGGCTTCGGCATCGCGTTCGAGGTCGCCGACGCGAAGTTCGAGCATCGCCGTGAGCTGAGCGACGGCCTCGTCCTCGCAGGTGTCGCTGGTGCCGCTTACGGTGTCGTATCCATAGCGGGCGGGATCGTCCTGCCAGGGCGTCAGGCAGGAGTAGCGCGCCCGCGCCTGCCGCGCCTGCTCGGGGTCGATCTGATCGAGATAGCCGAGAACCGCCGCGATGGAGCTGCGCAGGCTGTAGACGTCGAGACCGCGGAATTCGGCGCGCTGTTCGAAAGGCAGCTCGCGGTTGTGTTGGTGCAGCCAGTCGATGAAGCGGCGGACTTCGAGATTGCGCCACATCCAGGTGGGGAAGCGTGCGAAGGCGGCTTCCTCGGATACCAGCTTGGGGCGATGGCGTGCATAGCGATCTAGCCGGTCGGCATCGGGCCAGTCGGCCTCGACCGCAACGATGCTGAAGCCATGCTCTTCGATCAGCCGGCGCGTAATCGCTGCACGCGCATCGTAGAACTCGGCGGTGCCGTGCGTGGCTTCGCCGAGCAGCACGATTTTGGCGTCGGCGAAGCGATCGAAGATGGGTCCGAAATCGGGATCGAGCGGGTCGGGCAGGGGCTCCGCGAAATTGCGCAGGATGGCAGCATCGCGGGTGACGTCGACCGCGGGGGCCGGCGCCAGTCTGTCGAGTACGCTGAGATCGGCCATTTTTTGCGCCTCCTTGCGCGGCCAACGCGAGGAGGCAAGGAGGGTTCCCCCTCAGGCTGGCACGCGCGGCCGTTGCGCGAATGCACGGAACCCGCGGACAGCGAGCGGCGCCAGCGTGACCGCGAAATAGGCGATCCCCATCACCGCAAATGTCGTCGGCAGGCCCATAAGAGCGATCAGCGCGCCACCGGCGACGCCGCCAAGCGGGATCAATGCCCAGGAAAGCGCATTGGTGAGCGCAGTGACGCGGCCGATGAGCGCGGCGGGGATGCGCTCGAGCATCACGGCGCTGAGGATGGGATTGAGGAAGCCCGACGCGAAGCCACCGACAATGAGCACGGCGAAGGTCGCCGCGAGCGGCACGTGAATGGCGAAAATGGCAAAGCGCGGCGCGCCGGTGAGCAGGAACGCGATGACATAGACGGTGAGGCGGGGCAGACGCTCCGCCAGCATCGTCGCCACGGCCGAGCCGGCGATGGACGCACCGGAGAAGGCGGCAAACAGCAGGCCGAGAAGCGCGGCATTGCCGAAGGCTTCCGACCACACCGGGAGGAGAACGCTGCCATAAGCGGCGTCGAGGAAATTCGTGGCGGCGATCATGGTGACGATGCCGACCAGAACGGCGTCGCGACGGAACCAGCGCCAGCCTTCGCGCAAATCGGCGAGGTAGCCGGCCTGCCTACGCTCCTCCGGCTGCGGCACCGAGGGCAGTGCAAGCGCAATGGTGAGGGCGCTGGCGCCGAAAGCAGCGGCAGTCAAAGAGAGGGCGATGGCGGGCCCGAGCAAGGCGACCAGGGCACCGGCGGCCGCCGCGCCCAAGGTGCTCGCGAGCCGTTCGATGACGCCCATGATGCCGGTGACGCGCTCGAGAGGCACTGCGCCCATGGCGGCGACAACCGGGACCATCGAATATTTCGCGCCGTCGGCGGGGCCGCGCGCGATCCCCAGCAGCGCAACGACGGGCAGGATCGTCGCGATGCCAAGGAGGCCCGCGAAGTGCAGTAGCGGGATCACCGCGATGGCGGCCATGGAGGCGAGATCGGCGACGATGGCGATGCGGCGGGCACCCAGCCGGTCAACGAGCGGTCCACCCAGCGCCTTGGCGAGCACATAGGGAAGCATCTCGGCGAGGCCGGCGAGGCCGGTGAGCACCGGGTCGCCCGTCATGGTGAGGACGAGCCAGGGGATGGCGACCATCGACAGGCGCGTGCCGGTCAGCGAGACCGTGTCGGCTGCGGCGAGCGCCAGGATGGGGCGCCGGGAGATTGTCATTTGTCGCGCTCGGGCACGAAGTCGGGATGGGGGAAGCCGTAGAGCACGACCATGTAGGGGCGGGTGCCGGGCGGCGCCTCGCCCGGCGGGGGCGTCGCGGCCTTGGCTTCCCACAGCAGCGCGCTGATCCTGTCGTTGAGCGCCTGCGCCTGCGCGGCGGTGAGCGGCAGGATGAAGTCGCTCTGCAACGACGCCTTGCGCCAGTCGACCGGCAGGTCCCGATACTGCTCCTGCGCCTGCTGGATCTGCGCGGCATGGCGGCTGACGATGGCCTGGGCAAAGGCGAGGCTGGCATCGAGGGCGCCGCCGGTCAATTCGGCATTGTCGTAGATCGTCGATTCGTGGCGGGACCGCCACCAGCGCTCGCGGCGGTTGCCGAGATCGTCTGCCGGATCGATGAAGCCATGCGCGTGCAGCTGGCGCAGATGATAGCTCGTGGCCCCCGAATTGAGACCGAACCGCCTGGCGAGGGCGGTGGCCGTCTGCGGGCCCTCGATGCGCAGCGCGCCAAGGATGCGCAGGCGATCGGGATGCGACAGGGCGCGCAAGGATTCTACCGGGGGCACGAAGCTGGAGATGTCGCGGCGCTGTGTCATGTCCGAGACATACAACCGCAAATAGGTCTTTGCAAATATATGTTTGCAATCGGCTCACGATCCGGCGGCGGCGGATACATCGTTGCGTTTGGAGGGGGGAGGCTCAGCCGGCGCGTTCGATCCAGCCGGAACTGCCGTCGGCGGTGAGAATGCGGAGCCAGTTGCCGCGAACGTCGAGGATTTTCACGCGCTCGCCGGGCGAGGTGCGGAAGACGCGGGCGGCGTTGCCATTGGGCTTCGAGCGGGCCACGAGCGCAGCATCGATACGGGCGGTGCGACCTTCGAGTTGTCCATTCCTGCCCTTGCCCTTGATCACGGCCTTGGCGGCTTTGGAATTGGATTTCGCGGCTTGCGCGGGCTTGTCATTGTCGATCGAGGCGGTCGCGGCTTTCGCCGGCGCGGTGCTGGCGAGATAGCGCGAATAGACCCAGCCGGTGGTGCCGTCCGGGAGGGTGACCTCGACCCAACCGCCATCGCTCGCGCCGGTCATTACCTCCTGGCCGGGCTTGAGCACGGTGATTGGGGCCGTCGACGTGGAGGGTCCGGCACGCAGGTTGACCGCGGAAGAACCGATGACGTCGGGGCGGAGGTCCCGATCGACCAGCGGCGCGCCCTCGAGATCGGTCTCTGGTTTGGCCGGCTCGGTGGTGTTGAGGGCGGCGGTCATGAGGTTGCGGTCGGCATCGGAAATGGTGGGAGTTGTAACGGCCGGCTCCGGCACGGCGGGCTCCACCTCGCCGATGCCGAGCATGGCATCGATCGTAGCGATGGTTTCCTGGCTGGCGCCGCCCAATGCAGGAGCGGGCGCGTCGGCAACGGCCACCTGCTCGCCGCTGGGGATCAACAGCATCGCGCCGAGAATGGCGGCGCAGCCCGTGGCTATCAATGTAATCCGTCCGCGGCGATACATCGTCAGGTCTCCGCTCATTAAAGCCTGTACGCGTGCGCGAGTTCCAGTCTCGAACAATCGCGCGCTATGACAGAGTTGTGACGGCGGTGCCGATGCGGCAGGCTGCACCCGACGGGTCAGCTCAGGTCTTCAGCTCGCGGAGCTCCGCGGCGTCGGCAATGCCCAGAGTGCCGAGGACGGTGGCGACGATGCCGGCGCGATCGAGACCGGCGGCGGCGTACATGTCAGCCTGGCTGGCCTGTTCGACGAAGGAGTCGGGGATCATCAGTGGCCGGAACTTCAGCTTGCCGTCGAGAAGTCCATTGCTCGCGAGGAAGGTCGCGACGTGGCTGCCGAAGCCACCGGGGCCGCTTTCCTCGATGGTGATCAGCAGCTCGTGCTCGGACGCGAGCCGCGCGGTCAGCTCCTCGTCGAGCGGCTTGAGGAACCGCGCATCGGCGATGGTCGGGTTAAGCCCGAATGCGGCGAGCTTTTCGGCGGCGGCGAGGACTTCGCCCAAGCGGGTGCCGAAATTGAGGAGCGCAACGCCGTTGCCCTGTTTCAGCGTACGCCCCTTCCCGATGGACAGGATGGAACCGTGTTCCGGCAATTCGACGCCGAGGCCGTCGCCGCGCGGATAGCGGAAGGCGATGGGGCCGTCCTCGTACGCGGCGGCGGTCGCGACCATGTGGCGAAGCTCGGCCTCGTCGGCCGCAGCCATCACCACCATGCCCGGAACGGCGCCGAGATAGGTGCTGTCGTAATTGCCCGCATGGGTGGGGCCGTCGGCGCCCACATAGCCGGCGCGATCGATGGCGAACCGCACGGGCAAATGCTGCACGGCAACGTCGTGGATCACCTGATCGTAGGCGCGTTGCAGGAAGGTCGAATAGATGGCGGCGAAGGGCTTCATGCCTTCGCTCGCGAGGCCTGCCGCAAAGGTGACAGCGTGCTGCTCGGCAATGCCCACATCGAAGATGCGGTTCGGGAAGATCTCGCCGAATTTGTCGAGCCCGGTGCCCGACGGCATGGCGGCGGTGATTGCGACGATGCGCTCGTCGCGCCGCGCTTCGTCGATCAGGCTCTCGGCGAACACCGAGGTGTAGGACGGCGCGTTGGAGGGTGCCTTAGCCTGGGCGCCAGTGATGACGTTGAACCGGCTGACGCCGTGATATTTGTCGGCGCTGGTCTCGGCCGGCTCGTAGCCCTTACCCTTGCGCGTGACGACGTGGACGAGGATCGGCCCGCTCTCGACGTCCTTGACGTTCTGCAGCACGTCCATCAGATCGTCGATGTTGTGACCGTCGATCGGGCCGACATAGAAGAAGCCGAGTTCCTCGAACAGCGTTCCACCGGTGAAGAAGGAACGGGCGAATTCCTCGGTCTTGCGGGCTGTCTCGTGGATGATCCGGGGCATCCTGCCGGTGATGGACTTGGCGCGGTCGCGCACGCCGCGATAGATCGGACCGGAGACGAGCTTGGCCAGATGCGCGCGCATTGCCCCCGTGGGGGGAGCGATCGACATGTCGTTGTCGTTGAGCACGACGATGAGGCGCGCATCCATGGCGCCGGCATTGTTCATGGCTTCGTAGGCCATGCCGGCCGACATAGCGCCATCGCCGATGA
>CAZASR010000203.1:0-5361 GCA_964487765.1 uncultured Devosia sp. | reverse complement strand
TAGTCAGGCTCATGTCGACAAAGATTCAAGCCAAGCCGCTTTTCGCCGCGACGCTCACGCCGCACCGCTCGCTGAGCCCGCGCGGCAAGCGCGTGGTGGTCGCGCTGGTGGCGGCTCTGGCCGTGGTTCCGGGCTTCATCTTTTATGTCGCCGGCGCGTGGCCGGTGGTCGGCTTCATGGGCCTGGACGTCCTGGCGATCTGGGTGGCGCTGACCGTTTCGATGCGCGGCGGCAAGGCCTATGAGGTGGTGACGCTCTGGCATGGCGCGCTGGAGCTCAGGAAGGTCGACGCCAAGGGAGCCGAAGAAGTGCTGCGGTTCTCGCCGGCCGGCGTGCGCTTCGTCATCGATCGCGACTATAATGAGCGGGTCAACGCGCTGTGGTTGCGCGAGCACGAGCACCGGATCGCCATCGGAGCCTTCCTCAGCCCAGACGAAAAGCAGAGTTTCTCCAAGGCCTTCGGCACGGCGCTGCGCAAGGCCCGGAACTGACGTCAAAACCGGGTCGCGAGCGCGGGCCGCCCGGCCTATCTTCAGGCCATGACACAGCACCAGACCCTCACGCCTGCCGATGATTACGAGACGGTCCGTGCCGCCATCGCCTATCTCAGCGAGACCGGCGCCGAAGATGTCGATCTCGGCCGCTTTTCGCGCTCGCTCGGGATGACCGAGCGGCAGCTCACCGGTCTGTTCCGCCGCTGGTGCGGGCTTAGCCCCAAATCCTTCGCCCAGGCGGTGGCGCTCGATCATGCCCGCCGGCTGCTCGCCGACAAGGAAAGCGTACTGGCCACGACCTATGCCCTCGGCCTCAGTTCCACCTCCCGCCTGCACGATCTGTTCGTGACCCATGAGGCGATGCCCCCGGGCGCCTTCCGCCAGCGCGGCGCCGGACTCGATATGGTCTGGGGCGCCGCACGCTCGCCATTCGGTACGGCGGTACTGGTGACGACCGAATACGGCCTCGCCGGCATCGGCTTCGCCGATGGGGAGAAATCCGTCGAGACCGCGTTCGAGGATCTGCGCGACCGCTGGCCCAATGCGCGCTTTGCGCGGGACGATGTCCGCGTCGGCCCCATCGCGGCGCGCGTCTTCGAGCCCTCGCGCTGGAATGCGGACGAGCCGGTGAAGGTGGTGTTGATCGGGACCGATTTTGAGGTCCGGGTGTGGGAAACGCTGCTCCAGATTCCGGTCGGCCGGGCCACCACCTACCAGGCGGTCGCCGAGTACATCGGCCGCCCCAACGCCTCACGGGCGGTCGGTGCAGCAGTCGGCAAAAATCCGATCAGCTTCGTCGTTCCCTGCCACCGGGTCGTCGGTTCGACCGGCGCCCTCACCGGCTATCACTGGGGCGTACCGCGCAAGCGCGCGATCCTCGGCTGGGAAGCCGGCGTGATCGCGGCCTAGCATCAGATCTCGACGGTCTCCTCGAGCCTGCCGTCCTTGCCGATGCGGTAGACCACCGGCTCGCCGGTCGCGATTTCGCGCTTCAGGATTTCGTCCGGCGTCAGGCCCTCGATCGCCATAACCATCGAGCGCAGCGAATTGCCGTGGGCGGCGACAAGCACCGTCTCGCCGTCCGTGACGAAGGGCAGGATCACGTCCTCGTAATAGGGCAGCGTTCTGGCTGCCGTGTCCTTGAGCGACTCGCCGCCGGGCGGGGGCACGTCGTAGGAGCGGCGCCAGATATGGACCTGCTCCTCGCCCCATTTTTCCCGCGCATCGTCCTTGTTGAGGCCCGCGAGATCGCCATAGTCGCGCTCGTTGAGCGCCTTGGAGCGCGTGATCGTCACTTCGGTGATACCGAGTTCATCGAGGATGAGATCGAGCGTGTGCTGGGCCCGCTTCAAGGCCGAGGTGAACCACACCGTCGGCATGAGGCCGGCCGCCCGCAGTTTGCGCGCGGTAGCGCGGGCCTCCTCGACGCCCTTCTCGGTGAGTTCGGGGTCTTTCCAGCCGGTGAACAAATTCTTGAGGTTCCACTCGCTCTGCCCGTGGCGAACGAGGATCAGCATGCCGGCCATTCAATTCACTCCGTCAGGCCGAGGACGTCGGCCATGCCATAAAATCCTGGCGGCTGGCGCACCGCCCACACCGCCGCCTGTACGGCCCCTGCGGCGAACATGCCGCGCTCCTGCGCGCTGTGGCTGAGCACGATCCGCTCGGTCGCGCCCGCGAGGATGACGCTATGCTCGCCGATAACACCGCCACCGCGCAGCGTGGCAAAGCCGATGCTGCCCGCCGGGCGCGGGCCGGTATGACCGTCGCGGACCCTGACCGCATGCTGGTCGAGTTCGATGCCGCGGCCTTCGGCGGCGGCGCGGCCGAGCATCAGCGCCGTACCCGAAGGCGCATCCACCTTCTGGTTGTGGTGCATCTCGAGCACCTCGATGTCGAAGCCGGGCAGCCCCCGCGCCGCCTGCCGCACGAGGCCGAGCAGCATGTTGATGCCGAGCGAGAAATTGCCCGATTTGACGATCCGGGCACCGGCCGATCCCGCCTTCTGGATGGCCCAGTCCTGCTCCTTCGAGCACCCCGTGGTGCCGATGATGTGAACCAGCCCGCGCGGCGCCGCGAGTTCGGCGAGGAGCACGCTCACGGCCGGCGCGGTAAAATCGATGAGAATGTCGGCGCCCTCGAGCGCCGCCTCGGCATCTTCGCCGATCGTGATCCCGAGACGGCCCGCGCCGGCAAGCTCGCCGGCATCGCGGCCGATGGCCTCGGAGCCGGGGCGGTCGAAAGCGGAATGAAGCTCGAGGCCGGGCGTCGTGGCGACGGCCTGGATATTGGCCTGCCCCATCCGTCCGCCGGCCCCGGCGATGGCGACGCGAAGTGTAGTCATCGCGCACCCTTAGCGAGGGCGCGCGCCCGAATCCACCACCTAGGCAATGGCGTGGCCCTGCATTTGGGCAAGGATCTGCCGCGCGGCCGCCGCGGGATCGGCGGCGGTGGTGATCGGACGGCCGACGACGAGGTGGCTGGCGCCGGCGTCGATCGCCTCGGCCGGACCCATCACCCGCTTCTGGTCGCCCGCAGCGCTGCCGGCGGGGCGGATCCCTGGCGTAACCACGGCCGCGTGCGGGCCAATGATGGCGCGGACCATCTCGGCCTCGCGGGGTGAGCAGACAACCCCGCCGACGCCGATCAGCCTGGCCTGATGGGCCCGGGCGGCGACGAGCCCGGCCGCATCGTCGGCATAGCCGGCTTCGGCGACATCGTTGTCGTCCATCGAAGTCAGCACCGAGACGCCCAGAATGGTGAGGTCCGAGCCTGCTGCACCCTTGAGTGCGGCCCGCATGCATTTGGGATAGGCGTGCACCGTGAGCATGGTCGCGCCGGTTCGCGCGATGGCGGCGACGCCTTTTTCTACGGAATTGTCGATATCGAGGAGCTTGAGATCGAAGAAGACACGCTTGTTCGCGGCCAGCAAGTCCTTGCCCAGCGCGAGACCGTCGCCGCCATAAAAGAGCTGGTAGCCGATCTTGAAGAAGTCGGCGGCGCCATCGAGGGCGCTCACGATCGATTCGGCCTCCCTGCGCGTGTCCACGTCGAGGGCGACGATCAGCGTTCCGGCCATGGCAGATCTCCGATTTACGGGCTCATGCCCCAATCGGTGGCGCGATGCAAGGCGCTAGAGCGAGCCCTTGGTGCTCGGAATCCTGTCGCTGGCGCGCGGATCGATCTCCACCGCCTCGCGCAACGCCCGTGCCAAGGCCTTGAAGGCGCTCTCGGCGATGTGATGGTTGTTGTCGCCGTAGAGATTTTCGACATGGAGCGTAATCCCGGCATTCATGGCGAAGGCCTGGAACCATTCGCGGAACAGCTCGGTGTCCATCTCGCCCACCTTGTCGCGGTCGAAAACGACCTTCCACACGAGGAACGGCCGGCCCGATACGTCGAGCGCGACACGGGTGAGCGTGCCGTCCATCACGAGGTCCGACGAGGCGTAGCGGCGGATGCCCTTCTTGTCGCCGAGCGCCCGCTTGATCGCCTCGCCGAGCGCGATCCCGACATCCTCGGCGGTGTGGTGGAAGTCGATATGCAGATCCCCCCTGGCCCGCAGCCGAATGTCGATCAGCGAGTGCTTGCTCAGCTGATCGAGCATATGGTCGAGGAAGCCGATACCGGTCTCGACATCGTAAGTGCCCGAGCCATCGAGGTTTACCGACACGGCGATGTCGGTCTCATTGGTTTTTCTTTCGACTTTTGCGCTACGCATGCCACACCCCAGAGTCCTCCCCGCGGGAAGCGGGGACTCGCGTTTACGGTCTCGCCCCCTGCCACCGGACGGCGTCTCCGCTCTTTCGCGGAAATGACCCGGTGGAGGAGGCACCGTCCGGGCGCTATTGCGCCTTTCATCGGCAGTTGCCGATCATTGCATTCGGGCGCTTTGCCCCTAAATACGGTGAAATCCTTTTGGAGTGTTGAATGTCGAAGGACAATGATTTTCCGGGCTGGCACGGTACGACCATCGTCTCGGTCCGCAAGGGCAACAGGGTTGTCATAGCCGGCGACGGGCAGGTGTCCGTCGGCAACACGGTGATGAAGCATAATGCGCGCAAGGTGCGCCGGCTCGTCGGCGACAAGGTGATCGGCGGCTTTGCCGGCTCGACGGCCGATGCCTTCACGCTGTTCGAGCGGCTCGAAAAGAAGCTTGAGCAGTATCCGGACCAGTTGATGCGCGCCGCCGTCGAGCTCGCCAAGGACTGGCGCGGCGACCGCTACCTGCGTCACCTCGAGGCGATGATGATCGTCGCCGACAAGGACACGACGCTGGTCATCACCGGCAATGGCGACGTGCTGACCCCGGACAAGGGCGTGATCGCCATCGGCTCGGGCGGCAATTATGCGCAGAGCGCTGCGCTGGCGCTGGCCGAGAACACCGAGATGGATGCCGAGGCCATTGCGCGCAAGGCGATGAAGATCGCCGCCGAAATCTGCATCTACACCAACGAAAGCGTGACGCTCGAACAGATCGAGAGCTGATAAATGTTGAACGAACCCAGCAGCCCGGCCTTTGACGGCGGGCAGAACGACGACGTGCTTCGCGACGAAGGCGTCCGGAAGGACAAGCTCATGCCAGATACCTCCACCCTCAGCCCCCGCGAGATCGTGGCGGAGCTCGACCGCTATATCATCGGCCAGGAGGACGCGAAGCGGGCGGTGGCGGTGGCGCTCAGGAACCGCTGGCGGCGCCAGCAGCTCCCCGAAGACTTGCGCGCGGAAGTCACCCCCAAGAACATCCTGATGATCGGGCCGACCGGTGTCGGCAAGACGGAGATCAGCCGCCGCCTCGCCAAGCTGGCGCAGGCGCCGTTCATCAAGGTCGAAGCGACCAAGTTCACCGAGGTCGGCTATGTCGGCC
>CAZASR010000202.1:0-5368 GCA_964487765.1 uncultured Devosia sp. | reverse complement strand
TCATGCGCAAAACATTTGGCCATTGCCGCTTGACGTCGGTCGCGCCCATGAAGACGACGCAAGGCAGGTTGAACTTCGCGCAGACCGTCGCGGTCGCGACGCCATGCTGGCCCGCACCGGTCTCGGCGATGATGCGGGACTTGCCCATGCGCCGCGCCAGCAGAATCTGGCCCAGCGTGTTGTTGATCTTGTGCGAGCCGGTGTGGTTGAGCTCCTCGCGCTTGAGATAGACCTTCGCGCCGCCCAGATGTTCCGTCAGCCGCTCGGCGAAATAGAGCGGCGAGGGACGGCCCGCATAATGCGTGCGCAGTGCAGCCATCTCGGCGATGAAGTCGGGGTCGGTCTTGGCGCTCTCATAGGCCGCTTCGAGATCGCGGATCAGCGGCATCAGCGTTTCGGCGACATAGCGCCCGCCGAAGATGCCGAAACGGCCATCCTCATCGGGGCCGTTGCGCAGCGAATTAGCCCCACTCGGCGGCAACTCGATCACTCCCTCATGGGAGCCCAAGGCTCCCGGCTTAAACCTCGGCCGCGTCCCGGCCGCCGGTCATGCGCGGGCAGCGGCCCGGGCTCTTTCGATGAAGGCGCGGACGAGGCCGGCATCCTTGACGCCCGGCGCCGTCTCGACGCCCGATGATACATCGACCCCCATCGGGTGCGTCGCCGCAATGGCGGCGGCGACCGTATCGGGTGTCAGGCCTCCCGAAAGCATGAAGCCGAGCGACGGGTCAAGCGCCTTGAGCAGGCCCCAGTCGAAGGTGTCGCCATGCCCGCCGGGCCGGTCGGCCCCCTTGGGCGGCTTGGCGTCGAGCAGGATGCGGTCGGCGCAGTCGGCGTAGTGCGCGACGTGGGCGACGTCCTCGGCGGTGCCGATGGGGCAGGCCTTGAGGATGGCGATACCCGCCTCGTCGCGGATGGTTTCCACCCGATGCGGCGTTTCGGGGCCGTGCAGCTGGATCCAGTCGGGGCCGAGCGCCGCCACCTGCGCGACCAGCGTATTGTCGGGATTGACCAGCACCACGCAGCTTTCGGCGCGGCCGCGCGCCAGCGAGATCAGTTCGCCGATATCGTCGAGCTCGAGATGCCGCGGCGAGCGCATGAAATGCATGAAGCCGACCATGTCGGTGCCGGCATCGATCGCCGCATCGAGGATGGCTTCGGTCTTGATGCCGCAAATCTTGATGATGAGGGGATCGGCCATCAGGGCTTTGCCAGATCGTCGACACTGAGCGTTGGGCGCCGGATGGCGTTCATTTCGCGATTGAGCCGCTCGGCTTCGCGCTTATAGGCGCGCTCGTCGCGCCGGTGCGGGGCCTGGGCGAACCAGGTGGCGATGCCGCCCAGCAGCACGCCGATCAGCAGCACCGCGAACAGCACGAGGAACAGGGGCACGCCGACGCCGGGCGTGCTCAGCGCTTCGGAGGGCACCAGCGGATTGAAATTGACGACCACGAGCTGCCGGTTGGCGAGCGCAAATATGATCATCACCAGGCAGAGCGGCACCAGCACAACCCAACCGACGATGCGTCTGATCATGGGGCTACGTTCCGGACCCCGGCTCGCTCGAGCGTCGCGCCGCACCTGCGCCGCTATGCCTTGTTGAGCCGCTCACGGATCTCCTTGCCGGCCTTGAATTGCGGCACATATTTCTCACCAACCTCGACCTGCTCGCCGGTGCGCGGATTGCGCCCGACGCGGGCGGGGCGGTTCTTGACCGCAAAGGCGCCGAAGCCGCGGAGCTCGACGCGGTCGCCGCGCGCCATCGCGTTTCCCACTTCGTCGAGAATGGCGTTGACGATGTTTTCGACGTCGCGCTGGAACAGATGCGGGTTTTCGCTCGCAAGCTTCTCGACCAGTTCAGACTTGATCATCTCGCCCCCGGGCGGTTGTGGTCGCGACGGTAAAGGATAATCAGTGTTCCTCAGTCAGCGGGCAACCTGCCAAAGCGAAACAAGCCCGTCAAGCACAACGGGCCCTTCGGGCGGCAGCCCCAACGCCGAGCGGGCCTGCCCGCCGAGCCACTTGCCCCATTGCGCATAAGCCGGTTGCGCCTCGGGATACCAGGTGACCACCGGCAGGTCGGACTTGATCGATCTGTTCGCCTCGAGCCAAGCGATGGCCTCGGCCTCGCCGCCGACCTCGTCGACGAGCCCGTCTTCGATGCCCTGCCGGCCGGTGAGGATGCGGCCGTCGGCCAGCGGCAGCACGTCGGCGCGCGTCATGCCGCGCCGTTCGGCGACGATATCGACGAACCAGGAAAACGAATCGTCGACCAGCTTCTGCAGCGAGGCGCGCACTTCGGGCGACATCGGCTCGTCGATCTCGGGCTCGGCCTTGAGCGGCCCCGAGGCGACCTTGTCGAGATCGATGCCGATGGTCTGCATCAGCTTGCTGGCATCGGTGGTCTGGAACAGCACGCCGATCGAGCCCACGATCGAGAGCCGGCGGACGAAGATGCGGTCGGCGGCGATCGCCGCCATATAGGCCGCCGAGGCGCCCAGTTCCTTCACATAGGCGACGACCGGCTTCTTCTCGCGCAGCTTGCCGATCGCTTCGTAGAGTTCCTCGCCGCCGGCCGTGGTTCCGCCCGGCGAGTTGATGGCGATGATCACGGCCTTGACATCATCGCTCTCGGCGATCTTCTCGAACGCTTCGAGGCGCCTGGGATCGGAGGCAATGGTGCCGTCGATCTCGATGCGCGCAATGGTATCGCCCGAGATGCCGTTCTCGGTGGCAAAGCGGGCCGTGCCCAGCAGGATCGCGATCACCAGCGCGACGAACGCCACCATGCGCCAGCGAAAGCGCGAGCGCCTGAGTTGGCTCGCCGCCGGAATGGCGTGGCTGGGATCGATGATCGGGTCGGACATGGTTGCCCCTCTCGCCTGACGCCAAGCGGCTTAGCCGAGGGCACGGGAGGTGGCAAGGGAAGGCGGGCGCCGGCCGAGCAGGTCGGCAAGCGCCGCCTTTTCCGTCTATCTGGCGATACATCGCGCAAATATCTTGCGACATTCCCCGCCTTTTGGGCGGATATCGAGCGCGGCGCGGCCGGATGCCGCTAGAGCCGGCGCACCATCAGCCGGGCTTCGGGCTCGTAGCTCAGCAGCTTGGGGAAGAGCTCGGGGATGTCGGTGACCGCGAATTCGTGCTTTTCCCAAAAGGGCACGCTGCCATTGACGGCAACGAGACTCATGGTGGGAAAGCCGTGCGCGCGGGCGTGCTTGGCGAGCGCATTGGTGATGTAGCTGGCGGCGCCGACCCGGCGCGCCACCGGCAGCAAAGCGAGATCGTGGATGTAATAGGTGTCGGGCGCCGAGGGCAGCTCGCCGAGCCGCGTGTTGAGCCGCGGCAGCGCGTCCAGCGCCCATGGATGGCTCAGCACGTAGCCGGCCGGGCGTTCGTTCACTTCGAGCAGATAGGCGCCGAAATGGTAAAGCCGCTGGCGCTCGGCGAGCACCTCGGGCGTCTCGAACAGGTCGGGATGCACGACAGCCGCGATTTCGGCGACCGCATCGACGTCATAGCCGGTCATGGCGCGCCAGGCGATGCCCGGTAGCTTCATCCTCATCCCCCAAAGGCAAGGCCCGCACCGTTAGGCGCGGGCCCCGAATCCGTCAACACTCGTGACCGAAGTACCGGAGGGCGGACGTCCCCGCTGTCGCCGGGGGGACCGCCCGCCGGGCAGATTACTTCTTCTCGCGATCCTTGAGCGCGGCGCCCAGAATGTCGCCGAGCGAAGCGCCCGAATCCGACGAGCCGTACTGGGCGACCGCTTCCTTCTCCTCGGCGATTTCCAGCGCCTTGATGGAGAGGGCGATCTTGCCCGTCTTCTTGTCGTACTGGGTGACGCGGGCATCGACCTTGTCGCCCTTGGCGAAACGCTCGGGGCGCTGGTCGTTGCGGTCGCGGCTCAGATCGGCGCGGCGGATGAACGCGGTCATCTCGCTGCCTTCGATCTTGACCTCGATGCCGCCGTCATTGACCTCGGTCACCACGCCGGTGACGACGGAGCCCTTGCGCAGGCCCTCGCCAGCGGCATCCTTCTCGTCGCCGGTGGCGAGCTGCTTGATGCCGAGCGAGATGCGCTCCTTCTCCACGTCGACGTCGAGCACCTTGGCCTTGACGATGTCGCCACGATTGTACTCGTCGAGCACCTGCTCGCCCGGCCGCTGCCAGTCGAGATCGCTCAGATGGACCATGCCGTCCACGTCGCCCTCGAGGCCGATGAACAGGCCGAACTCGGTCTTGTTCTTCACCTCGCCCTCGATGGTGGAGCCGGTCGGGAACTTGTCCGCGAAAGTCTCCCACGGATTGGCGAGGGTCTGCTTGAGGCCAAGGCTGATGCGCCGCTTGTCGGGATCGACCTCGAGCACCATCACCTCGACTTCCTGCGAGGTGCTCACGATCTTGCCGGGGTGGACGTTCTTCTTGGTCCAGCTCATCTCGGAGACGTGGATCAGGCCTTCGATGCCCGGCTCCAGTTCCACGAACGCGCCGTAGTCGGTGATGTTGGTCACCCGGCCGGTGAACTTGGCGCCTACCGGATACTTGGCCTCGATACCTTCCCACGGATCGGCCTGGAGCTGCTTCATGCCCAGGCTGATGCGGTGGCTCTCATGATTGATGCGGATGATCTGGACCTTGATGGTCTCGCCGATCGAGAGCACTTCGGAGGGATGGTTGACGCGGCGCCAGGCAATGTCGGTGACATGCAGCAGGCCGTCGATACCGCCCAGATCCACGAACGCACCGTAATCGGTGATGTTCTTGACCACGCCATCGACGATCTGGCCTTCCTCGAGCTGCTGGACGATCTCCGAGCGCTGCTCGGCGCGGCTCTCCTCGAGGATGGCGCGGCGCGACACCACGATATTGCCGCGGCGCTTGTCCATCTTGAGGATCTGGAAGGGCTGCGGCACGTTCATGAGCGGGCCGATGTCGCGGATGGGACGAATGTCCACCTGCGAGCGCGGCAGGAACGCCACGGCGCCTTCGAGGTCGACGGTGAAACCGCCCTTGACCTGGTTGAAGATGATGCCTTCGACGCGCTGATTGGCGTTGTAGAGCTCTTCGAGCTTGACCCAGCTCTCTTCGCGGCGGGCCTTCTCGCGGCTCAGCACCGCCTCGCCCATGGCGTTCTCGACGCGGTCGACATAGACCTCGACTTCCGAGCCCACCTGGATGGTGCCGTCTCGGCCGGCGGCGCCGAATTCCTTGAGCGCGATGCGCCCTTCGGTCTTGAGACCGACATCGATGATCGCCAGATCCTTTTCGATCGCGACCACCTTGCCCTTGACCACCGCGCCTTCGACGGCGTCGTTGTCGAGGAAGGAGTCCATCAGCATGGACTCGAAATCTTCTTTCTCAGCAG
>CAZASR010000201.1:0-5384 GCA_964487765.1 uncultured Devosia sp. | reverse complement strand
CGTCGACGCCATTGTCGCGCGCCTCGAGCGTCAGCGCCTCCTCGAAGCGGCCGATGACGCTCACGGCGTTCTTCACCTTGTTCTTGGCCCAGGCGCTGAGCGACCAGTAGGGGCGGCGCAGCCGCCGGCGCACCCAGTTGATGAAGATATTGACGCGCAGGGCCATGCGGTAGGCCCAGTCGCCGACATGCGCAAGCCATTTGGCATGGGCGACGACCACGTCGAACTGGTCGCCATGCATGACCAAATAGGTGCGGCCCAGGGCCGTGGTGTGCACCGTCCGGTCGACGAACTCGACCTCGCCGAAGTAGGTGCCCAGATATTCGCGCAGGAACTCGTCGTGGTTTCCCGGCAGCACCACCAGCCGCGTGCCGCGCGCCGCCTTGTCGAGGAGTTCCTCGACGAATTCGTTATAGATCGGCGGCCAGTACCAGGAGCGCGCCAGCCGCCAGCCATCCAGGATGTCGCCGATCAGGTAGATTGTGTCGGCCTCGTGATGACGCAGGAAATCGACGAGTTGCCCGATGCGCGTGGGGCGCATGCCCAGATGCACGTCGCTGAGAAACAGCGCGCGGACTTTGCGGACGTTCTTGCTGCTTTGTGCTGGCATCTGCTCTCCGCGACGGCGCCGCCGCACCATAGTGCGTTTGGACTACGGACGGAACAGGCGAGCCGAACTACCCGCCAATCCGGGCCTTCAGGGCCACGATCCGCCCGTAGCTGGCCTCGATCCGGGCCCGGAAAGCGGGGTCGGATTCGGCTTCGGCGACAAGGATGCCGCGCACCTTGTCCGCCAGATTGCCCGACGGTGCCGCAGTGTTGGAGAAGAGGAGCACGTCGGTGCCGGCGTTGACGGCCTGCACGATGGTGTCGTGGAGGTCGTAAATCTTGCGGATCGCGCCCATTTCGAGGTCGTCGCTGACGACGACGCCCTTGAAACCGAGCTGGCCGCGCAGTACGCCCTCGATCCATTCCGGCGACAGGCTAGCCGGCAGCTTGCCGCTTCCTTGGCCGACATAATCCTCGTGGTAGAGGTGGCCGACCATGACCATGTCGGCATAGCCGTCAGCGAACAGGATGCGGTAGGGCTCGAGCTCGGCCGGGCTCCAGGTGCTGGAGATATCGACGAATCCCTCATGGCTGTCGGCGGTACTCGACCCATGGCCGGGGAAATGCTTGAGCGCGGTGATCAGGCCGGCGGCGTGGTGGGCCTCGATGAAGGCCTCGTCATACGCCGCGACCACCTCCGGCGACTTGCCGAACGCACGGCCGAACTTGGCGATCACCTGATTGTTCGGGTTGACGTCGAGATCGGCGACGGGACCGAAATTCACGCTGAAGCCGAGCGCCGCCACCTCGTGCGCCATGCCTTCGTAGATCGCCTCGGCTTCCGCGGGAGAGTTGTTCTTTGCGATCGAGGCGGCATTGGGCAACTCGGCAAACCCCACGGCCTCGGTCAGCCGCTCGACGGCCCCGCCCTCCTGGTCGAGCGTGATGAAGGGCGGCAGACCGGGCGAAGACGAGCGGAACAGCTCGTTTATCGCCCTCACCGCTTCGAGGCTCTTCACATTGGGCTTGAGATACATCACCCCGCCCAGATCGCCGGCGGCGATCTCGGCCGCAACGGCCCGCACAGACTTGTCGGACACGTCGTCGCCCTGGAAGCCGACAATGATCATCTGGCCGGCCATCTGCTCGAGCGTCTGGGCTCCGGCGGGCGCTGAGAGAACCAGCGCCAGGAGCGCCGCGAGAGCAGGACGGATCAAGCAAGTCACCTTCACTGGAGGATTCGGGCGCGATCTTGCACGCTATTGCGGCGAAAACGTAATCGCGGCTATACGGCCACTCCCCTCTTCGCCCGATCTCCCGAAATGCCATCGCCCCTGCGTCATTGCGGTCTCGACTTCGGCACGTCCAACACCACGCTGGGCGTCGCCGGCGACGATGGCGCGCGGCTGCTGCCGCTTGAGGCTGGCCGGGCCACCATCCCCAGCACTTTGTTTTTCGACTTCGAGACGGATCGCACGCTCTACGGCCGCACCGCTGCCACTGCTTATGCCGGCGGCGCGGAGGGGCGCATGATGCGCTCACTCAAGAGCGTGCTGGGCAAGTCCCTGGCCGATGAAGCGGTCCGCATCAAGCGCCGGATCATTCCCTTTCTCGATCTGATCGGCGGCTTTGTGGGCGAACTCAAGCGGCGGGCAGAGGCGGAGCTCGGCTACGAGCTCGATTCCGTGGTGGTCGGTCGGCCGGCGCATTACGTCGACGACGATCCGCTCGCTGACCGCGAGGCCCAGGACCAGATGGAAAGTGCCGTACGCACGCAGGGCTTCCGTCATGTCGCATTCCAGTTCGAGCCGATCGCCGCTCGACTACGAGCAGACCGTGAGTCGCGAGGAGATCGGGCTGGTGATCGACCTGGGCGGCGGCACGTCGGACCTTTCGATCGTGCGCGTTGCCCCCGGCCGCTCCCGCGCCACCGACCGCAGCGGCGACATCCTTGCCACCTCGGGCGTCCACATCGGCGGCACCGACTTTGATCGGCTGCTCTCGCTCAACAAGGCGATGCCGGCGCTGGGCTACCAGACTCCGACAGTTGATGGGAAGCGGCCCCTGCCCTCCGGACCCTATGTCGATCTCGCGACTTGGCATCGCATCAACCGCCTCTACACGCCCGAAATGTTGCGGGAACTGAGGCACACCCAGCGGGAGGCGCGCGACCCGGCGAAGGTCGGCGACATGATCTCGATCGTTGCCCATCGCGAGGGCCATCTGCTGGCCGGTGCGGTGGAGGAAGCCAAGATCGCGCTCACCCATGACGAGGCGACGAGCCTCGCCTTTGCGGGCGAAGAAGTGACACTGGCCACGCCGGTCACGCGCAAGGAACTGGCAGCTGTGCTGGCGCGTTCGATCCGCCGCATCGAAGACAGGATCGGGCTGACGCTGGCCATGGCCGGTCTCCCCGCCCATCGCATAGAAACTCTGATCCTCACCGGTGGCTCGACCCAGATACCGGCAATTCTCGCGCGGCTGCGGGAGCTCTTCCCGGCGGCGCGGTTCGTCGATACCGATGCGTTCGGCAGCGTGGGGCTGGGGCTCGCGCTGGATGCTCGCCGCAGGTTCAGCTAGGCCGAGGCCGGCGCGGTTCTGGCGGAACCCTGTTCCAGCATCTCCCGCATCTCGGCGGCGGTCTTGGGGCGACCGAAGTGATATCCTTGGCCAACCTTGCAGCCCATCATCTTGAGCATCCAGGCCTGGTCGGCGGTCTCGATGCCCTCGGCGATGACGACCTTGTTGAGCGCTTCGCTGAGCATCATGACGGCGCGGATGATCACTCCGGACTGCTGGTCGCCCGGAAGTTTTTTGACGAAGCTCTGGTCGATCTTGATCTTGTCGATGGGGAGGCGCCCGAGATAGCCGAGCGACGAATAGCCCGTGCCGAAATCGTCGAGCGCGATGCCGACACCGAGATTGCGCAGCTTCTGCAGCGCCTCGATGGTGGCGCGCACATTGGACACGAAGATGCCCTCGGTGATCTCCACATCGAGCCGGTGCGCCGGGAGGCCCGACTTGGCGAGAGCCTCCTTCACCTCCGCGACAACGTCGACCAGTTCGAACTGGATCGGCGAGATGTTGACCGAAAGCCGGAGCTCACCCGGCCACGTCGCCACCTCGCTGCAGGCAGCAGCGAGAATCCAGCGCCCGAGCTCGACGATTTTGCCGGTTTCCTCGGCGATGGGAATGAAGCGATCCGGCGAGACCGCGCCGAGGTCCGGATGCATCCAGCGCATCAGGGCTTCGACCCCGATGACCCGGCCATCGTCGAGGGCAGCCTGCGGCTGGAACATCAGCGAAATTTCGCCGCGCTCCATCGCCTGCTGCATTTCGGTCTCGAGCTCCTGGCGGGCGCGCAGGCTCTCGTCCATTTCGGGCGAGAAGGCGGCATAGCCCTTGCCGGCCATGCTCCGCGCGACGTTGAGAGCCATGTCGGCATGGCCGAGGAGCTGATCGGGGTCGAAGCCCGACACCGCCGAATGGCTGATGCCGATATCGGCGCCGACGATCGCGTGGTGCGGCCCGAGCTGGTAGGGCGCGACGAGCTTGTCCTGCACGATCTCGCAGAACTGCGCGGCATCGGCCTGCGACAATCCCGGATGCGCGATGGCAAAGGCGTGCCCGCCCAGGCGCGCGACCAGCAGCGCGCCGGTCGCTCGCAGGCGGCTCACTACCTGCTTGAGCAGCATGTCGCCATGTGCATGCCCGAGCGCGTCGTTGACCGGCTTGAACCGCGCCAGGTCGATGGCGAAGACCGCGAGCCCTTCGGCGCGCCCGCGCTCGCGCTCGAAGCGCTCGTTGATAGCGTTGCAGAGGCCCGTGCGCGACAGAGACCCCGTCAGGGGATCATGCGTCGCGAGGAAGGACAGCCTTTCCTCGGCCCGGCGGCGCTCGGTGACGTCCCAGAAATTGAGGCAGGCGACGCGCTCCGAGCCGCTGACGACGCTCGCCGTGACAGCGAACTGCAACACGAGACGATCGTCGGTTTCGGGACTGTTGTGCAGCACGCAGATGGCGAGCGGCGTTTCCTTGGCCGGTGTCGTTTCGGCCAGGACGTGCTCGACGGCGAGGTACATGTCGCGCGGCAGGACACGTTGCGCACGCGACCCGTCCAGTGGCCTTCCCTCGTTGAGCAGGTCGCATGCGATACGGCTGGCGGCGAGGACGGTGCCGCCGGCACTGATGACGACCATGCCCGAAAAGCTGTCGTTGACGACTTGGGCGAGAGTCTCTCCGGCTTCGGGTCCGCCGCGCAGCGCCCTCAGCCCCGCTGCCAGTGCAGTGGAGAGATTTCTCAAGCCCATCAGCCGTTCCCAGTCGGTGAGACCGCTTCGGACTATGCGCCCGGCTTCGTTAGCAAGTGTTAACGAGGCCGAGCGATGGGATCGCTACCGATTCTGGCGGTTTTCGACAAGGTCGGTCACGACCCCTGGATCGGCGAGCGTGGTCGTGTCGCCCAGGGCGCCGTACTCGTTTTCAGCGATCTTGCGCAGGATGCGGCGCATGATCTTGCCCGAACGGGTCTTGGGCAGGCCGGGCGCGAACTGGATGAGGTCGGGCGAGGCGATCGCGCCGATCTCCTTGCGCACCCAGTTGCGCAGTTCGGTCTTGAGCGCGTCGTCGCCCTTTTCGCCGGTCATCAGCGTGACATAGCAGTAGATGCCCTGCCCCTTGATGTCGTGCGGATAGCCGACGACGGCGGCCTCGGCGACCTTGGGATGCGCCACCAGTGCGCTTTCGATTTCGGCCGTGCCGATGCGGTGGCCTGACACGTTGAGCACGTCGTCGACGCGGCCGGTGATCCAGTAATAGCCGTCCTCGTCGCGCCG
>CAZASR010000200.1:0-5386 GCA_964487765.1 uncultured Devosia sp. | reverse complement strand
TTCGAGCGCTACGACCTCGTCGAGGTCGCCGTCGTCGACGAGAGCAGGCGGCTGGTCGGGGTGTTGACCATCGACGACATCGTTGACGTCATCCATGAGGAGGCCACCGAGGACATGCAGTTGCTCGCTGGCGTCGGCGACGAGGAGATTTCCGACACCGTCGCCAGGACGGTGCGTGGCCGCGCCACCTGGCTGGTGGTCAACCTGGTCACCGCCATGCTCGCGTCCCTCGTCATCGGCCTGTTCGATGCAACGATCGAGGAAATGGTGGCGCTTGCGGCGCTCATGCCCATCGTCGCCTCGATGGGCGGCAATGCCGGCACGCAGACGATGACCGTCACCGTCCGCGCGCTGGCCATGCGCGAGCTCGACAGCTTCAAGATTCGGCGGCTGATCTTGCGCGAAATGACGGTCGGCCTGCTCAACGGCCTGATTTTCGCGTTGTTGCTCGGCCTGCTGACCTGGCTGCGCTTTTTCAACCCCGGTCTCGGGCTCGTCATCGCGCTCGCCATGGTCGTCAACATGATTGCGGCGGGCAGTGCCGGCATCCTCATCCCCCTGACCCTCAACCGCTTCAAGATCGACCCCGCCATCGCGTCCTCGGTGTTCGTCACCACGATCACCGACGTCGTCGGTTTCTTCGGCTTCCTCGGCCTTGCCGCCCTGTGGATGCGTGTGTTCGGGCTGATGCCGTGACTGGTATGACGTTCTACCCATGATGAATATTATCAAGCTTTGCGTCGGCGTCGCGACGCTGGAGGAGCTCGAATCCTATCGCGAGGAGCGTGCCCATTGGTGGGGCGCCGACTATGGCGAGAATGTCCACGTCCACCGCACCCGCAGCATGCCCCGGCGCCGCGCCGAGATCGAGGGCATCGGCTCGATCTACTGGGTTATCTCCGGCGTCATCCGCTGCCGTCAGCCCATCCTCCGCCTTGCCGAAGCCGTTGATGGGCAGGGCCTGAGCTGCTGCGACATCATCATGGCGCCCGACCTCATCCGCGTCAGCCCCCGCCCCAAATCCCCCTTCCAGGGCTGGCGCTATCTCGAGCCCAAGGACGCCCCGCCCGACCTGGGCAGCAACGGCCTAGCCGAAGAGGGCGACCCCGAACTCGCCCTCGAATTGTCCCGCCTGGGACTGATATAGCGCGGCCCGCGAATCCCTCGCCGATCGCGTGGTCAAGTGAATTACCTCGCGCATCCACTGTCCGCGCGCTCTTGTGACCAAACTGCCTCTTGAACCAAATCATGATTTCGCCGCAGATTCCGGCGGGGGACATGGAGGCCGGCTTGGGGCGTACGGGCACGCATGTCATTGTCATTGGGAACGAGAAGGGCGGGTCGGGCAAGTCCACCACTGGCTTCCACCTCGCCATCTATCTTCTTTACCAGGGCTACAAAGTCGCCTCGATCGACGTTGACTCCCGCCAGCAGACCTTCACCACCTATGTGGAGAACCGGCGGAACTGGGCGCAGCAGCGCGACCTCAAGCTGCCGCACACCACCCACTTCCACCTGCCCATGCCCCGCTCGGATTCGATCCGGGAAAACCAGAAGCTCGAATTCGATCTCTTCCGCCAGGCCGTGGTCGAGGTCGAAGGCGCCGCCGATTTCCTGCTCGTCGACACGCCCGGCTTCGATACCCATCTCACCCGGCTCGCCCATTCGCTCGCCGATACGCTGATCACGCCGCTCAACGACAGCCTGATCGACCTCGATGTCATGGCGCATGTCGATCCCGTCACTGGCGATCCGCGCGAGATGAGCCATTATGCCCGTCTCGTGCAGCGGGCGCGCACCGAGCGGCTCGCGATCGACGGCCGCACCATCGACTGGATCCTGGTGCGCAATCGCATATCGATGCTGTCCTCGCGTTCGATGCGCCTGGTCCAGTCGGCCATCGAAAAGATTGCCGTTCGCCTCGGCTGCCGGGTCGCCGAAGGTATCGCCGAACGCGTCATCTTCCGCTCGCTGTTTCCGATGGGGCTCACCGTGTTCGATCCGCTCGATGAGGAACTGCTCGGCGGCCTGCCGTCCATGTCGCATTTGAGCGCCCGCCAGGAATACCGCCAATTGCTCGAGGCATTGCGCCTGCCCATCAGCGAGCGCGCCGCCGCCCGCACTGCCGCGATGGCCGCCTTCGCCGAAGGGCAGGGCACCGGACCGCGCTTCGAGCACATGGCGACGTCGAGCTAGGTTCCCCTTTCGAATTCGTTAAAGAACTGCCGGGTACAGTCCCCCGACTCCGGCTCAGGTCCACCTATTGCAGCTCGACGGTTACACCATTTTGGTCGCTTGTTGCGGCCTGCTCGTGATGTTCGGTGGCGTTTTCGTGGCGTTGTGGGCGCGCGACCGCCGCTCGCACTGGCTGCTGTGGTGGGGTCTGCCGCTGATCTTCAACGGCGTGTCGCTTACGCTCTACACCCGCACCGGCTGGCAGGCGGATTTCCTCTCCATCGCCCTGGGCAACGCCGCGCGAATCTTTTCGCTCGGCTGCATGTGGTATGGCATCCGCCTGTTTGCCGGGCGCCAGCCGCCCTGGGGCGCCATCACCGGGATAAGCGTCGCCTGGATCGCCCTCTGCTTTTATCCGCCGTTCCTCGACAGCATGGCCGCGCGCATCGCCGTCGTTTCGCTGCTCAATGCCGTCATCGCGGGCTTCGCTGTCCACGATCTCTGGCGCGGTCGCGGCGATGGCCTGCGCTCCCGCATGCCGCTGCTGGGCGTGTTTGCAAGTTATGGCGTGCTGATGCTTGTCCGCATCGCCCTCGCGCCCATCGCGCCGTTTCCCTTCGGTGCCGGTCCGCTCGACGTGAACTGGCTCGCGGTCTATTCCTGGGTCGTCGTCGGACACGCGATCTTCGGCGCCGTGCTGTTCCTCGCCATGACCATGGAGCGCCGCGAGGCCGAGCAGCGCAGCTTCGCCTTGTCCGATCCGCTGACCGGCCTCCTGAATCGCCGGGCCTTCGGCGACTTCGCCCAGCGCATGGCCCGCCGGCGCGCCGGGCTGCGCGACCCGGTGGCCATTCTCGTCCTCGATCTCGACCACTTCAAGCAGGTCAATGATCGCTATGGCCACGACGTGGGCGACCGCATGCTCAAGGCCTTCGCCGAATCCGCCGAAGACAGCGTGAGGCCCACCGACCTGTTGTTCAGGATGGGCGGCGAGGAATTCTGCTTCGTCCTGCCGGCCACCAGGCTCGACGATGCCATTGCTGTGGCCGAGCGAATCCGCAGCGCCTTCGAAGGAGTGGCGGTGGAGACGCCGGTCGGCCCGGCTTCGACCACGGTCAGCATCGGCATCGCTGCGACGTCCTTCGCGGTCGATGTCGAGACGTTGCTCGCCGCTGCCGACGCGGCCGTCTACGAAGCCAAGGCCCGCGGTCGCAATCGCGTGGTTGTCGCCGATCCTTCGACCGTGCTGCGAGGGGACGAGAGCGTGCGCCCGCTGCGCCGCAGCGCCTGATCCTATTTCACCGTCGCAAGCATGATGCGCACGGCGCGCTGCCCCCCGGGCATGAACACGTCGAGGTCGACGTCGACGCGCGGCATGATCATCCGCCGCGTACGGGCCGAGAGCGTCAGCACCACGCCCAGCAGCTCCGACACCCGCGGCTTGGCCGGGCGCAGGCTTAGATGGCTGATGATATCGTTGACGGCCCGGCGGTTGGCCCCCGCGTCGCTGGCAATCACCCCCGACTGGCCGATGAAGCGGGCCAGTTCGCTCAGACTAGACGTTTCGCTCATTTGGGCTACTCCACACACACGCCACAAACTCGCTTCCTCTGTTCGGCTGCCTCGTCGCGCTTCCGTTAGGATTGCATCGCGAGGCAGCTCATTTTGGCCTGCTTGAGCTGCTTGCACATTTCATTGGCCGCGTCCTTGTCGGAGAAGCCGCTGAAGCGGGCGCGGTAGAAGGTCTGGCCGTCCTTGTCGACGCGCTGCACGAACGCCGAAAAGCTCGACAGCGACGTGATCTTGTCCGTGGCGGCGCTGAGCAGGGTATTGGCGCCGGTTTCGCTTGGCGCGGCGCCCACCTGGACGATCCAGTCCGAGGGCAGGGCGGCCGGCATCGGCTGTTCCTGCGCCGGGGCTTCCGCCACCTGCTGCACGCTGCCCGAGGTCATCAGGTCGATCGGTTCGCCGTCTTCGCCGATGCCGACGGGAGGCACCAGCGGGGCCGAGGCGCGCGTGACGCCGAGCGGCGCGGGCGGCGCGCCGAGATAAGCGTCGGTGAACGAACCGATCACTTCGCCCAGCGTCTTGCGTTCGGTTGGCACCGCCATCTCCACCGCCTGGATCGCGGCCGGCATGCCGAGGTCGACCGGTCGGCCAGCGGGCTCGGGCGGGATGGAGGCGACGGTGACCGACGAGTCGACGTCGCCGATCCCCATCTGCGGATTCGCCGGCGCTTCCATCATCAGCGCCGTCTCGACGCTGCGGAAGCTGGGCATCGGCATTGGCACAGGCACCGAAGCGACCCGCACGGTTGCGCCGCCCACACGGTCCGGCTCGGGGATCATCGCGACATCGAGATACGAGCCCGAGCGTGCTTTGGGCAGGTATTTCTTGACCAGGTCGCGGACCTTGGCGTCGCGGGTGCCGGCCCGGTCGAAGCCGAAGGCGATGACGACCAGGTGCTTGCCGTCGGTGCGCGCCGCCGTCATCAGGTTGTACCCGGCGGCGTTGATGTAGCCGGTCTTGATGCCGTCGATCCCGTTCTTGCCGAGCAAATTATTGTGGTTGCCGTAGGTGCGCTTGCCGTAACTGAAGCTCTTGGTCTGGAAGTACTCGTAATAGTCCGGAAAGTGCTCGTAGATCGCCGCGGCGAGGATGGCCTGGTCGCGCACGGTCGTGACCTGGCGGCTGTCGGGCAGGCCAGAGGCGTTGGCGTATGTGGTCTTCTTCATGCCCAGCGCCTTGGCCGTCGAGGTCATGCGCTTGGCGAAGGCAGATTCGGAGCCCGAAATGTATTCGGCGATGACGCGCGCCATGTCGTTGGCGCTTAGCGTTACCAGCGATTTGATGGCATTCTCGACCGTGATCGTCGAGCCGGCCTTGAGGCCAAGCTTGGTCGGCACGGCCGCGGCGGCATGCTTGCTCACCTTCATCTTGTCGCTGAGCTTGACGTTACCGGCGGCAAGCTCCTGGAACAGGATGTAGAGCGTCATCACCTTGGTGACGCTTGCGGGATACCGATACTCGTCGGCGTCGCTCTCGTAGAGCGTCTTGCCCGATTTGGCATCCACCACGATGCCGGCATAGGCGCGCGGCACTTTCGCCGCCTGTACGGCGACCGGGGCGAGAGCGACGACGGAAAACACTAGTGCTGCAACGATGCGCCACAGGGCGAGGCGCGAAAAACTCGAAACCCTTTGGGAAGCCA
>CAZASR010000199.1:0-5387 GCA_964487765.1 uncultured Devosia sp. | reverse complement strand
TCAAGATGATCCACAACGGCATCGAATATGGCGACATGCAGATGATCGCCGAGGTCTACGGCGTCATGCGCGACGGCATGGGGATGGACCCCGCGCAGGCCGCCAGCGTGTTCAAGGACTGGAACAAGGGTCCGCTCAACTCCTACCTCATCGAGATCACCGGCTACGTCCTCGAAGCCATCGAGCCCAAAACCGGCAAACCGCTCGTCGACCTCATCCTCGACAAGGCGGGCCAGAAGGGCACGGGCCTGTGGTCCGCCGTCGCGGCCCAGCAGCTCGGCGTTCCGGCCACTGCCATCGAAGGTGCGGTCGCTGCCCGCTCCATCTCCTCGCGCAAGGACGAGCGGGTGGCGGCCGAGAAGGTCTATGGCAAGCCCTCCGGCAACAAGGGCGGCGTCGACCTGGGCGACCTCGAGCAGGCGCTGCTCGCCGGCAAGATCGTCTCCTATGCCCAGGGCTTTGCGGTCATGGCCAGGGCCAGCGAGGAATATGGCTGGAACCTGCCGCTCGCCACCATTGCCAGGATCTGGCGCGCCGGCTGCATCATCCGCTCGCGCTTTCTCGACCAGATGTCGGCGGCCTACGCCAAGGGCGGCTCGGAGAACCTGCTGATGGTCCCCGATTTCGTCGCCATCATGAAGGATGCCAACCAGGCCCTCCGCCGCGTCGTCGCTGCCGCCGCGCTCGGGGAGTTCCCGATGATCTGCCTGTCGGCCTCGCTCGCCTATTTCGACAGCTATCGCCAGGCCCGCGGCACCGCCAACCTCACCCAGGGCCAGCGCGATTTCTTCGGTGCCCATGGTTTCGAGCTCATCGACCGCCCCGGCGAACAGCACGGCACCTGGCCCTCGACGCTTGGCAACTAGGCACGAAAGGGCTGCCGCAGCAGCCCCTTCCAGTCCGGGTCGTCGCCGAGCCCTGGACGTCCATGCCACCCGGCGGCACCGCCGAGGCGGTTTGCTTGCTGGGCTTTCGCCAATCATCGCGTCGGCAGTGATCGACACTCCCGCGACCGTTGCCGCGCCCGCGATCGCCGCGACCTGGCAGCACTTCCCAAACTCTGCTGCTAACACACTGAAATTGCTAGGAAATATCCTTCCGCTGCCTTGCCCGTGCCGGCGAACAATGGTGAACTCACCGGCGAAAGGAGTCTGGAATGACGTTATCTCCAGCGGACGCCAATAGCGGCTTCGGGCTCACCACGGCGCAGATTGTCTATCGCCTGCCGATCATCTCGATCTGTTCCAGGAGTTCATCTGGCAACGCTATGACACCTTCCCCGACTTTCCGGTCCTCGGCCGCTTCCTTGCCTTCTGGGAAAGGGAGCTCGACGGCCCGATCCATTCGGTCACGGTCGCTCATGCCCGTTTGATAGAGCCCGCTGAAATCTACCGGATGCGGCGCCCGAACTAGGCGCGGTCGCCCGGCTCGTCCTCCGCCTCGCCCTCGTCCTCGGCTTGCTTGTCGGTCGTCGGGATGTTCATCTGGCCCGGCGGCGACATCTCGGGCGGCTTGGGATGCAGCGCCACGCTCGGCTTGTGGCTCAAATCGAACCGCACCGCGACGAACAGGAACAGCGTCGCGGCGAGGACAATGAACCCCGCCGCCATCAGGAACGGCGCCCCCGGGAAATAGCCGAACGGTTGCGGCGAGACGGTGAACAGCGCGAACACCTGTGTTGCCAGCAGCGGCCCGATGATCGTCGCCAGCGAATTGGCCGCGTTCACCGCGCCCTGCAGCTCGCCCTGCGCATTGTCGGGCACCTGCCGCGACATCACGCCATTGATCGCTGGCGCCGCCAGCCCGCTCGCCGCGCCGACGATGATCAGAACATAGAGCCAGCTTTCGGCCTGGATGAAGGCGATGCCGGTAAAGGCGACTGCCGCCGCCGTCATGCCGAGCATCACCACCGGGGTCTCCTGGAAACGCTTGACCAGCGGCCCCACGCCGAATGCCTGGAACAGGGCGAACACGATCCCGAACAGGCCCAGGGTGCGCCCGATCTGCGAGGAGGTGAAGCCGAACACTTCGATGGTGAAGAAGTTGTAGACCGACGGAAAAGCCTGCGCCGCCACCGTGAACAGCAGCAGCGCCATCAGCAGCCACAGCACCATCGGGAATTCGCGCAGCGACAGGATCGCGCCGAACGGATTGGCCCGCCGGAAGCTGAAGGCCCGCCGGTGCCGCTGCGCCAGCGATTCCGGCAGGACGAACAGCCCGAACAGGAAATTGGCGAAGGCGAGCCCCGCCGCCGCGAAGAACGGCACCTTGGGCCCGAACTCGCCGAGCTCGCCGCCGATCACCGGGCCGATGATGAAGCCCAGCCCGAAGGCCGCGCCGATCAGCCCGAAGCGCTGCGTGCGCTTTTCCGGCGAGGTGATGTCGGCCATGTAGGCGGTCGCCGTCGCCACCGCGGCGCCCGCGACCCCTGACACGAACCGACCGATGAACAGGTACCAGACCACCGGGGCGAGGGCCATCATCGAGTAGTCGAAGGTCAGCCCCAGCAGCGACGCGAGGAGCACCGGCCGCCGTCCGAACCGGTCCGACAGATTGCCCAGCACCGGCGAGGACACGAACTGCGTCAGCGCATAGGCGAACACCAGCCAGCCGCCAATCACCGCCGCCTGTGCCACGCTGCCCCCGGTCAGATCCTTGATCAGCTCGGGCAGCACCGGCACGATGATGCCGTAGCCCACCATGTCCAGCAGGATGGTGATCAGGATACAGGCAAGGGTGAGGGGGGAGTCTTGTTTGGCGGGGGCCATGAAGCTACTTTTCTGCGCGGGCGCTAGGTGACACACGCTACCGGGCTAGGCAAGCCTAAGGCCGTCCGGACCCGGCGCTGCGCACCGGGGCGGCGACGGCCGGTTCGGGCGCGGCATCGTAGCCATAGAGCCAGCCGAGGCGCTTGAGATGCCCGCGCGGCCCCTGTGCCTTGATCACGAGGTTCCGGCCCAGCGTGAAGGGCCATTCGAGGTGGAAGGCGAAGCCGTTGGAGTTGGAGACATCGCGCACGCGCTCGACCCGCGGCTGCCGCATCGCCGCGTAGCGCCGGAAGGCGCTAGCAGCGTCCGGCTCGGTCATCAGAAGGGGCGCCAGGATCGCCGCGTCTTCGATCGCCATCGCGGCCCCCTGTGCCTGGAACGGCAGCATGGCATGTGCCGCGTCGCCGACAAGGCCCACGCCGCCATCCGCCCACACCGGCGCCGTGACCGTATCGACCACCCAGTAGCCCCAGCCGCCCTTCGCCGCCGCCGTGATCGCCTGCAAAGTCTTTGACGGCCGCGCGGCCCAGGGCAGCTTCGGCTCCTTGGGCGGGTTCCGGGGGTCGAGCCGCGCCTTGGGCTCCTTGAGGAATAGCGCGATGTTGACCTGTCCGCGTTGGGTCAGCGGATAGCACACCGCGTGATAGCCGGGCGCCAGCAGCAGTGTCGTCCGCTCCGGTGCCAGGACGCCCGCCAGCAGGTCGGCAGACAGCGTCGTTCGCCAGGCGACATAGCCCGAATAGACCGCCTCGGGCCCGTTGAGGATGCGGGTGCGCGTCTCCGATCGCACCCCGTCGGCACCGACAAAGGCATGCACCCGCGTGCTCCGCGCGCTGCCATTGGCCTCCTCGACAAGGATCGAGGTCCCGCGTTCGTGGTTCGCCGCATCGAAGCCGCGCACGCCGAACAGCATGTCGATATTGGCGAACCGCCGGCAGGCGCGATGCAGCACCTCCGCCAAATCCGCCCGGTGCATCACACAATAGGGCACGCCGAACGTCTCGCGCATCGCCGCTCCCAGCTCCAGCGTCACCAGCGGATGCTCCCAGCCATAGGGATAGACGTCGATCCCGGTCGGCTCGAAGCTTTTCTGCGCGATGGCCTTGTCGAGGCCGAGCTGGTTCAGCACCCGCCGCGCATTGGGGCTGATCTGCAGCCCCGCGCCAACCTCCTGCACCGTCTTGTTGCGCTCGAGCACCACTACCGTCGCCCCGAACTTGGCGAGCGCCAAAGCGAGCGTCATGCCGGCAATGCCGGCTCCGGCGATGTAGATGGTGCGCCCGCCGCTCTGCTGGGTCATTTTGCGCGAACGGGGAAACCGTCTCGTCCGATATCGAGCGCGAGCTGCGTGAGCCACGCAAAGCCGATGACGAGGCTGATCCGCTGCATCATCCCGCCCCAGTCCACCCAGCCAGGCGTCTGTTCGAATCCCATCCCCGCCAGCACGAAGAACACCAGGAACGCGATGGCCGTCAGCACGGCGTAAGCGCCCGCTCCCGGCCGGCCGGCGCGGAAATATCGGATGGCAAAGAGGATACAGGCCACAGGCAGGCCAAGGAAGAACAGCATGGAGAACACGTCGTGGGCGATACCGATCGGTGTGTAGACGATCTTGTCCGGGGTTCCCGGCGGATAGCCGCCCAGCGGGTCGGTTACGAACAGACCGGCACCGATCAGGCCTATGCCCGCGAGCCCGATCAGGATCGCTCCCCAGCGGGAGCCGCGCCTCAGGCTCGTCGCGAAGATCGCCATCAGGAGGCCGGTGACCAGAAAGTTCACGGCCTGTATCCAGCCAGGATCGCCAAGCGCCAGGGAACTGACCGGATGGCGGAGCCAGTTGTAGTCGGTGCGGGTTGCGCCCTCGATCAGGAACGCGGCCACGAAGATCGGTCCCGCAACGACACCGCACAGATTGCGCCAGTCCCTCATGCCCGTCTGAGGCATGAGCGGCCCCTACACCGCTTCGGCGTGATAGACGGCCGACAGCGGCTGCGAGGTGCCGGGGGCGAGCTCGGGATTGAACACATAGAGCGTCGAGCAATAGGAGCACACGATCTCGTTGTCCTTGCCCATGTCGATATAGATGTGCGGATGGTCGAATGGCGGCAGCGCCCCCACGCACATGAACTCTTTGGACCCCACCTCGATCTTCTTGAGGCCCTCGGTATTGTGAAAATGCGGGGTCGCTGAATGCGCCATCTGCGTCACGTCTTTCGCCGGGATTCGATTGCGCCGGACCATATCCAACCGCCCCCGCAAAGAAAAGCCGACACACCGAAGCGCAAGCTGGGAACCAACCCACCCCATGCACCGCCCCCCGGTCGTCATGGCCGGACGAAGTCCCGGCCACCCAGCGGACTGAGCTGCGAGAACAGTTCGAGAGGCCCCACCCACCGCTGCGCTCCGACCTGCGGTCGAGGAGGGAAAAGGCAAACACAGCACTCATCCTCGATAAAGCCTGCACGCAAGAACGCGCAGTCACCCCTCTCCCTCCTCGCGGCGAAGCCGCGGGGAGGGGGAACCGCGCAGCGGTAGGTGGGGCGCCACTTGCACGACGCGAGGAAGCAGAAGTGTCCCGCCAGTGACCAAAACTTTCCCCCGCTGACGCCTGAGAACACA
>CAZASR010000198.1:0-5426 GCA_964487765.1 uncultured Devosia sp. | reverse complement strand
CGCCGCAACCGGGGCACCAAGATCCTGGCCAAGGGCGATGAAAATCTCGTCAAGTGGTACATGCCCTACGCGCGCTAAAGGAGAGCCGAGATGTCCCGAGTCAAACGCGGCGTCACCAGCCACGCCCGCCACAAGAAAGTCCTGAAGGCCGCCGAGGGCTTTTACGGCCGCCGCAAGAGTTCGATCACCGTCGCCAAGGCCGCCGTCGACAAGGCCGGCCAGTACGCCTATCGCGACCGGCGCAACAAGAAGCGCAATTTCCGCGCCCTGTGGATCCAGCGCATCAATGCTGCCGTCCGCGAGCACGGGCTGACCTATGGCCGATTTATCGACGGCCTCGTGAAGGCCGAGATCGCGGTGGACCGCAAGGTCCTGTCCGATATCGCCATCACGGAGCCCGCCGCCTTCGCCGCGCTCGTCGCGCAGTCCAAGAAGGCGCTCGGCTACCTGGGCGAGATCGAAAAGACCACCGCAGCGCGCGTCGGCGCCTGATCTGCTAGCCTTCAGCGAGGCCAATGAGCTAAGCCTTGCGCCGCCCCTTGCGGGCATCGGCGCAGGGCTTTTTGTCGTGCCGCGCCCCAAACAGAGATCGCCATGAGCCTTGAAGACGACATCGCCCAGTTGAAATCCACCCTGAACGCGGCCATTGCAGCAGCAAAAGACGAGCAAGCGCTGGACAATGTTCGTGTCGGCGCGCTCGGCAAGAAGGGATCGGTTTCGGCCCTGCTGGCGACGCTGGGCACCATGCCGCCCGAAGAGCGCCGGACCGCCGGCCCCGCCATCAACGGCCTCAAGGCGGAGATCGTCGCCGCGATCGAAGCCAAGGCGAGCGACCTCAGGACGGCGGCGCTCGATGCGCGCCTCGCGGCCGAGACGGTGGACGTCACCCTGCCGGTGCGCCCGGCACCGACGGCACAGGGCCGCATCCACCCCATCAGCCAGGTGTGGGACGAGATCACCGCCATCTTCTCGGACATGGGCTTCAAGATCGCCGAAGGGCCCGACATCGAGACCGACTGGTACAACTTCACCGCGCTCAACTTCCCGGAAGGGCATCCGGCGCGCGAGATGCACGACACCTTCTTCCTGCAGCCGGGGCCGGACGGCACCCGCAAGGTGCTGCGCACGCATACGTCGCCGGTGCAGATCCGGGTGATGAAGCAGAGCAACGACGAGCCAGCGGCGGGCTATCTCACGCCGGCGATGGAGCCGCCGATCCGCGTCGTGATGCCCGGCCGGACCTACCGGCACGACAGCGACCAGACGCACACGCCAATGTTCCACCAGGTCGAGGGCCTCGTCATCGACAAGGAGAGCCATATCGGCCAGTTGCGCTGGGTGCTGGAGGAATTCCTCAAGGCATTCTTCGAAATCCCCGGCGTGACGCTGCGCTTCCGGCCCAGCTTCTTCCCCTTCACCGAACCTTCGCTGGAGGTCGACGTCCAGTGCGACCGCTCCGGCGCCGAAGTGAAGATCGGCGAGGGCAAGGACTGGCTGGAGATTCTGGGCTGCGGCATGGTGCACCCCAATGTGCTGCGCAATTGTGGGCTCGACCCCGACGTGTACCAAGGCTTCGCCTGGGGCATGGGGATCGACCGACTCGCCATGCTCAAATACGGCATGAACGACCTCCGCGCCTTCTTCGACGCCGACAAGCGCTGGCTGGACCATTACGGGTTCAAGCCGTTCGACATGCCGACACTGTTCGGGGGATTGAGCTCTTGATCCACCGCGCGCCTCACACCCACTGGGTCGTTCCCGCGAAAGGGGAGGAAGTCATGAGTCGCTATGGGAGCACTTCAGCCAATGAGTTGCTCGCTGCATATGCGAGGGGGCATCGATCGGGGCGCCAGTCGAAATGAACGACGAAGCTCCGCCCATCACCACCTTCGTCGTGACCGACATCGAAGCCGACGGCCCCTCGCCGCTCGGCTCATCCATGCTGAGTTTTGCGTCGGTGGCGTGCGATGTGGCGGGGACGGTGGTCGGGGAGTTCGAGGCGGTACTGGAACCGCGTTCCGACCGCAAGTCGCACCCCGAGACGATGGCGTGGTGGCAGACGCAACCCGAGGCGTGGGCGCATGCGACGGCGAATCCGGAGCCGGCGGAGGTCGTGATGCCGCGCTATGCCGACTGGGTGGAGAGCCTGCCGGGTTTTCGCGTGTTCGCGGCGGCGCCCATGATCTTCGACGGGCTGTGGATGGACCACTATCTCGAGACCTATGCCGGCACGCGCGTGTTCGGCGGACCGATCAAGAGCATGCGGCAGATCTTCCGTGGCGGCGGAGTGTGCCTCTACACGATGGCGGGCACGCTGCGCGGGGCGGACTATCTCAACTGGGGCATGCAGCGCGTGCCGGCCGACTGGTACGGCCATATCGGGCACACGCACCGGGCCATCGACGATGCCCGCGGCTTTGCCAATGTGCTTGCCAAACTGTTTGTGATCGCGGGCACCCTGCCCAGAATCGAAGCGACCGAAAGTGTCTACAGGAAATGAAGTTCACGCTCGACTGGCTCAAGGACCATCTCGACACCACCGCGTCGGCCGACGAGATCGCCGAGGCACTGACCACGATCGGCCTCGAGGTCGAGAGCGTGGACGACACGGCCAAGGCGCTGAAGCCGTTTGTCGTGGCGCATGTGGTGAGCGCGGAGCCGCATCCCAACTCCGATCATCTCAAGGTGTGCAAGGTCGATGCCGGCACCGGCACGCTGATCGACGTGGTATGCGGCGCGCCCAATGCGGTGAGCGGCATGAAGTCGGTGTTCGCCTTCCCGGGCACCTGGATTCCGGGCAAGGATTTCGAGCTCAAGGCGGGCGTGGTGATCCGTGGCGCGGCCAGCAACGGCATGCTGTGCTCGGCGGCCGAACTCGAGCTCAGCGACGACCATAGCGGCATCATCGAGTTGCCCGACGACGCACCGACCGGCACGTCATATGTCGACTATGCCGGTACCGGCGGCGTGCTCTTCGACATTTCGATCACGCCCAATCGTGGCGATGCCACGGGCATCTACGGCGTAGCACGCGACCTTGCGGCCTATGGGCTGGGCGAGCTCAACCCGACCACCGGCTACATGGCGCCGGTGCCGTCCGAGGGGGCGAGCCCGATCCCGCCCCTGCCGCAGCACTTCGTGCCGGGCGAGCCCAAGGCGATCCGCAAGTTCGCGGGGCGCTACATCGCGGGCGTCAGGAACGGGCCGTCGCCGGCGTGGCTGCAGAAGCGGCTACGCGACGTGGGACTGCGACCCATCAATGCGCTCGCAGACATCACCAATTTCGTGTCGCAGGGCTGGGGGCGGCCGCTCCACGCCTATGACGCCGACAAGGTGGCGGGTACGATGCTGCTGCGGAACGCCCGCGCCGGCGAGACCCTCGACGGCCTCGACGGCCGCACCCACGAGCTGGACGAGACGATGTGCGTGATTGCCGACGACGAGGGCCCGCTGTGCCTCGGCGGCATCCTTGGCGGCGAGCGCTCGAGCTGCACCGGGGAAACGGTGAATCTGTTCATGGAATGCGCGAGCTGGGATCCCGAGGAGATCGCCAGGACCGGCCGCAGGACGGGCATCGTTTCGGATGCGCGCTACCGGCTCGAGCGCTCGGTCGACCCGGCGCTCACCGAGCCGGGCCTCGAGCTCGCGACGCGGCTGGTGATGGAAATCTGCGGCGGCACGCCAATGGAGCCCGCGATCTCGGGCGAGGACGTCTACCCCAATACGGTGATCGCCTTCCCAACCAGCGAGGTGCGGCGGCTGACCGGGCTCGATCTGCCCGGGCTGCGGATCGCCGAGATTCTCACCCGGCTGGGCTTCGACGTGAGCGGCTCTGGAACGACGCTCCAGGTGAAGGTGCCGAGCTGGCGTCCCGACGTGACGCAGAAGGCGGATCTGGTCGAGGAAGTGATGCGCATGGAAGGCATCGGCAAGGTGCCGGTCGATCCACTGCCGCGCCTGACGGGCGTGGCGCCGCGCATGCTGACGACGATCCAGAACCGGCGCCGCGACATCAAGCGCGTCCTGGCGGCACGCGGGCTCGACGAGGCGGTGACGTGGTCGTTCATTTCGGAAGCCGAGGCGCGGCGCTTCGGCGGCGGCAAGCCGGAACTCAAGCTCGCCAACGCCATCGCCGCAGAGCTGAGCGACATGCGGCCCTCGCTGCTGCCGGGCCTCCTGGGCGCGGTGCGCCGCAACGAGAATCGCGGCTTGTCGGATGTAGCGATCTTCGAGGTCGGACAGGTGTTCCTCAGCGATGCACCCGAGGGCCAGCACACCTACGCAACGGCGGTGCGTGCCGGCGGACCGCCCAAGACCTGGCAGGGCAGCACGACGCTGAGCGTGTTCGACGCCAAGGCCGATCTCGCCGCGGTGCTCGATGCGCTGGGGCACGATATCGACAAGCTGCAGGTGGTCGCCGAGGCGCCCGACTGGAGCCATCCGGGCCGCGGCGGGCGCGTGCAGCTCGGCCCCGCCAATGTGATCGCCTGGTTCGGCGAGCTGCATCCCGCCTGGGCCGCGGACATGGACGTGACCGGGCCGGTGGTCGCCTTCGAGCTCGATGTCGACGCGATCCCCGCGCCCCGGCGCAAGGCGGCCCGAAGCCGGCCGGCACTCAAGCTCAGCGACCTGATGCCGCTCGAGCGCGACTTCGCCTTCGTGCTCGACCGCAACGTGCCGGCGGCAACGCTGCTGCGGGCGGCGCGCAATGCCGACAAGGCGCTGATCATCGGCGTCGACGTGTTCGACCTGTTCGAGGGCGCCGGACTCGGTGAAGGCAAGAAGTCCGTCGCGATCAGGGTGACGCTGCAGCCGACTGAGCGAACGCTGACCGACGGGGAGATCGACAAGGTCGGCGCAAAGATCGTCGCCGCCGTGAGCAAGGCCACCGGCGGCACGCTGCGCGGATGAAAGCTGCGGCGCTGCTCGATGCCCGGTCTTCGGCGGCGCCGCTCCCCGCGGGCACGAGGCGCGGCCTGCGCGCGCCGCAGCGCAAGCGTCCGCAGGACTTCCTCGCCGCATTCGACGCAACCGGGATGTTCTACGACTGCTTCCGGCATGTCGATGGCAGGCGCGTGCTGCTGGTCGGCCCGCCACCGGTCGATCTGGTCGCCGACTATTATCTCGCGCGCTTCACCGCCCTGCCCGCGCAGACCGCGGTGACCCGCCGCTTCCACTCGAGCCTGTCGGTGATGATCACCGAGCTGATCGACGTGCCGGCGGAGAGCACGGCGATCGCGGTCAGCTTCGGCCGGGACACGATCGAGTTGCCGATCCGCGCCAATGCTTCGGCGCAGCTCGCGGGGGCGCGGATATTGTTCGGCATGAACCGGAACAACGATCCAGCATGGATCCGCGAATGGGCGCGGTTCCACCAGCGGCTGCACGGCACCGATACCGTGATCCTGTACGACAATGGCTCGACG
>CAZASR010000197.1:0-5441 GCA_964487765.1 uncultured Devosia sp. | reverse complement strand
CGGTGACGATGATGCGATCGAGCGGCACCACCGGCATCGAGGCGTGGAAGCTCGGCCCGCAGGAGGCGATCGAGTGCCCATGCTCGAAGGCCCGCAGCACGTCCGAGGTGAGGCCGGGCTCGTTGAGGTCGCCCATCAGCACGGTCGGCAGGCGCGCCTCCAGGGCCTTGAGTTCGCCGACGATGGCCCGCGTCTGCAGTGCGCGCCATTTGCGCGTGAGGCCCAGATGCATGCCGACGACACGCAGCTTCCTGCCGCCGACATCAAGGTCGGCCACCGCGGCGCCCCGCGGTTCGAGATGGGGCAGGGCGATGGGCCGGGCGTCGATCACCTCGATCGACTTGCGGACGAGGATGACGTTGCCGTGGTGGCCCAGGCTCTGCGGGCGCTCGGCGAAACGGATGGCGTGGTAGCCGGTTTCGGCCTCGATCATCTCGGGATCGAGGGCGGTGACGCGCGAGCCGAAACGGCGATCGACCTCCTGCAGCGCAACGACGTCGGCGTCGATCTCGGTGATGACGCCGAGCACGCGTTCGGGCCGGCGCCGCCAGTCGAGGCCGACGGCCTTGCGGATGTTGTAAGACGAAACCTTGAGCTGCATGGAGCCGGAAACGGGCGGAAGGCGGGATGGAGTTGCCAGCTAAGCAGGCGAATGCGGCAGCGTCTAGCTCATGAGCCGGACGCCGACGATGAGAAGCACGAGGGCGAGGACCCAGCGAATAATCCTTTCGTCGATTCGGGGCGCCAGCCGGCTCGAAATGAGGATGCCGGGCACCGATCCGGCGAGCAGCGCGAGCAGCATGTGCCAGTCGACATTGCCGATCACCCAGTGACCGGCGCCGGCCACCAGGGTCAACGGCACGGCATGGGCGATGTCGGAGCCGATGATGCGGTGAACCGACATTTTCGGATAGAGCAGCATCAGCACTGTGACGCCGATGGCCCCGGCTCCGACGGAGGAAATCGACACCAGAACGCCGATCGCCGCGCCGAACGCCGTGGTCAGCATGGTCTGAACCGCAGACGGCAGCTCGCGGTGGCGGTTGGCGAAGCGCGCGAGCTGGTTGCGAAAGATCAGGCTGACCGCGGTGAGGAGCAGCATGGTGCCGAGCCCCACGCCGAAGAACTGCGCCGCCGCTTCGGTCTGGGCGTCGGTGATCGAGAGCAGCCACAGGGTCACGGCCGCCGCGGGCACGCTGCCCAGCGCCAGCCGCCCGACAATGCGCCATTCCACCGACCGGTTGAAGCCGTGCACCAGCGTGCCGGCCGACTTGGTGACGGATGCATAGAGCAGGTCGGTGCCGACCGCGGTGATGGGATGGACGCCGAAGAGCAGCACCAGCAGCGGCGTCATGAGCGAGCCGCCGCCCACGCCGGTCAGCCCAACGACAAAGCCGACGAGCAGCCCGGAGACTGCGTACAACACCTCGACCGGAAGACCCAAGCGGCTGCCCCACTGACCCCTGACGGGGCGCGACCCTATTGTCACACATCTGACATGACTAGGGTTGTGAAAGGCAGGATTTCGCGCGGAGCGGGTCGTTCGCGCGAAATCCTTACTATCGGCTAGCCCTCGAGCGCCTGCCGGATGGCCGTTTCAACGGGCGAGTAAGCACCGTCCGCGCGCTCCAGTTCGAGCGGCTTCGCCGGAAGCAACGGAGGCTGGGCCATGAATTTCGGCCGCGTGCCCCGATGCGGTTGCGCCGCGTGCACAAGGAAGGGGTGGCACAGATAGACCGTCCCCGGCGAGCCGGTGGCGTAGACCTCGGGCAGGTGCGCGGTCGAGGCGTAGCTGTTGGCGGACAGCTGGCGCAGCGTCAGGCCGGCTTCGCCGGCGGGCGCGAGCTCGCGGGCGACTTCCAGATGCGAGCCGGCGCGAATGCGGGTGGGGGCATCGTCGGGGCCGACCTCGGAGAACAGGAACAGCATCAGCAGCATCCTGCCCTTTGACCTCACATTGGCGCGCCACTCCATGAAGTCCGGCGTGTTTTCGCCGAAGCTGACGTCGACATGCCAGCCCGCATCGCCTGGATCGTCGGGCGAGGGGAAGCGCACCGGAACGGTGCCGAGCGCCTGCGGCGGCAGCCAGCGGCCCTTGCCCGCGAGCTGGTCGTAGGCGGCGTGCAGCAGCCCGGTGTTGGCGGCAGCGTGGAAGGGCGGCTGGGCATACATGCCGAGCCGGATGACCGGCCTGGTCCAGGTGGAGGGATCGTTCGGATCGACACCGGTATCGCGCCAGAGGATGGTGCGGCATTCCTCCGCGACCTCCGCGGGGAAAGCGTTGTCGATGCGCACGAAGCCATCGGCGATGAAGAAAGCGATCTGAGCGTCGCTCAGCGGATGAGAAAGTTCAGGCATTGATGATCTCGCATGAGAGCAGTCCCGCGCGCGGGCGCGTGGACGGGAGGGTTCGGCCGGGCCGGTGGCCCGCTCAGGCGAGCAGGAAGACGGCGGCGAAGCTGCGGATCATCATCATGGTGGCGGAGTCCCTAGCCCGATTGTCGCGCAGGATCAAGTCTCACGCGGATTCCCTCTTGCTTTCGCCATTGGTTCGGGTAGGTGCTCGCCGCCTCTCCTCGACGCCCCCATTTCATGCGCATCTTTCAGCTTTCCTCCGGCGATCTCGTCGCAGACCGCCGTGCCTCCTACGCCGCGGCGCTGGCGCAGGAGGCCGACCACGCAGCAGCAGTCGAGCTCATGGAGCAGGCGCTGGAACTCGTCCCGAACTGGACCGCCGGATGGTGCCTGCTCGGCGACTACCGACTCGAAGCCGGCGACAGCACCGGCGCCATCGCCGCCTATCGCGAACTGGCGCGACTCGATGGCGAGGGCCGCTTCGGCGCAGCCCTCAAACTCGCCGCGCTCGGCGCGACCCCGCCGCCGCGCGGCACCGAAATCGCCTATGTGGAGTCGTTGTTCGACGACTACGCGGCGCGCTTCGAGGCCGAGCTGATTGTCGGGCTCGACTACCAGGCGCCGGCCGAGCTTGCGCGGCTGATCGATGCAGACTTTGCGGCGCGAGGTATCGAGCAGGTCGGACGGGCGCTCGACCTCGGCTGCGGTACAGGGCTGATGGGCGAGAGGCTGCGGCGGCGCGCCTCGTTCATCGAAGGCGTCGACCTATCGGCAGAGATGGTCGAGGTCGCGCAGCGCAAGAGCATCTACGACCGGCTCGAGAAGGCCGAGCTGACGGCGTTCCTCGCCGGGCACGCAGGCGGCGTCGACCTCATCACGGCGGCGGACGTGCTCAACTATTGCGGCGCGCTGCCGCCGATCCTTGCGGCGGCCCATGCGCGGCTGGCTCCGGGCGGGCTGTTCGGGTTCACGCTGGAGCGGCACGAGGGCAGCGAGCCGATGGTGCTGCGTCCGTCGCTGCGCTATGCCCACAATGAGGAGGCGACGCGGATGGCCTGCCGCGACGCCGGGTTCGAGATCGTGAGACTGGAGGCGGCACAGCTACGGCGCGATCGCGGCGAGCCGGTGACAGGGCTGCTGGTGCTGCTCCGGAAGCCCGTTCCAGTGGTGGCCATGGCCGAGTTGGGGACGGAGCTGGCGGAGGCGCCGGAGACGCACCTGCTACACTAGCGCGTTATCTTCGGCGGCGTAGTCGAAAGGATCGCTGGGATAGTGAGCGAACATCGGGAAGACGGCCTTCCAGTCGTCCGCCAGGCCGTGCATCCATTCGACATAAGGCCTGGTCGTCTCGGCATAGGTGCCGGCGGGGTGATAGCCGAGCGCGGCCGCTGCGTCTATGTCGACGATCAACGGGGAGGGCGTCGACCAGGGCGTGTGACCGATCTCGGCATCGGCCGGCATCTCGACAAATTCGCCGGTCCAGCCCAGATGCGCGGCCATCGTCTCGCCGACCTGCCGGACCGTCGGCGGGTCGGGATCGCCGGCATTGAGGATGCGCGTCGCTGGCGCTTCGGCTGTCGTCCGGATCAGGGAAGCAATGTTCGCCGCGGCGCTGGTGTGAAAGGTCGAGCCGGCAAACAGCAGCGGGATTCGCTTGCGGCGGTCGAGCATGCGCTTGACGAACCACCATTCGCGCGGGTGCTTCGAGTTGATGCCGTGGATGGCGCAAGGGCGCAGGATCGTCACGGGGCGCCGAAGCAGATCGAGCAGTCGCTGCTCCAGCTCCACCTTGCCGCTCGAGTAGCTCGCCGGTCCCGGCGCAACGAGTGGCTGCGCCTCGGGGATCGGTACCGGATAATGAGGGAACCGGGCTGCGTCGGCGTCATCGAGTCCGCGCCCGGCCGCGTCGGCGTAGACGCTGGCGGTCGAGATGACGCAGAGCTGGCCGAACTGGCCGGAAAGGCCGGCGAGCTGTTCCGCATCCCGGCCGGTGAAGGCCATGGTGTCGATGAGCAGATCGACGGTGCCGATGGCTGCGGCGAGGGTAGCCGTGTCCTGCCGTTTCACCACTGCGAGCGAGGCGCCCGCCGGCACGTTGTGATGCTCGCGCCGGCCGGTGTGCGAGCAGGTGACCTGCCAGCCCCCGCGCAGCAGCTCGGCGGCGGCGGCGATGCCGATCTGTCCCGTGCCGCCGACGATGAAGGCGGTACGGGTCATCGTCATGCCGCCCGGAAATAATCCTGCAGCGGCCGCACGGACAATTGGCCGTCACGGTAGCCGATGATGCCTTCGACGGCGGCGATGGCGCCGGGGATCGTGGTGTAATAGGGGATCTTGCCCATCAGCGCGGTGCGGCGGATTTCCTTGCTGTCGCTGATCGACTTGGCGCCCTCGGTGGTGTTGATGACGAGCTGCACGCCGCCATTCTTCATCGCATCGACGATATGCGGGCGGCCCTCGGCGACCTTGTTCACCTTGGTGGCGACGATGCCGTTGTCGTGGAGATAGCGATAGGTGCCGGCGGTAGCGAGTATCTTGAAGCCGGCGGCTTCGAGGTCGCGCATGGCGCTGCGGAGCAGCGGCTTGTCGTCGTCGCGCACCGAGACGAACACCGTGCCTTCGCGCGGCACCTTCATTCCGGCGCCCATCTGCGACTTGGCGAAGGCAAGCGAATAGTCGGTGTCGAGGCCGATGACCTCGCCGGTCGATTTCATCTCGGGGCCGAGCACCGTGTCGACACCCGGGAAGCGGTTGAACGGAAACACCGCTTCCTTGATGGCGATGTGGTCGAGCGAGGCATCGCTGAGGCCGAAGCCTGCAAGGCTTTCGCCGGCCATGATGCGCGAGGCGATCTTGGCGATAGGCTTGCCGATGACCTTGGCGACGAAGGGCACCGTGCGGCTGGCGCGCGGGTTGACTTCGAGGATGTAGATGACGCCGTCCTTGAGGGCATATTGCACATTCATCAGGCCGCCGACCTTGAGCGCCAGCGCGATCTCGGCGGTCTGGCGCTTGAGCTCGGCCATGATGTCGTCCCCGAGATTCTGCGGCGGCAGCGAGCAGGCGCTGTCGCCCGAATGGATGCC
>CAZASR010000196.1:0-5481 GCA_964487765.1 uncultured Devosia sp. | reverse complement strand
GGAATGTAGTCGTTCTCGCCACTGTCGGCGATGGCGATCGCGGCCTGCTGGGCGATGATATCTTCGAGCGCCTGCCACCAGACCTCGCCCACGCCATCCACAAATGCCGTCGGCACGTAGAGCGTGAACGGGCACTGATTGCGGCGCAGCACGGGCAGCGCATATCTGAGATTGTCGCGATAGGCGTCGTCGAAGGTGAAGACGGCGAAGCGCTTCTCGGGAAAATCGGACTCGATGCGGCGCAGACCCTCGCCGAGATCGACGATGTCGAAGCCGAGCTGGCGGAGACGCTGGATGGCGAAATCGAGAAAGTCGGGCTTGACCTGTAGAATTGCGTTCGGCGAGAAGTCGGCGGGATCCTCGGGCAGGACGCGGTGGAGCGTGAAGATCACGCCGCGGGCGCGCGACGTCGCGCGCAGCAGTGCAGTGAGGCGGGTCGCCCACAAGGTTTCGAAAACCGCCGTGATGGCAGCGTAGCGCAGCCCACCCATCAGGCCACTGCGGATTCGAGCTCGGACGCGACGACGCTCTGCACGGTCTCGAAGCCCAGCGAGGCCGCGTCGGCGCAAACCGCTTCGACGAGCGCCTCCGGTGTCGCCGGTTGGCGCACGACGACGAGGCGCGCGCCTCCGGCGACAAACAGCGGCAGCGTCGAATTGAGGCCGATGCGGCCGGTCGACACGATCACCACCTCGTAAATGTCGCTCAGCGCCTCCACAAGCGTGAGCGGGCGCGGGGAACGGCGATCCAGCACCTTCCGCTCGCCCCAGGGCACTTCCGCCAGGCCTTCGCGCACGCGATGGACGACGTCGCCGAAGCTGGCCTGTTCGGCGCAAAGATCGGTCAGGCCCGGCGCCGCCGAGGGACGCCCGCTGCCGGCGTCGATGCGGCAGACGCTGAGGCCCTTGTCGAGCGCTTCGTCGACCAGCAGGTCGGCGACGATGGCGGCGTCGCGGGCATCGGAGATGGCCGCGAGCAGCGTGGTGCGGGCCCGGCCAAGCGCCATATCGGCGACGAGGCTGTCGATACCTGCCGGCACGACAGCGCCTACCGGCCCTGCGGGCGAGGCAATGACTCCGGGCTCGGGCAGGTCGGCCATATCCAGCTCGTCATCGGCATCTCCCGCGGCCATCGATTGCGGCTCGGGCTCGATGTCTTGGGTCACCTCGAGCTCGACCTCCTGCGTCTCCGCCACGATCTCGGGCTCGTCCAGCGCCGGATCGTCCCTCACCGCGCGGAGGCTGTTGCCGTCATAGACCGCGCGGCCCGACATCAGCTCGCCGAACAGCACCATGCCGACCTGCAGCGCCAGCGCGACGAAGCCGACGGCGCCGAGGATCAGCGAGGTCTTGGGCGAGGCCGGGACCACCGATGGCGCCGCCTGGGTGATGATGCGTACGTCGGGCAGCGCGGACCCCGCATCGGTGCGACTCGTCGCATCGCGGTAGCGGATCAGGTAGGAATCGAGCAGGTCGCGCTGCGCCTTGGCCTCGCGGGTGAGGCTGTCGAGCGTCACCGAATCCCTGGTCTGGTCAGAAGCGGCCAGCCGCGCGCGCGCCAGGTCGTCGTTGAGCGAGGCGATGAGGCCGTCTTCGACCTTGACCTGCGCCGCCAAACCGTCGGCGATGCGCTTGGCCTCGGCGTCGATCTGCGCGTTCACCTGCGCGATCTGCGCGTTGAGCCCCCTGATGGTTGGATGTGCCGGCAGGAGCGTTGCGAGTTTTTCGGCAAGAGTCGCCTGATAGGTCGCGCGCGACTGCATCAAGGACTGGATCACCGGGCTCGAGCGGACGTCCTCGACGCCTTCCACCGGCTGACCCGAGCGAAGCAACTCGTTGATCAATGCGGCACGCTGCTCGGCGGTATTGCGCCGCCCCTGTGCGTCCGTAATCTGCCGGCCGATGTCCGAAATCTGCTGATCGGGCAGCGTCGTGCCGTTCGTGCCCGCGAACATGGCGTTGTCCGAGCGATACTGCGCGACGGCCGCGTCGGCGGCCTCTACCTTCTTGCGCAACTCCTCGATCTGCTGCTCGAGCCAGGCGCCGGCCTCGGCTGTATCGGCCAGCGACTGCCCTGCCCGGCGCTTCACATGCTCGGCCGCGATGGCATTGGCGATGTCGGCGGCAAGCTGCGGATCGGCGGAACGGACAAAGATCGAGATCACCGCAGAATCCCGCTCGCGGATCACCGTCAGGCGCTCATTGAGGTTATGGAGCACCGTTTCATCGACGCTGCGCGGCTCGGGGTTGCGGCCGACCAGGCGCAGCAGCAGCGTGACCGGACTCACGCTGGCACCGTTGAATTCGGGCACGGTGCGCAGCTTCAGGGTATCGATCACCGCCATCAGCGTGTCGCGCGACTTGATCAGCTCGATCTGGCTCGACAGCAGCGCGTCTATGGCGATGCCGCCGGTGCTCGAGGTGGCGCTGGCGGTGCCGGCGGCCTGGGTGAAGCTCGAGCTGCGATCCTCGACCAGAAGGCTCGCCGAGGATTCATACTGCTTGGGCACGAACATCAGGATGATGAAGGTCGCCGCGAGCAGCACCGCGGTCACGATGATGATGCGTAGCAGGCGCGCCCACAGCGCGCCCATCAGCGCGCGCACATCCATCCGCAGATCTTCGGCCGGAGCCGACTCAACACTCATCGCCCAGGGCCCTTCCCAGTCATGGGATTTATCGGGCGAGCGTGGTCAACAATCGGTTAAGGCGCGTTGCAAAGTGCATCGCGACGCGGGCGGCAGTAAGCACATTGTTAACCATGCCCATCCGACACTGCGGCGACTCGAAATGCTGGTCTTGTTGGATGCGCTGGCTGCAGCTCTGCCTACTCCTGGTCCTGTTGCCGCTGGCGGCGTGTTCGCTCAACGGCAAGACGACGACCTATTCGCTCGAGCCGCGCAACATCTACACGCTGGGCGGCGGCGACGTGATCCGGGTCAAGGTCTATGGCGACGAGACGGTGACCGGCTCCTACCGGGTGGACGACGCCGGCACGGTGTCGATGCCGCTGGTCGGGCAATTGCGGGTTGCGGGCAAGACCACCGCGGAAACCGCGGCAACAATCGCCGCCGCGCTCGCCAACGGCTATGTGCGCAACCCCGATGTCGCCGTCGAAATCGAGGCCTACCGGCCGTTCTTTATCCAGGGCGCGGTGAAAACCGGCGGACAGTTCCCCTACGTTTCGGGCATGACCATCCGGGCCGCCGTGTCGACCGCCGGCGGCTACAGCGACACCGCCAACCGGCAGCGCGCGACGATCTACCGCAAGGTCGGCGACCAGATGCAAAAGAGCGTCGTCAATCTCGATTTCCCGATCTCTCCCGGCGACACCATCGTCATCGCCGAACGCTGGCTCTGAGGCCGTGCCCGGCGACCCTCCGCTTCGCATCCTGCAAATTCTGCGCGCCCCCATCGGTGGCCTGTTCCGCCATGTGCGCGATCTCACCGAAGAGTTGGGGCGGCGCGGGCACGCCATCGGCGTCATTGCCGACAGTCTCACGGCCGACGCCCTGACGACCGAGCGCCTCGAAAGCCTCGCCCCTTACGCATCGCTCGGGATCCACCGGCTACCGATGCCGCGTGTGCTCGGCTTTGCCGATTTCACTACGCCCTACCGCATCCGCAAGATGGGCCGGGCCCTCAGCATCGACGTCATGCACGGGCACGGTGCCAAGGGTGGCCTTGCCGCGCGCTTCGGCCGCAGCCGCGGCCAGGTGTCGCTCAATACGCCGCATGGCGGCGTGCTCAACTACAAGCCGGGCTCGCTCGCCGGGCGGTTCTTCCGCAAAGCCGAGCGCAGCATCGGCCTCATCACCGACGCCTATATCTATGAAAGCGCCTACGCGCAGCGCGCCTTTCACGAGCAGGTCGGCGTGCCCCCCTGCCGCGAAGTGGTGATCCACAATGGACTGAACCCGACCGAGTTCGCGCCCGTGCCTCTCGCCCCCGATGCGAAGGATTTCGTGTTCATCGGCGAGTTCCGCAACGTCAAGGGCATCGGCGTGCTGATCGAGGCGATCGCCGATGTGCAGCGCCCCGACGGGCGGCCGGCCACCCTCGCCATGGCCGGCGGGGGGCCGGACTTCGAGATGTGGCGCGAGCGGCTCAGCGCGCGCGGCATGACGGACCGCATCGAGTTGCTCGGCGTCCGCCCGGCGCGCGAAGCGTTGGGCCGCGGCAATGTGCTCGTCGTCCCCTCGCTTGCCGAGTCCCTGCCCTATGTCATCCTCGAAGGCGCTGCTGCCGGCCGGCCGGTCATCGCGACCAATGTGGGCGGCATCGCCGAGATCTTCGGGCCCACCGCGGGCAGCCTCGTGCCGCCGAACGACGTGGCTACTCTGCGCGACGCCCTGCAGCGCGCCCTCGATCACCCTGAAGCGGCGCAGAACGAGGCCGCACAGCGGCTGGACTTCATCCGCCCGCGCTTTTCGATCGCCCACATGACAGACCAGATCGAGGCGCTCTATCGCGAGGGCCTCGCCCGGCGGCGGGCCGACGCGAACCAGCAAGTTCGGGGTTAAGCATAGTCGGGGTTTTCACTCCGCCTTCACCCCTTGCTCCCTATGATTCCGGGCAGAAATCCGCCTTCTGGACTTATCTGCCATGTTCCGCCTCGACCCCAAGCAAGCCGTTCTCGACCATGTCGCGCGCAAGAGCGCAGCGGGGCCGGGCCAGCTCGGGCCGGAAGCGTGCGCCATTGCCGCGGAACCCATCGAGGCGAGCTATTCGAGCGCGGTGATCGTGGGCCTCGCGCAAATTATCGAGGCGCTGCTGCTGGCGACGCTCGGCTTTGCGATCTTTGCGAGCTATGTCGAGCCGGGTCAGCAGGCGATCTACCTGCCGACCATCGCGCTCGTGACGCTGGTGGCCAATGTTCTGTTCAATGCCGCGAGGACACATCGCATCGCCGCCTACCGCACGGCCCTGCAGCAGATCGGGCGCGTGCTCGCCGCCTGGACGGTCGTGTTCCTCGCGCTGATGGCGCTGGCGTTCCTGTTCAAGAGCTCCGAGCTCGTCTCGCGTGTATGGCTGGTCAGCTGGTACGCGGCGGGCGCCCTGGTGCTGGTGGTGTTCCGGCTGTCGCTGCGCCAGCTCGTCCTGCAGTGGACCGCCGAAGGCAAGCTCAAGCGCCGCTCGGTGATCGTCGGTGGCGGCCACGATGCCGAAGTGCTCGTCGACGCCATCATGCGCAGCGCCGGCGCCGATGTGCGGCTGCTCGGCCTGTTCGACGACCGCAACGACGAGCGGTCGCCGGAGTCGGTGGCGAGCCTGCCCAAGCTCGGCCGCGTGGCCGACCTCCTCGAATTCGCGCGGCAGACCCGCGTCGACCTCGTCATCGTGTCGATGCCGCTGAGCGCCGAAAAGCGGGTGCTCGAAATGCTCACGCAGCTGTGGGTGCTGCCGGTCGACATCCGCCTCTCGGCGCATATGAGCAAGCTGCGCTTCACCTCCAAGGCCTATTCCTATGTCGGCGACGTGC
>CAZASR010000195.1:0-5501 GCA_964487765.1 uncultured Devosia sp. | reverse complement strand
CTGTGCCTGCCGTTCGGGCCGCTGACGGGGGTGCGGCTCGGCTGCAAGGCGGTGTTCAAGCGCAGCGAGGGGGCGATCTATCCGTCGGAGGCGTGGCTCGGGCGGGTGATCAACGCCGACGGCGAGCCGATCGACGGAAAAGGTCCGATCGCCCGGGGCGGCGAAGCCTATCCGCTGAAGCAGGTGCCGCTGCCGGCGCATAATCGCGCACGGGTGGGCGCGCCGATGGATCTGGGGGTGCGCGCGCTCAACACCTTCACTACGCTGTGCGAGGGCCAGCGCATGGGCATCTTCGCCGGCTCGGGCGTCGGCAAGTCGGTGCTGATGTCGATGCTGGTGCGCAACGCCTCGGCGGACATCGCCATCGTCGGGCTGATCGGCGAGCGCGGCCGCGAGGTGCAGGAGTTCATCACCGAATATCTGGGCGAGATGGGACTGAAGCGCGCCATCGTGATCGTTGCGACCTCCGACGAGGCCGCTTTGATGCGGCGGCAGGCGGCCTATCTGACGCTGACGCTGGCCGAGTATTTCCGCGATCAGGGCAAGCGGGTCCTCTGCATGATGGACAGCCTCACGCGCTTTGCCATGGCGCAGCGCGAAATCGGGCTCGCGATCGGCGAGCCGCCGACGGCGAAGGGGTATCCGCCTACGGTGTTCACGGAATTGCCACGGCTGCTCGAAAGAGCGGGGCCGGGGCTGGTAAACTCGGGTTCCGTTACGGGTCTATTTACCGTTTTAGTCGAAGGTGACGATCACAATGAACCGATTGCAGATGCTGTTCGCGGCATTCTGGATGGGCACATTGTGATGGAACGCGGCATTGCCGAGAGGGGACGCTATCCCGCCGTCAATGTGCTGAGATCCATCTCGCGAACGATGCCAGGCTGCGTACCGGTGCCGGTGCGTCCAGTCCTGCAGAAGGCGCGGGAGTTCATGTCGGTGTTCGCCGACATGGAGGAACTGATCCGGCTGGGGGCCTACCGGAAGGGATCGGATCCGCAGGTGGATCGTGCCATCGCCCTCTACCCGGCGCTGGAGGCCTTTCTGAGCCAGCAGCGGGAGGAGCGCACCAGCATCGCGGACGGCTACACGATGCTCGAAGCGATACTGGCGAAGGCCTGAGTGAGTGACTTGATGGGTAAGGAGTACAAGTCATGAAGTCGCGCAGCGAGAGTCTTATCCGGCTCAAGAAGTTTCAGGCGGACGAGAAGCGCCGCCAGGTTGCGCAGATCGAGATGATGATCGCCGATTTCGAGCGCATGGCGTCCGAACTCGACCAGCAGATCGAAATCGAGCAGCAGAAGACGGGCATCTCCGACGTTGCCCATTTCGCCTATTCCACCTTCGCCAAGGCGGCGATTGCACGGCGCGACAACCTGCTGGCGTCGGCCGCCGACATGCGCGACCAACTCGAGACGGCGCAGGACGCGCTGGCCGAAGCAGTGGAGGAGTTGAAAAAGGTCGAGCTGCTGGACCAACGCGAACACACACGCGAAGCAGCGGAGGAAGCGAGGGCCGAGCAGGCGGAGCTCGACGACGTCGGCCGGCTGAGGCACTTGCGGCGGTAGTGCCGCGGCATGGCGAGGACCAAGAGGGCGCCCCGGTGGCGCCCTTTATTGTGTGTGGTGTCCGCAGCGTCCTGCCGATGCGGGTATCAGTAACCAAATCCCGGCAAAGCAGGTCCCGCGAATGCTGCGCAAGTCTGGATGTACGCTTGCGCTGCTCACTGATCTGATGCAAACTAATTTGGTTAATACCGCGTGAATGTTGGCGTAGGCGGGTCCAGCGCCGGGGGCAATATTTAGTATATTGGGGTGTGAGCCGCTTCGACGCTGCCTTGCGCGACCGCGGCGACGTCATGCCTTGCCGGCGCAATGAGTTCGGTCAGATCGGCATTGTGCCGGAGACCTCTTCATTCGGAGACAGGGTATGAACAATTTCAAGACAATGAATAGACTCTTGCTGGCATCAGCCAGCGTGTTTGCGATCGGCTTCGGATCTGCGGCGGTGGCAGCGGGAGGCGGTGGGGCGGTACACCTCAGCCAATCCGGAAACAGCCAAAGCGCACAGATCGATCAGAGCGGTGGCAGCGCGAACAGTGTGGGCAGCTCAGGGTCCCCGTTCGTGCAGCAGAACGGCGCTGGTTCGGGTAGCAACGTTCTCGTCATCAACCAGAACAGCAGTGCAAACTCGCAGCTCTCCAATATCGAAAGCTTTATGGCGGAGGGCTCGAACAATTCCGTTACCGGATTCCAGTCGGGTACGAACAATAGCGCGGAGATCGACCAAGGGGGCAGTTACAGCAGCGTCCATCTGGAGCAGACGGGCAACGGCAATGGTCCGCCGGACAGCAACTGGTTCAACGAGTCGTTCGGAAATCTGATTCTACAGGATCAGACGACGAATGGGAGCAGCGTCAGCCTCATCCAGACCAACAAGGTGAACGCTACGAATGCCAACGTCTTCAGCATTGGACAGGGCGGCACGAGCAACACCATCGCGGCGACGCAGACCGGTAACAACATGCTATGGATTCGACAGGGCACTGAGGCACCCGATCTGTGGGGGTGGACGTGGGGCAATCCGTTCGATCCCGCCGAAACTCCGAATTCCCTGGCAGCTTTGGCCCACAGCAGCATCATCATTACGCAGACCGTCGGCGGCTCCGACCCCGCGCAGAAGAACTACGCCGCGCTTGGGCAGGGCTACGGCAGTAATAACCAGATTGTTGTCACACAAACCGGCGGCTCTAACAGTGTCGACGTGAACCAGATCGGCAGCGGCAATATTTTTACGTCGTCGCAGACTTCCAGCAACGGCAACGCCAACTGGAATTTCGTCGGCGGCGAGGCTGGCTGGCCGAATAGTGATCCCTTCCCCTTGTCTGAGCAAGCGGGCGATTACCGACCAATTGCCCAGATCGGTACCGGCAATGAGTATCACAGCGTGCAGTCGGGCATGAGCCAGTTGGCATTCGGCAATCAGCTCGGCGACTACAATTACCTGAGCACCACACAGAGCGGAGAGGGCAATTCGCTCTACACGACCCAGGCTGGAAACAATAACGACATCTTCTCGGTTCAGGACGGCACCACGAACACTGCTTTAGTGACCCAGAACAACAATGCCAGCCTGACGAACCTGGTTCAGGACGGGACGAACAACTCCGCGGTTGTCGCTCAGTAGCCGAGCGCGTGGGACGAATCGGGGGAGGGGCATCAGGCCCTCCTCCTATTGCCGACTCAGCCTCGGATCACCGGTCCCCCACTAGTAGTTCTTCATGGCGAGGTGGGGCATGCCGCCGTCTTGGAACTGGGTGCCGAAGGCGGTGAAGCCGAGCTTTTCGTAGAGGGCGAGTTTGTCGGTCTGGGCGGTAAGGTAGAACCGCGTTTCGCCGCGGGCGGCGGCTTGGTCCATGGCAAAGCGCATCATGCGGGTGGCAATGCCGCGGCCGCGGGCGGAAGAGGCGACGACGACGCGGCCGAACTTGGCGTGCTCGTCGAGAAACAGGATGCGGAGCGCACCGACAACATTGCCGTCGTCGAGTGCGACGATGTGTGTCGCGGTGAGGTCGTAGGCGTCGAACTCCTCCTCGGGCCGAACGTGCTGCTCGTGGACAAAGACCTCGCGGCGAAGCGCGAGACCGAGATTGCCGAGATCGGAGAAGAGCGGGACGACGAGAATGAGCGGCTCAGCCATGGCCGCTCATAGCTCATTGTGCGTGCCGGAGAAAAGGGCCCGCCGAAGCGGGCCCAGTCATCGGGTCGCCTATTGTGCGACGCTCGAGGCCGGGGCCATCGCATCGCCTTCGGCCGGAGCCGGGGCCATCGCGTCGCCGCCTTCGACAGGCGCCGAAGTGGTGGCCGGCGCCGAGGTGCCCTGGGCGGGATCGTCCTCGACCACGACGAAGTCCGGGGCCGCGGTCAACTCGTCGACGGTGGTCTGGACGACAAAGCGCTCGGACTGGTCGTCGGCCACGACCCATTCAAGGGCCGCGTAGGCGACGGCAACCTGCTTTTCGCCGATGCCGAGGAAGCCGCCGACGCCGATGATCACGGCGGCGATGGTTCCGTCTTCATTGACGACGAGGTCGTTGATATCGCCAAGGTGGTTGGCGTCGGCCGCGCCGCTGTCATAGACGGGCGCCCCAATAATGCGGGTGGCGAAGCGGTCGCTGTCGATCTGGGTATAGCCCGTGACGATTTCGAACGGACCGGTCGCCTCCACCGAGGGAGCGTCGGTCACGACTTCGGCGGACGAGGTGTCGGCCATCGCCGAGGATTCGGCTGAGACTTCAGCCGAAGCTTCAGTCGAAACGGCCGAGGATTCGGCGGGCGCCTCTGAGGACATCATGGAAGACTCCATTGCCGACGATTCCATCGACATCGAGGGGTCCATGGCGGACGATTCCATCGAGGAGGAGGCGTCCTGAGCGATCACCGGCAGCGCCAGGACGGCGGCGACGGCGGTAGTGGCGAGCAGGGTGCGGATCATTGTAGGTTCCTTGGGTTCAACGCTTGTTGGACAGCCGCGCGGCGCGGTACCTGGCTGGGTTCAGGCGCCGCGCGGTTCTTTGCCCCAACGTTGAACTGGCGCTCCTGTTCCGCAGCTTTCGATTCCGTGAGCATTCGGAGCGGTGAGGGCGTACGGCCGAAAATCCGTGCTAGAATCCTTCGATAGTCCGGTCGCGGTGGTGGGCTCGCGGATGTTCCTGTCGATCTTCGACCTGTTCAAGATCAACGTCGGTCCGTCATCGTCGCACACGATGGGACCGATACTGGCGGCCGGACGGTTTGCCGCACTCGCCGCGTCGGCGGCACTGCCGGCGGGGCGGCTTGCGTTCGCCTGCGGCTCCACGGTTCGCTTGCCTATACGGACGAGGGGACGTCACCGTGCACGCCGTGCTGTGCGGACTGATGGGCATGCCTACGACAGCGAGCAGGCGCGGGCGGCGCTGGACGACCTGGCGCAGACAAAGCGCGTTCGGCTCGGCAACGGCCGGATGGCCGGGCTCGATCCGGCCACGGCAGTGGCGCTCGAGAAGGCTGGACGCCTGCCGGCGCGTCCCAATGGAATGACGTTCGCACTGACGGCGGACGGCGCCGACGTGCTGGCCGAGAGCTACTACTCGGTGGGGGGCGGCTTCGTGCTGACGGCGGCGGAGATGGAAGCCGGGCCGGCGCGGCGGGCAGACCCTCAGCCATCCGTTCAACACGGCGCCCGAGATTGCGCTGGAGCATCAGCTGGGGATGACGTGCGATCCGATCCGCGGGCTGGTGCAGGTGCCGTGCATCGAACGTAACGGCATGGGCACGGTGAAGGCGGTGGCCGCGGCGTCGCTGGCGGCGCTGGGCGACGGGCAGCACATCGTGCAGCTCACCGCGGCGATCGAGACGATGCGGCAGACGAGGCGCGACATGGATGAGCGCTACAGGAGACGAGCCTAGGCGGCCTCAGCGTCAGCCTGCCCGGGTGCTAGGCGGCGAGGAGGCGCGCCGCGA
>CAZASR010000194.1:0-5508 GCA_964487765.1 uncultured Devosia sp. | reverse complement strand
CCGCATGCGCTGCAGGCCAAGGCCGACAACATCCTCTATTACGAGGCGGTCGAGGGCTATTTCGCGCGGCACAAGGTCAAGCCCGGCATTACCGGCTGGGCGCAGATCCATGGCTGGCGCGGCGAGACCGACACGGTGGACAAGATCATGCAGCGGGTGCAGCACGACCTCTATTACATCGAGCACTGGAGCATCCTGCTCGACGCCTACATCGTGCTGATGACGCCGTTCACGCTGTTTTCGAAGTCCGAGAACGCCTACTGACATGGCGGTCGCCGACGCCAGCCTGAACGACGGCCGGGCGCGTGGCGCCGCTTACCTGCGAGCGAAACTGTCGGGCCTGCTCAGATGGGCGGTGGCGCTGTGGATCTTCGCGGGCAGCATCGTCATCACCGAACCATCGCCCTACGAGCTGGCCTTCCTGGTCGTTCTCGGCCTGTCGCTGTTCGCGGGAAGCTTCGCCTTCCGCCGGGCGACGCTGGGGCTGCTCGTGCTGTGGGTACTGTTCATCCCCTTTGCGATCATCGCGGCCTTCCAGGCGACATTCACGCCGCTCACCAACGCGCTGGTCTTCCAGATCGTCACGATCTTCCTGTTCTTCACCAGCTACTGGGTCGCCAACTACGTCGCGGAGGCGCCACAGGAACGGATGCGCGCCATCGTCCTCGCCTACACGATCGCCGCGGTGTTCTCGGCGGTTCTCGGCACGCTCGGTTATCTGCGCCTCATCCCGGGCCACGACCTGCTGACACTGTATGGCCGCGCCAAGGCGCTGTTCAACGATCCCAACGTCTACGGGCCGTTCCTCATCCTGCCGGCGATGTATGCACTGCAGCGCGTGCTGCTGGGAACCAGCCGACGCGCCGTCTGGGCAGCGGGCGTGTTCATGGCGATCACCATCGGCGTGTTCGCGAGCTTCTCGCGCGCTGCGTGGGGCCACTTCGCGCTGTCGGCGGCGATGGTCTATCTGCTGTGCTTCGTGTTCGTCGCCCATGCGCGCGAGAAGGTGCGCATGCTGATCCTCGCGCTGGTCGGCGCATTGGCGATCGTCGTCGCCATCGGGGGTATGCTGTCGATTCCCTCGGTGCAGCAATTGTTCGAGATACGCGCCAGCGCGCAGAGCTACGACGAGGGCGAGACCGGCCGTTTCGGCCGCCAGGGCTATGCCTTCGAACTGGCGCTCGAGAACCCGCTCGGCATCGGGCCCTACGAGTTCCGCAATCTGCGCATCAAGGAAGAGCCGCATAACAGCTACGTCAACGTGCTGCACGTCTATGGCTGGGGCGGCGGCTTCGCCTTCATCCTGTTCATTGGAATAACGATCTGGCGCGGGCTCAGTTTCGTGGTGATCTCGTCGCCCAACAGGCTGCTGCTGATCCCGTTGACATCAGTCTTCGTACCGCTCGCACTCGAGGCGGCCATCATCGATCTCGACCATTGGCGCCACTTCTATCTGATCGCGGGGCTGATCTGGGGGGTCACGGCGGGCTATCGCACGACGAAGCCGGGCGAGCAGCAGCGGCTTTCCGCGCTCGTCTAGGCAGGCGCGCACGCCGCCGCGGGAACGACGACGACTGCGGCGTTCTCGCGTGGATCGTACTGGTAGGCGAACGCGCGCTCGTCGGTCACCGCCACCAGATCCACGCCGTCGCCGAAGATGTTGGGCGCGACGCGCAGCTCGGTACCCTCCGCCGGCAGGCAGACGCGCGCGGCGTCATAGTCGGCGGCCGGCTCGGCTGGAACCACGACCTTGTCGAAGCCCCGCTCCGCCAGCGCGGCGGCGACCGCCGCAATGAGCGGCGCCGACTCGCCGTCGCGGGCGAAGTAGTTGCCGTTGGCTGCAGCGAAAGCGGCGGCGGCCGTGTAGGCGGCGCGCACGGCCTGCTCCAGCTCGGCATCGCTGAGGGCGCGCGGCCCCGCCATGATCAGCGCGTATGCCGCCCGGTTGAGATCGTCGACGCTGTAGGCGCTGCAGGGCTTGTCCGCGAGGTCGACGACATAGGTGGACGCCGGCGCGGGAAAACCGGACGCATAGCCGGCGTGACAAGTCGCGCCGAGCATGAAGGCGAACGGAATCGTCGGCGGCGTCTGGGCGGAGGCCGTGAACTTGCCGCCGGGCGTGTTGAACTGCGGCAGGATCGAGAACTCGCCCGCCCCGACAGCGGCGCCGGTCATATCCTTGCTGATGGTGGTCGCACCGGACGCGGCAGCCAGCGCCTCGATGTCGAGGCCATACGGGTTGTAGGCCGAACCCGACACCGCGAACGCCTCTTCGTAGGGCACGCCCGCGGCGGTTTCGACGATCATTGCGCCGACCTTGCCCACGGGCGAGGCAGGATCGGCCAGAGTATCGGCCGCGGCGGCCGGCGACGCCGCCAGCACCAGAAGCAACACCAGACCAGTCGATCGCATCGAATCCCCCGAGCCCGTGCACGCAGCTTCAGGCCGCCACGGCCCGACGGCAATAAACAATCGCTATCGGAGGGGAAGATGGTCGGAGTGGCCGGATTTGAACCGACGACCCTTTGTCCCCCAGACAAATGCGCTACCAGGCTGCGCTACACCCCGACACTGGCGCCTATCTAGTCGGTTGCCCCGGGCGGTGCAACCCTGATCGATTAGGGTTCGACGTCGCCGACGGCGGCCATCGCGGCGAGAACGCCGGCGCGCAATTCCTCGTCCGAAAACGGCTTCGGAATCAGCGGCCGGGCCTGATGCGCCGGCGGCAGGTGCTCCTGGCTGGAGCCGCTGGAGAACAGGAACGGAATGCCACGGCTGTGCAGGATGTCGGCGATCTCCTCGCTCGTGCCGTCCGGCACCACGAGGTCGAGGATCGCGCAGTCGACATTGCCCGTGGCGGCAAAGCTGCGCGCCGCCGCGGTGGTCGAAAAGATTTCGACTCCCTCGGCCCCCATGTTCCGCACGATGTCCTCCATGAGGAGCGACACGAGCGCCTCGTCCTCGAGAATGAGGACGTTGCCGAGGCGCAGTCCGGTAGCAAGGGTATCCTGGCTCATCTCAGCCTCTCTCCGGTGTTCCCTTTCGGTGTCTACCGATGCCGCTTGGGTGTCGAGGTATTTCGAGATGATTGCTCTGCAACCAATGATCAAGATCGTCGCTTGACGGCAATAGATCACTTGCCGCATAATGAGCTAAATGAGTAAGCCGATCAGGGGTTAGCCGGTGGCTGAAAAAACCAGCAAGGGCAACGATTTGACCCGTGGGGAGCGACTCCAGATCATGCTGGAGTCAAACGAGTTGCGCCGCCTCGACGATTTTCGCTTCGCCAATCGCATGCCGAGCCGCGCCGCCGCCGTTCGCGAACTCTTGAGGCGAGGCCTCGCGGCCACCGGCTACGACGTCGATGACTCCGGCGCCACTTCAAGCCAGTTCGGGGTCATCGACAGCCCGGCCGGCATCCTGCAACCCAACGAGAGCTAGCCTTCCCTCGCCCGCTCGAGCATGCGCTTGCACTCGAGCAGGTCCTTGAGCACCGCGGTCAACAAGACCTGCGGCTATTCTGGCTGGTAGGGCTCCCATCCACCAGCGGCCGCGCTTTGCTCGTGCCAAAGCTGGGCAACCCAATCCGTCGGTGAACCACTCTGCCACGGCTTCCTTGGCGAGTTGTAATGTAGGAAGACGGGCGACACTGTACGAAAGCCTTGTGGTCCAACTAGTCGCGCAGCCAACTCAACGAAATTGTAGCGTATCGGAAGCGAGCAGAAGCGGATATCCGGCGTCTGCTGAATAAAGGCCAAAGTGATTTGCTGCTCGAGTCGCGAAGCTGACTCTCGACCGATGGTGATCAGTCGACTGACGCTGTCTTGGCCCAAGACTGATGACGATGCAAAGAATACACCTGAATTCATCGAACGGTTGATGCCGTGCTTGCGGCTGTCGGCCCTCTGAACCTTTTCGAGAGCGATCTGTGGGTCAGTCACGTCTTGAAAGAATCGCTTGCCTAGCGTGGGGGCAGCTGCGAAGTCGAAATTTCCAGTCAAGTCGCCAAATCGAAAACCAGGGTCGAGGCAAATCATATCCACATCTAGAAAGATGTGGTGATCGTAGCCAAAATCAGCAAAGCTCAGAAACTTGAGGAAGGTATACTTGCCTAGTTCGCTGTGCCGAAAACGCGGTTTGACCCTTGAAGAGTCCACCGTCTTGATCCGCGCGATGTCCTCGTCACTGAATACTTGAATGTTGGTTGCAAGCCGTTTGACGGTGTCGTCCTGAGCCACCCTCGGATCATTCGTCAATATGAGAATGTCGTGGGTGTTCGCGGCGATCGCATGACGGAGCGAATACGCAAGCACTTTGAGGCCAGGAAGATAAGCCGAATCCAGAAGGAAGATCACAGCTCCCCGCCCGCGCCGAGCTGGCACTTGAGCGCGAGATATGGCAACCGCTGAGGTGCTAACCTCAAGACCTGTTCCCATTGACCAAAGCATCAAACCGACGGAAGACCTGCCGTGCTTTTCGAGGCGCGGGATGGTTGCGTACCACTTGCGCCGGCCGTTTAGGAAGCGTTCCGCGTACTCTCGCTCCAATGCCCTTTCGTAGTCATCGACATAAATCTGAGTTTGCGGGCCGGCAACCTTGCTTGACCAGTAGATTGGAAGCGCACGCCCCGGCGCCTTGCCGTTGAAGCCCTGAGGCGCATCAACAATTATTACATCCCAGGCTTCCTCAGTCATGACGGCAGGAACCGGGTAAGTGCTCAGCCGCTGTTCGTCTATTGGTAAGCTATTGCTCACGGTAAGATCGGCCGGGTATTCGATACGCCGAATATCAGCGGTCGGGTTCCTTCGGCTTACTTCTGCGAGCCAGTCGGGGTGGCTTTCCAGGAAGACCGTCTTGCCGCTTCTGTTCGCTTCCAGCCAAAGGCGCGTATCGTTCCCGCAACCGAACACAAGCAGCTTGCACTTTGGGCCCGCCAAGGCGATGGCGTTCAGGATTGCGTGGACCTGACCGGGCGACATCTGAATGGATTTCTTGTAGCGTCTACGGATGATGTTCGGGCTTATTGGGCCCTGACCAAACAAACGCAGTGTTCGACCAAACCCTGCGGCAGTTATCCTTATTCTTCGGTGTAGGTTCACGACTGCCTCATTGGGCGCCCAAATTAAGAGAGCGTCTCCGCGATCGTCAGGCGAGGCGACTATCGCATTTCTCGCGTGCGTTCTAGCCTTCCCGCGCCCGCTCGAGCATGCGCTTGCACTCGAGCAGGTCCTTGAGCACCGCGGTCAGCCGGTCGCGGGCTTCGCCGGTGAGGGCGAGGCCTGAGCGCGGGGTCAGGTCCGCGTCTCGCGCCCGGTCGGCACCGGCGGTTTCGGGGCCTTCGGCGGGCGACTCGGGCGCCGGCAGGGGCAGCGCCTCGACGGGGCCGCCACCGCCAATGGCAGCGACGTGGCGCGCACCGTGGTCCTTCAAGATTTTCTGGACGCCCTTGATGGTGAAGCCCTGGTCGTAGAGCAGGTGACGGATGCCCTTGAGCAGCAGCACGTCCTC
>CAZASR010000193.1:0-5548 GCA_964487765.1 uncultured Devosia sp. | reverse complement strand
TACGCGGATTTGTATCTGCCGCCGCTGGCGACCTTGATCTTGAAATACGATCCGGATTGATCCGGGCGAGGAGGGAGACATGGCAGACTACCGGACACCGTCGCCACTTGCGCGTGAGGCGATGGCCTATGTGCTGGCGGGCGGGCGTGGCACGCGGCTCTACGATCTCACCGACCGGCGCGCCAAGCCTGCCGTCTATTTCGGCGGCAAGTCGCGCATCATCGATTTCGCACTATCCAATGCTCTTACTTCGGGTATCCGGCGGATCTCGGTGGCGACGCAGTACCAGGCGCACTCGCTGATCAGGCATCTGCAGCGCGGCTGGAACTTCCTGCGCACCGAGCGCAACGAGAGTTTCGACGTGCTGCCGGCGAGCCAGCGGGTCAGCGAGACCCAGTGGTACGAGGGGACCGCCGACGCCGTCTACCAGAACATGGACATCATCGAGGACTACGGTCCGCGTTACATCGTCTTGCTCGCCGGCGATCATATCTACAAGATGGACTACGAAATCATGCTGCGTCAGCACGTCGACACCGGTGCCGACGTCACCATCGGCTGCCTCGAGGTGCCGCGTATGGAGGCGACCGGCTTCGGCGTGATGCATGTCGATGGCCGAGACCGCATCATCGATTTCGTCGAAAAGCCCAAGGATCCGCCGGGCATTCCCGACAGCCCCGATTATGCGCTCGCCTCGATGGGCATTTATGTATTCGAGACGCGCTTCCTGATGGAGCAGCTTCGGCGCGACGCGGCGACCGAGGGTTCGCACCGCGATTTCGGCAAGGACATCATCCCCTACATCGTCAAGAACGGCTCGGCCTGGGCGCATCGCTTTCCGCGCTCCTGCGTCCGCTCGGCCAACGAGGAAGTGGCCTATTGGCGCGACGTGGGCACCATCGATGCCTATTGGAAGGCCAATATCGATCTCACCGACGTCACGCCGCAGCTCGATCTGTACGATCGCGACTGGCCGATCTGGACCTATGCCGAGATCACGCCCCCGGCCAAGTTCGTGCACGATTACGAGGGCCGGCGCGGCTCGGCGGTCAATTCGCTCGTCTCGGGCGACTGCATCGTGTCGGGCGGCATGCTCGAGCGCACGCTGCTCTCCACCGGCTCGCGCGTCCATTCCTTCTCCGAACTCCACGAAGCGGTGGTGCTGCCCTATTGCATGATCAATCGGGGCGCGCGGCTCAGGAAGGTCGTGATCGACCGCGGCGTCGTCATCCCCGAAGGGCTCGTCGTCGGCGAGGATCCCGCCTTCGACAGCCAGTGGTTCCGGCGCACCGAAAGCGGCGTGACGCTGATCACGCAGCCGATGATCGACAATTATCTGGCGAGCCGATGATCGAGGTCCTCTCCGTCGCCTCGGAGGCCTACCCGCTGATCAAGACGGGAGGCCTCGCCGATGTCACCGGCGCGCTGCCGGGGGCGCTGGCGGCGCATGGGGTGCGGATGCGCACGCTGCTGCCGGGCTATCCGGCGGTGATGGGCGCGCTTGAGGACGCGCATGTCATCCACGAATTCGGCGACCATTTCGGCGGGCCCGCGACGCTGGTCGAAGGCATCGCCGGCAGCCTCGACGTCATCGCGCTCAACGCCCCCCATCTCTACGCGCGCGCCGGCAATCCCTATCTCGGTCCGGACGGCAAGGACTGGCCCGACAATTGGCGGCGCTTCGGAGCGCTGAGCTTTGCGGCCTATGAGATCGGCGGTGGCGCGGCCGGGGCCTTTCAACCGCAAATCCTCCACTGCCACGACTGGCCCGCGGGCCTGGCGCCGGCCTATGTGCGCTTCAACGCGCCCACGCCGGTCAAGACCATTCTCACCATCCACAACATCGCCTTCCAGGGCCTGTTCGGCTGGGAGATCTTCAACGAGCTCCGCCTCGACTATCGGGCCGCCGAGGAAAGCGTCATCGAGTATTACGGCCTGATCAACTACCTCAAGGGCGGGCTCGAGACTGCCGATCGGCTCACCACTGTCAGCCCGACCTATGCCCTCGAGATCAAGTCGCAGGCCTATGGCATGGGACTCGAGGGCATCCTGTCGGCACGCTCCGACGTGCTGGTCGGGATCACCAATGGCATCGACGAGCGGGACTGGAACCCGCGCACTGACAAGGCACTCCACACCACTTACAATCACAACAGCATAGAGGACCGCCAGGCCAATCGCCGGGCACTGGAACTGCGTTTCGAGCTCGACGAGTCGCCCGGCCCCCTGTTCTCCGTGGTCAGCCGTCTCACCACGCAGAAGGGCCTCGACATGCTGGTCGGGCTCATCGACGATCTCGTCGCGGCCGGCGGCAAACTGATCGTTCTCGGCTCTGGCGATGCCGAAATCGAGAACGGCTTTGCCGGCGCCGTGCTGCGGCATCCGGGCAAGGTCGGCTTTAGCCGCGGCTATGACGAGCCGCTAAGCCATCTGATCCAGGGCGGGGCGGACGTGATGGTGGTACCATCGCGCTTCGAACCGTGCGGGCTCACCCAGCTTTACGGCCTGCGCTATGGCTGCGTGCCGCTGGTGAGCCGGGTCGGCGGCCTCGCCGATACGGTGATCGATGCCAATGAGGCGGCCATCGAGGCGGGAGTGGCTACCGGCATCGTATTCGCGCCGGCCGAATCATATGCCCTCCGCGACGCGATCATGCGGACGATAAATCTCTATGACCGTCCAAAGGTCTGGCGCAAAATGCAGCGGCGGGGCATGAAGTCCGATGTGAGTTGGGACGCCAGTGCGGAAAAGTACGCGAAGCTCTACCGTGAGCTTCTCGGGGTAGAGGACAATGACCATCAAGACGATTAGCACCAAGCCCTTTGCTGACCAGAAACCGGGCACCTCGGGGTTGCGCAAGCGCACCCGCGTGTTCATGCAGCCCAATTATGTGGAGAACTTCGTCCAGTCGATCATCGACTCCCTCGAGGGCTTCAAGGGCAGGACGCTCGTCGTCGGCGGCGATGGCCGCTATCACAACGACGTCGCGATCCAGACCATCATTCGCATGGCGGCCGCCAACGGCTTCGGCAAGGTGATGGTGGGGCAGGGTGGCATCCTGTCCACGCCCGCCACCTCGCATCTCATCCGCCACCACAAGGCGTTCGGCGGGTTCGTGCTTTCGGCTAGCCATAATCCGGGCGGCCCCGATGCCGATTTCGGCATCAAGTACAACGTCTCCAATGGCGGCCCTTCGCCCGAGAAGATCACCGACGCGGCGTTTGCGCGCAGCAAGGTGATCGACCGCTATCTCATCAATGACGCTCCGGACATCGATTTGGGTACCATCGGCGAGCAGAAGTCGGGCACCATGCCGGTCGAGGTCATCGATCCCGTGGCCGACTATGCCGAGCTCATGGAGTCGCTGTTCGACTTCCCTGCGATCACCAGCATGTTCGCGAACGGGTTCCGCATGCGCTTCGACGCCATGCATGCGGTCACCGGGCCTTACGCCCACCGTATCCTCGAGGATATGCTCGGTGCGCCCAGGGGCACCGTCGTCAACGGCACGCCGCTGCCCGATTTCGGGGGCGGCCATCCCGATCCGAACCTCGTTTACGCCAAGGATCTCTACGACCTGCTGATGGGCTCGGACGCCCCCGATTTCGGCGCCGCCTCCGATGGCGACGGCGATCGCAACCTCATCATCGGCCGCAAGCGCTTCGTGACGCCGTCCGATTCGCTGGCGCTGCTCGCCGCCAATGCGCCGCTCGCGCCTGGCTACGCCAACGGCATCGCCGGGATCGCGCGCTCGATGCCGACCAGCGCCGCCGCCGACCGCGTCGCCGAAAAGCTCGGCATCGAGATGCATGAAACACCGACCGGCTGGAAGTTCTTCGGCAACCTGCTCGATGCGGGACGGGTTACCATCTGTGGCGAGGAGAGTGCCGGCACCGGCTCCAACCATGTGCGCGAGAAGGACGGGCTTTGGGCCGTGCTGCTGTGGCTCAACATTCTCGCAGCGCGCCAGCAATCGGTCGACGACATCGTGCGCGACCATTGGGCGACCTATGGCCGCAACTACTACACGCGCCACGACTATGACGAGATCGATACCGCCGTCGCCAACAAGCTGATGGACGATCTGCGCGCCGGCTTGCCAGGGATCATCGGAAAGACTTATGACAGTCTGGCAGTGACTTACGCGGACGACTTCACCTATAGCGACCCGGTTGACGGGTCGGTCACCACACGGCAGGGCATCCGGATCGGCTTTGCCGATGGCAGCCGTATCGTCTTCCGGCTCAGCGGAACGGGAACTGTCGGCGCCACGTTACGGGTCTACCTCGAACGGTACGAACCGGCACATGGACAACACGACCTCGATACCCAATCGGCCCTCGCCTTCCTTGTCTCCCTTGCCGATCGCATCGCCGGCATCCGCGAACGTACCGGTCGAGATGCCCCCAGCGTCATCACCTGATGCATCCGTGAAACCGCAACTTGTCCCGCATGGTGGCAGCTCGGAACGTCTCGGCGCCACGGTCACCTCTGAAGGCGTGAATTTCGCCGTCTATTCGGAGACGGCGTCAGCCTTGTTTGTGTCGATCTACGACGAAGCCGACAGCGAAATTGCGCGGATCGAGCTCGATGGGCACGACAACCATATCCATCACGGTTTGATCGCAGGGATCGGCCCGGGGGCCAAATACGGGCTGCGCGCAGACGGTCCCTACGATCCCGATCAGGGCTACAACTTCGACCCCAACAAGCTGCTGGTCGACCCCTATGCGCGGCGGCTCGATCGAGTCTTCGTGCGCTCGCCGCGCCTGCGTTTGCCGCGCGAGGATGCGGTGGACACGGCGCCTCTTGTCCCCAAGGCGGTGGTCATCACGCCGGGCGTCAACAAGGCGGCGACGCCGCGCCGCAAGGCGCCCACGCTGATGTACGAGCTCAACGTGCGCGGCTACACCATGCGCCATCCCAGTGTCCAGGGCCCCCTCCGCGGCACTGTCGCGGGACTCACCACTCGCCGCATCATCGATCACCTCAAATATATGGGCGTTGACTGCGTCGAGCTCATGCCGATCGCTGCGTTCATCGATGACGCGCACCTGCCGGCGCTCGGCCTCACCAATGCCTGGGGCTACAACCCGGTCACCTATTTCGCCATCGATCCGCGCCTCGCTCCGCGTGGCCCCCAGGAACTGCGGGTGATGACCGATCTCTACCGCAAGAACGGCATTTCAGTCATTCTCGACGTCGTCTATAACCACACCGGAGAAGGCGACTATTCCGGCCCCGTGCTCAGCATGAAGGGCCTCGACCCCAAGACCTATTACCGGCACGTCGAGGTCGACGGAAAACAATACCTCGTCAACGATTCAGGCACGGGCAACACCCTGCGGTGTGACCACCCGGCCGTGCAGCGACTGGTGATCGAGAGCCTGCGCTACTGGGTCGAGGAGACCGGGGTGTCGGGTTTCCGCTTCGATCTTGCGACCGTTCTGGGGCGCGAACCGGGCTTCAACCCCGACGCCAGGATGCTGCAATTGATCAAGCAGGATCCGCTGCTCAGCAAATGCCAGCTGGTGGCCGAGCCGTGGGA
>CAZASR010000192.1:0-5557 GCA_964487765.1 uncultured Devosia sp. | reverse complement strand
CCATCGCCACCCGCACCTCGTCAGTACGCGCGGGGTTGATGACGATGGGGAGATAGTACCACGGGCCGAAGGGACGGGGATAAGTCGGAGAAATAAGGCCGGAGAGGCCAGGATTCCCAGGCGTCAGCGGGGGAAAGTTTTGGTCACTGGTCCTCTTCCTCGCTTCGCGCCAGCGGCGCCCCACCCACCGCTGCGCGGTCTCCCCTCCCCACGGCTTCGCCGCGAGGAGGGAGAGGCGTCGTGCCCGATTGCTCCCTTCGTGCCGGCGGCGCCCCTGGTGGAGGCGGGTGACCGGATGGGCCGCGAGCACGATGGCCTTTGGAGCTTCGCGGCGAGGGAGTGCAACAAAAAACGCCGCCCCGGGGGGCGGCGTTTGGGATTGTGGATCGCCTTTGGGTCAGTGACCGGACCAGGCGCCGCCCTGGACGGGAGGGCGCTTGACCATGAAGGAGGCGATGAAGGCAAAGATGGCGATGACGGCGCCCACGGTGAAGGCGAGACGGATGCCGCCGGCCAGGGCCTCGAGCACGTCGGTGCCCGCGGCGGCGAGACCGGCCTGGCGGGCCGACATCAGCGCCACGAACAGCGCCACGCCCGCCGCGCCCGCGACCTGCTGGATGGAGCCGAGCAGGGCCGAGCCGTGGCTGTAGAGCTGCGGCGGCACCGAGCTCAGGCTCGCCGTGAACAGCGGCCCGAACAGGAACGCGAAGCCGAGGCTCATCACCAGATGGCCGGCAAGGATGAACGGCCAGGGCGTACCGACGCCGAGCAGCGTCATGGCCCACAGCACCAGCGTCACCAGGGCCATGGCCGGGATGATCAGCGGCCGCGGACCCACCTTGTCGTAGAGCCGGCCGACGAACGGACCGAGCAGCCCCATCATCAGGCTTCCCGGCATCATGAGCAGGCCGATCTGCCAGGTCTCGAAGCCGATGACCGTGGACAGATAGATCGGCAGCAGGATGATGGTGCCGAACATCGCCAGCATGAGGATCGAGATCATCACCACCGCCGAGGTGAAGTTGCGCTCCCTGAGCGTCGACAGATCGAGCAGCGCATTGCCCTTGGGTGCGAGCGCGAGTTGGCGCCAGACGAAGACGACCATCACCAGTGCGCCCACGATCAGCGGGATCAGCGGATTGACCAGCTGTGCGCCGGCCTCGACGCCGAAGCCCGACAGGCCATAGACGATGCCGCCAAAGGCGAGCGCCGACAGCACCACCGACAGATAATCGAGCGGTGCCTCGCGCGGGGTCGAGACATTGAGCATCATGCGGTAGCCGATGGCGAGGGCCGCCAGCGAGATGGGCAGCATGATCACGAAGAACCAGCGCCAGTCGAGATAGGCGAGGACGAAGCCGGCGAACACCGGACCGATGGCCGGCGCCACCGACATGACGATGGAGATGTTGCCCATCATCTTGCCGCGCTGGTTGGGCGGCACGAGCGTCATCACCGTGGTCATCAGCAGGGGCATCATGATGGCCGTGCCCGACGCCTGCACGACGCGGGCGAAGATCAGCAGCCACAGGTTCGGCGAGAGCGCGGCAATCGCCGTGCCGGTGGTGAACAGCGTCATCGCCAGCAGGAAGATCGGCCGCGAATTGAAGCGCTGCAGCAAATAGCCGGTCACCGGGATGACGACCGCCATGGTGAGCAGGAACGCCGTGGTGAGCCACTGCGCGGCATTGGCATCGACCTGGAGCGCCTCCATGAATTTGGGGATGGCGACGCTCATCGCGGTCTCGTTGAGCATCACCACGAAGGTCGAGACCAACAGCACATTGATGACGAGGCCGTTGCGCGCAACGATTGCCGGATCGGCAGGCGCCATGTCGAGGCCAGCCGCAGCCGGGCCCGATTCGATGGATTCGGAGGTCATAACACCGTCCTCTTCTGAAAGCTGGGGGCGCCGTGACGCCGCATTGGGCCGCGCGTCATAGCAGAACGAGCGTGACGCGAAAGCGAAATCTGGTGCGAATTTGTCGTCGGAATGGGCTTTAAAGCGGGCAATCGCGTGCCCACTTCAGCCACGGCAGGGGCTGACACCGTGTTTGTTCCTTCTGGTTTCTCCGATGGGGAGAGGATGATCTGCCCTGCTGACAGATCGTGGCAGCATGCCGCCTCGCCTCACCGGCTTTCATGGACATGACGAACGGAACGGTGCTGAATCGACGTCGCCGACAAAATTGTCGCGCGCACGGGCGAGGAACAGCCCGGATGAACGCATATGAGCCATGCCATGCACCGTGAACTGGGACCGCCGATTGCCGCCGGGAACGAGGCCGAGCTGTTCGCCTGGGGCGACAAGGTGTTGAAGCTGTCGCGGCGCCCGGGCGATCGGAGCCAGGCCGAGCATGAGGCGGCCGTGCTCAGGGCCGTCGCGCCGTTCGGACTGGGACCGGCCCTCGAGGGCGTGATCGAAATCGAGGGACGCTGGGGCCTCGTGATGGAGCGGATCGAGGCGCCGACGCTCGCCTCGGCGCTGAGCGATTTCGGCACGATCGGCGAATTGCTGGAGCTGATGGTGACGCTGCACCGGCGCATCCATGCGGTCACGGCGCCGGCCGAGCTGCCGGATTTGAAGCAAAGACTCGCGACGCGCATCGGCCGGGCCGAGCGGCTGCCGCAGACCCTGCGCGACGACCTGCGGGCACGGCTCGCCGCGATGCCGGCGGGCGACCGGCTCTGCCACGGCGATTTCCACCCGTTCAATATCCTGGGCCTCGACGCAGGCGCCCGGGTCATCGACTGGCTCGATGCGGCGCGCGGGGTGCCGGTCGCCGATGTGTGCCGCACCTATGTGCTCGCCGGCGCCTATTATCCCGAACTCGCGCGCAGCTATCGCGAGGCCTATCTCGATGCGGCGGGGCTCGAAGAGGCCGACGTGGATGCGTGGCTGCCCTTCGTCGCCGCGGCGCGGCTGTGCGAGAATGTGCCGGCCGAATTCGACCGCCTGGTCGAACTGGCGCAGGGCCGCGCGCTGGGCTAACAAGCCGCCATGACAAAGCCACTCGAGCCGTCCGTGGCCGAGGCGCGCGCGGCGGTGCGCGAGCTCCAGAGCTCGCTGATCCGCGACGTCGCCAATGCCGGGATGGGCAGTGCCGACATCCTCCGCTTCTGGTTCGGCGAATCGGACCAGCCGACGCCGATGTTCATCCGGCAGGCGGCCATCGACTCGCTGCAAAGTGGAGAGACGTTCTATTCGGAGAATCTCGGGCGCCCCTATCTGCGCGAGGCCATCGCCTTTTATCTGGGCGGCCTGCATGGACGGCCGGTCGGGCCCGAGCGGATTGCCGCGGTGGGCTCGGGCGTTTCGGCGCTGATGCTTGCGAGCCAGCTCGTCCTGTCCCCGGGCGACAGGGTGGTCGCGATCACCCCGCTCTGGCCTAACGTCACCGAGATACCAACGATTCTCGGGGCCGAGGTCGCGCGTGTGCCGCTCACCATCGCCAACGGCAAATGGTCGCTCGACCTCGAGCGCACGCTCGCGGCGCTGACGCCCGTCACCAAGCTTTTCATCGTCAACTCGCCCAACAATCCGACCGGCTGGACCATCGAGGAGGACGAGCTCGACGCGCTGCTCGCCCATTGCCGCCGCTACGGCATCTGGGTGCTGGCGGACGATGTCTATGAGCGGCTGGTCTATGATCCGGCGCGCAAATCGGCGCCGTCCTTCCTGAGCCGCTACGAGGCGGGCGACCGCCTCATTTCCTCCAACAGCTTCTCCAAGGCCTGGAGCATGACGGGCTGGCGCATGGGCTGGCTGGTGGCGCCGGAAACGCTGATGGCCGATCTGGGCAAGCTCATCGAATACAACACGTCATGCATTCTCGAGCCGGCGCAGCGCGCGGGCGCCGTGGCGGTGACGGCGGGCGAAAAGGAAATCGCCGCGCTGCGCACGCGGCTGGCGGAGTCGCGGCGGGTGCTGGTTGCGGGGCTGCGGCAATTGCCGGGGGTCGAGGTGCCCGATGCGGGCGGCGCCATGTATGCGTTCTTCCGCGTCGCCGGCTTCGAGGATACCTTCGAGCTGGCGAAACGGCTGGTGCGCGACGTGCAACTGGGCCTTGCGCCGGGCGCCGCCTTCGGTCCGGAAGGCCAGGGCTGGCTGCGCTGGTGCCACGCCGTGGCGGTGGACAGGATCGAGCAGGGGCTTGAGCGGCTGGAGCGGTTCTTGAAGTAGAGCGGCATTTTTATCAGCGCACGCTGATCCTCCCCAGCGTGGGGACGCGCCGTGCAGATTGCTACGTCTTGTTTCTGGCCGGCGCCTGCTTCGCCGGCGCTTTCCTGGTCGCCGCCTTCTTCGTGGCCGTCTTCGCCGCTGCCGTCCTTGCTTGCTTCGGCACGTCCTCGCCGAGCACCTTGGCGACGGCTTCCGCAATCGGCGCCGTGCCGCCGGTGAGCTGGAAGGCGCGCTTGCTGCTCTTCCTGCTCTCGAGGAGCGCGATGGTCACCGCAGCAACGTCGGCACGGTCGATTGGCTTCGACGCGATGGCCTCTTCGCTGAGAGCGACCTTGCCCGTGGGCTTGCCTTCGGTCAGATCGGCGGGCTCGAGGATGATCCAGTCGAGCCCGGACTCGCGCAGATATTTGTTGGCGGCGCGCTTCTGCTTGTAATAATCGCGCATCTCCTCATTGTTCATTTCGCCGCTGAGCTTCATGCCCGTCGACGCGCCGATCGAGGCGATGTGGAGGTAGCGCCTGACGCCCGCCGTTTCGGCGGCCCGGGCCGTCTTGACCACGCCCGTCCGATCGAGCGTGCTCGGCTCGCCGGCGGCGGAGCCCGCGGCGAACACGATGGCATCGGCGCCCTTGAATTGCGCCTGGTAGTCGGGGCCGGTCGACAGCTCGAGATCGAGCATCACCGTTTCGGCGCCGAGCGACACCAGGGCCGCCATCTGTTTGGGATCGCGGATGGTGGCGACGGCCATGTGGCCTTTCGCCACCAATTGCTCGAGGATCAGCCGGCCGGTGCGCCCGCCGGCTCCCACCACCACGACACGCATCGGCTCGCTCTCCGGTCGGGATCACCGCTGGTCGTTGTACGGCTCCTTGGTGCTGGCGACCATCCTCGCGAGCTCGGAAAATGTCGAAATCTCGTCGGCCGACGCCGTGCGGTTGGCGAGCGCCAGCAGCCGCGCCGGAAAAGCGACGGCATCGCGATTGGCGGGGCTCAGATCCTCGGCCGCGCGATCGTCGCCGATGGCTGTCTGCTCGGCGCGCCGCAAGGCAAGCTCGATCTCGTCGCGGCTGAGCACGCCCTTCCTGACCAGCGCATTGTTGAGCGCGGCCACGACCAGATAGAGCCCTTCGAGCTGGAGATTGGCGGTGTTCATTTGACTGACGCTCCTCTGACATAGCGGCCCAGATGACAGAACAAGCGGCCCGCGGGCCCGGTTCCGGCCGATCCGCACCGCCTGCACGTTGATCGCCGGGCGGCGACATGTCAAAGACGACCAACGAACCGGGGGATACCGATGAACGTGTTTTCTGCCGTCGCCCGCGTGGTTGCCTGGATCGGCGCCGGGGCAATTCTGATGCGAAGCTGGGGCCGCGA
>CAZASR010000191.1:0-5677 GCA_964487765.1 uncultured Devosia sp. | reverse complement strand
TGCCCGAATATGTCGAAATGGTCGTGCGCTGGTGCAAGCAGTTCAGCCGCATGCCCGTGATCACCAAGCTCACGCCCAACGTCACCGACATCCGCCGGCCGGCGCGCGCCGCCAGGGCCGGCGGCACCGATGCGGTGAGTCTCATCAACACCATCAATTCGATCACCAATGTCGATCTCGACCTGATGGCGCCGATGCCGACCATCGACGGCAAGGGGACGCATGGCGGCTATTGCGGCCCGGCGGCCAAGCCCATTGCCCTGCATATGGTCGCCGAGATTGCGCGCGACGGCGAGACGCTGGGCCTGCCCATTTCGGGGATCGGCGGCATCACCACCTGGCGCGATGCAGCCGAGTTTATGGCGCTCGGCGCCGGTAATGTGCAGGTCTGCACCGCCGCGATGGTCTATGGCTTCAAGATCGTCGAGGAGATGGTCTCCGGCCTGTCGAACTGGATGGACGAGAAGGGCTACCGCACGCTGGACGATTTCACCGGCAAGGCGGCGCGCAACGTCACGGACTGGCAGTACCTCAACCTCGAATACATCACCAAGGCACGGATCAACCAGGATTTGTGCATCAAATGCGGGCGCTGCCACATCGCCTGCGAGGACACCTCGCACCAGGCGATCACCAGGGAGAAAAACGGCGTCCGGCACTTCGAGGTCATGGACGACGAGTGCGTGGGCTGCAATCTGTGCGTCAATGTGTGTCCGGTGGAAGACTGCATCACCATGGAGCAGTTGCCGCCCGGCTCGATCGACGAGCGCACCGGCCGCGTAGTGACGGGTACCTACGCCAACTGGACGACCCACCCCAACAATCCGATGCGCAAGGACACGGCGGTGGAGCCGGCCGAATAGCGCTGCCGGTAACCAAGCCCTAAGCCATTTGCCTCTATGCTCCCCGCGAATGCCGGGAGAGCGAGTACTGAATACGGCGGCGATCGATTGGGGAAGCGCTCCGGCGCGCGCGGCGGGGGGACAGGCTGCCGATACGCAGGCATTGCGGCGGCTGATGCTGCTGATTCTGACCGGGCTGGCCGGCACCCTTTGCATCTTCACCTTCATGGTCGCGGCGTCGTTCCACGCCGTGGACATGATCGACGATGCCGCGCGCGCGCGCGAGGCGGCACAGGTTAGCCGCTACCTCACGGCGCTGCCCACGGCCATGAACGAGATCACGCTCGATGCGATGGCCTCGACGCTGGAATTGAGGGGTGCGCGGCTGACGCATGCGGCGAATGTGCGCCCTGATGAAATTGCCGTATCGATCGCGTTCGGGAGCGATCGTGTCGTGGCCTGGACGCCGCAGCTGTTCGGCACCCATACGTTCGGGATCGTGGCGCCGGTGCGCATGGCGGCCGCGGTTCTGTTCATCGTCATGGTGCTGGTGATCGGTTGGCGCGTGGCCGCGGTCAGCAACCGGCTCGACCGGCGGCGGGCGGCTGCGACGCGGCTCGCCCATACCGACACGTTGACGGGGCTCGGCAATCGCCGCGCCTTCGATATCGGCTTTGCCTCGCGCATTGCGCAGACGGAGGAAGGCGGGCCGGGAGTGGTGCTGGTGCTGATCGACCTCGACGACTTCAAGGCAATCAACGATGCGCTTGGCCATTCGGCGGGCGATGCGGTGCTGCAGATCGTGGGGCGGCATCTGCGTGAAACGGCGGGGCGCGACGACCTCGTGGTACGGCTCGGCGGCGACGAATTCGCGGTGGTGCGTGAAGCAGGCGGGCTCGACGCCTATCTCGCGGCGCTCGATGGCCGCTTCGACCAGCCCATCGACATCGGCGGCAAGCGGCTCAAGATTGGAGCCAGCATCGGCATGGCGCGCAGCGAGGATTTTCCCGGCGCCCCAGCGCGGCTGCTCCAGGCCGCCGACATCGCCCTCTACCGGGCCAAGCGGAATGGCCCGGGCAATGCGGAGCTGGCCATTCCCTCGGCGCGACAGGCGGCCTAGCAACCGCCGCCGGTCTCGGCTAAAGGTGGCGCCCTTTCACCGGCTGGACGATTCCCATGACCGTGACGGGCATACTGATCATCATTGGGCGGCTGCTGCTCGGGGGCTATTTCTTCCGCTCGGGCCTGCAGAATCTGGGCAAGGTGGACCTCCATGCCGGCATCCTCGCCAGGAAGGGCGTGCCGCTGCCGCGGGTCGCCATGTGGATCGCGGTCGCGGCCGAGCTGCTCGGCGGCGCCTCTGTGGCGCTCGGCATCTTCCCCGCCCTTGGCGCCCTGGCGCTGGCGCTGTTCACGCTCGCGGCGAGCGTGCTGTACCACAATTTCTGGACCATGCAGGGCGAGGAACGCGCCTCGCATCTCAATTCTATGGTGTCCAATCTGGCGCTTGTCGGCGCGTTCCTGATCGTCATTGCGATCTCGTGGTAGAGCAGGGCCGCGGCGTGTCCGGACACGATTGTCGGCGTCGCGACGGCTTGCCCCTTTTTCCGGGCTTGGCGGGCGCCTATTTCAGTTCGACCACCGCGAGGAGGCCAATATCCATGACCGAGCCGAGACCGCCCAAAAAGAGCGAAACTCTCGAAATCCGTATCCCCTACCCGACCAAGACCGCCTTCATGGAAAAGGCGCGGGCCGAAGGCAGGGCGGCCAGCGAAATCGTGCGCGAGCGCATCGACGCCTATCTCAACGAGGAGGTTGAGCCCGCGCCGCAGACCCTCAAGGACAAGGTGGTCATCCAGATCCGCCGCAATCTGCGCGGGGCGGGGCTGATGCTCGCCGGCGCCGGCAGCGCGCTGGCGATTTCGTTTGCCGCCTCGCCCGCCAATGCCATAGGCGGCCTCGGGGCATCGCTCGACGCCCCGTTTGGGGTCAGTACCGATGTGGGCGACCCGCTGATGATCGTGGTCGACCTGCCCGAAGGCGGCCTCACCGCAACCGAGCTGGGGGAGCTTGTCGGCAAGGCCTTCGCCAAGCTCGACAGGGACGGCAACGGCCTGCTGCTGACGGGCGAATAGCGCGGTTTGTCGGTACTGGCGCGGCAGCCGCACGCGGCTACCTCGGCAGCAAGCCGTCCATGAACAAATGTTCGAGGTAGTGGGCGGCGTCCTCGAAACGGTTTTCGCCACCGCGGCCGGGGCCAAGGACGGCGCGGACCTGGACGTCGAAATCGGCGTAGTGTTGGGTGGTGGCCCAGATCGAGAAGATCAAATGGTAGGGGTCCGTGCGGACGATCTTGCCCTGGTCCATCCAGCTTTCGATGACCTTGGCCTTGTCGTCGACGAGGTCCTTCAGTTCGCCCTCGAGCACGTCGATGGCGTGCGGAGCACCCTGTAGCATTTCGTTGGCGAACAGGCGGCTTTCGCGCGGATAGGCACGCGCCATTTCGAGCTTGCGGCGGATGTAGCTGCGCAATTCGGGGATGGGATCGCCCTCCGAATCGAGTTCGCGCAGAGGATCGAGCCACAAATCGAGCATGGAGGTGAGGAGGCGGCGGTGAATCTCCTCCTTGCTGGCGAAATAATAGAGCAGATTGGGCTTGCTCATCCCCGCGGCCTCGGCGATCTGATCGATCGTCGCGCCGCGAAAGCCGTGCAATGAAAAGACGTTGAGCGCCGCGTCGAGGATGAGATCCTGCTTTTCGCGCTGAATGCGGGTCCTGGGTCTCGGCTTGCCCGTGTCGGCCATCAACGCCGCCTTCGATGTGGTCCGGAAGCGAGCATTTTCACCTTGATCGGGTTTGTGGGAGTGCTAACATTTTTTCCAACTGGTCAAAAATCCAGTGAGCACGGTTCAGCGTCAAGACCCAATTTCGCTGTGTGCTGAAAGCAAGAATTCTCGAGGGGAGCGTGCGCGTGTCCAGCCGTCAAAACGTTGCGCCTAATGATCTGAGCGCGTTCTGGATGCCGTTCACGGCCAACCGCCAGTTCAAGAAGGCGCCGCGCATGCTGGTCGGCGCCAGCGACATGCACTACACGACCAGCGACGGTCGCCAGGTGCTCGACGGTACGGCGGGACTGTGGTGCGTCAATGCCGGGCATTGCCGGCCCAGGATCGCCCAGGCGATCGCCGAGCAGGCGGCCGAGTTGGACTATGCGCCAGCCTTCCAGATCGGCCACCCCAAGGCGTTCGAACTGGCCAATGCGCTCGTCGCCATCGCGCCCGAAGGGCTCAACCATGTGCTCTATACCAATTCGGGCTCCGAATCGGTGGAAACGGCGCTCAAGGTGGCGCTCGCCTACCACCGCGTGAAGGGCGACGGCGCGCGCTTCCGGCTGATCGGGCGCGAGCGCGGCTATCACGGGGTCAATTTCGGCGGCATCTCGGTGGGCGGCATCGTTTCCAACCGCAAGATGTTCGGCACGCTGCTGACCGGCGTCGACCACCTGCCGCACACCCATACGCCGGGCAAGAACCAGTTTACCCGCGGCGAGCGCGAGGAGGGCGGCGAGAGCCTTGCCAACGAGCTCGAGCGGCTGGTGACGCTGCACGACCCCTCGACCATCGCGGCGGTGATTGTCGAGCCGGTGGCCGGATCGACGGGCGTGCTGATCCCGCCCAAGGGGTACCTGCAGAAGCTGCGCGAGATCACTAGAAAGCACGGCATCCTGCTGATCTTCGACGAGGTGATCACCGGCTTCGGGCGCCTCGGAACGCCGTTCGCCGCCGACTATTTCGGCGTGACGCCGGACATCATGATCACTGCCAAGGGGCTGACCAACGGCACCATCCCGATGGGTGCGGTGCTGGTCACCTCGGAGATTCACGACGCCTTCATGCAAGGCCCCGAGCACATGATCGAGTTCTTCCACGGCTACACCTATTCGGGGAATCCGGTGGCCTCGGCGGCGGGACTTGCGACGCTCGATGTCTATCGCGAAGAAGGGCTGCTGACGCGCGGCGCGGGCGAGCTCGGCAAATATTGGGAAGATGCGCTGCATTCGCTCAAGGATTTGCCGCATGTCATCGACATCCGCAATCTCGGTCTCGTCGGCGCAGTCGAGCTCGAGCCGATCGCGGGCGAGCCGACAAAGCGCGCCTTCTCGGCTTTCGTGAAAGCTTTCGAAGCGGGCATATTGATCCGCACAACGGGCGACATCATCGCCCTCAGCCCGCCCCTCATTGTGGAGAAGAGTCACATCGATACGCTAATCGGAACCCTGAGCACCATCCTCAAGGGCCTTGAATAATGGACACGATTCACAACGCCATCGGCGGCAAGCTGGTCAAATCGGCGAGCAGCCGGACACAGCCGGTGTTCAACCCGGCGACCGGCGAGGCAACGGCGACGCTGCCGCTCTCGACGCTCGACGAGATCAACGCCGCCGTCGCCAGCGCCAAGGCGGCGCAGCCCGCCTGGGGCGCGATGACGCCGATGAAGCGTGCGCGCATCCTGTTCAAATTCAAGGAGCTGCTGGAAAAGCACGCCGACGAGCTGGCGCGCGAGATCAGCCGCGAGCACGGCAAGGTGCATGACGATGCGATGGGCGAGCTGGCGCGCGGCATCGACTGCGTCGACTTCGCCTGCGGCATTCCGCATCTGCTCAAGGGCGAATTCTCGCGCAATGTGGGGCCCTCGATCGACACCTATTCCGACCGCCAGCCGCTCGGCGTCGTCGCCGGTATAACGCCGTTCAACTTTCCGGCAATGGTGCCGATGTGGATGTATCCCATCGCGCTCGCCTGCGGGAACAGCTTCGTGCTGAAGCCCTCCGAGC
>CAZASR010000190.1:0-5723 GCA_964487765.1 uncultured Devosia sp. | reverse complement strand
CAGCCGGGGTAAGCGGTAAAGCGTGCGCTACGCGCAGCATCGGTGGCAGGACCGTAGACCAAACCGCCACTGCTTGCTGCGACCTTCTGAGAGACCCAGCAGTATTCAACCGTGCGGTCCCGGTTGATGGCAGGCATCTCGCCCAAGGCCCCACCGACACCGCACAAAAGGCCCCCAAGCGGGTCGAACATGGTCGGGAGGATGCTCGTGAACGAGCACGTGGCCGGGGTGCGTGCCTGCACCGACATGGAGGAGTATCTGTTCGACCTGAACGGATATTTGATCCTCAAGGGCGCGCTCACGCCGGCGCAGGTTGCTGCCTGCAACAAGACCTATGACGCGCTCGAGGCCGCCAACATCGAGGGCCGCGGCTGGCATGGCGACGTGGTCGTCCACAATTCGGGCCGCCAGGAAGGGCTGATCTTCCAGCAGCTCTACGAGGCCGGTCCGGTGTGGGAGGACCTGCTCGACCATCCTGCCTGGTACGACAAGGTCATCCATTTCATCGGCACAGACGATCCGGAGAACTTCGACGGACATCACGGGCCGGCCTTCATCGACGAGTGCTTCGGCACCGTCCGCGGGCCCGGCGGGGCGCAGCGCCTCCATTCGGGCGGCCACGCGGGCACGATCCGCACGCAGTTCCGCTACCACGCCGGCAAGTTCCATTGCGGGCAGGTCAATATCCTGATGGCGCTGACCGACATCGGACCCGGCGACGGGGCGACCATGGTGGTGCCGGGCTCGCACAAGTCCAACATCCGTCACCCGCAGACGATCGAGCTCGACAAGCGCGGCGAGGAAGTCTCGATGGACGGGGTGACCGGCGCCATCGAGTGCCACCTCGAAAAGGGCGACGTGCTGCTGTTCGTCGACGCCATCGCACACGGCTCGGCGCGGCGGACGAACCCCGGGCACCGGCGCATCGCCGTCTATCGCTATGGGCCGAGCTGGGGTTATTTCCGCCTGCCCTACCGGCCGAGCCCGGCCCTGCTGGAGCGGCTGACGCCGCGGCGGCGACAACTCGTCCATCCACATCAAAAGGAAGTCTTGCCGCCGGGCCGCGTGGCCTGAGTCGCGCGCGCCGGGGAGCCCCCGGAGCCGAGGAGGAGGTACGTAACGCAAGTGTTGGCGAGGGCCACAGATCTGCTGGCGAGGCTGAGGACGGTCGATGTCGCCGGGACGATCGGCACGTCCGGCGCGCTCATGGCCGAGTGGCAGGCCTCGGGCGTCAAGTTCGCCGCGTCCTCGCCGCAGATGGAGGCGCAGTACACCCGCGCGGTCGGAGAATTGTTCGGCGCCATCAAGCAGCCCGGTCCGATCCTCCACGAAGGCGGCGTCTATCAGGGTTGCTGGCTCGAAAGCACGGGCACGATCAATGCCGAGCTGCTGTCGCGCTTCCTGCCGTCCGTCGCCGAGCGGACCTTCGCAAGCTTCGCCGCGCATCAGCGCGAGGATGGCCTGTTCCCCTACAAGGTGACGGCGGACGGGCCGGCTTTTGCGCAGATCCAGACGGTCACGCCGCTGGCGCGCAGCGTGTGGAGCCACTACCTGCTCAATGGCCGCCCGCGCGAGTTCCTCGCCACGATGTATGCCGCCATGGCGCGCAATGACGACTGGCTCGCGACCTGGCGCGATACGCGCAAGACCGGCGGCGTCGAAGCCTTCTGCACCTATGACACGGGCCACGACCTGTCCGCCCGCTTCTGGCACATGCCGGACAGTCCGCTGGGCAACGACCCCAAACGCTACGATGCGAGCAACCCCGTTCTCCCCCTTGTCGCGCCGGACCTGACCGCCAACGTCGCCTGCCAGCGCCTCTATCTCTCCCGGATTGCGGAGGAACTGGGCGACGACGGACAGGCCTGGCGCGACAAGGCTCATGCCAGCGAGGATGCGCTCTTCGCCAGCTGCTGGGATGCGACGGACGGCTTCTTCTACGACCGCGATCGCAATGGCGCCTTCGTGCGCGTGCAATCGGACGTATTGCTGCGCGTGCTGGCCTGCGAGATCGGTGACGATGAATTCTTCGAGGCGGCGCTCCGCCGCTACCTGCTCAATACGCGCAAGTTCTTCGCGCGCTACCCGTTCACCTCGCTCGCGCTCGACGATCCGCGCTTCGATGCGGCATTCGACTACAATTCCTGGTCCGGCCCCTCGAATTTCCTGTCGATCATCCGGGCGCCGCACGCATTCGAGGCGCACCATCGCCACGTCGAACTGAGCTGGGTGATGCAGCCGATCCTCGCGGCGCTGTTCCGCGCGCCCCGCTTCGCGCAAACACTCAGCCCGTGGACGGGCGAGGCCGGCTACACCGAGACCTATTCGCCCTCGATCCTGTGCCTGCTCGATTTCATCGAGCGGCTGAGCGGGATCATGCCGCGGCCCGATGGAACGCTGTGGTTCACGGGGCTGGTGCCGCGGCAGATGGAGCATCGCGACGCGCAACACGAGACCGCCTATGCGCGCACTGTCGACGGGCACTCATTCGAGTTGGTCAACACCGCCGAGAGCATGATCGCCTGCCGCGACGAGCACGAGCTGTTCAGCGCTCCGGCGGGGCTGCGGGTCATCACCGACAGACGCGGCAACCTTGTCTCGGTGATCGGCATGAGCGCGGCAGGCGCAAGCGGCACGCTTCGCACACCGACACAGAGCTACGCTGTGAAGGCAGCAGCGAACGAACAACTGGATCTTGTCGATGGACGCCTGGTCAGCGTGAGAAGGCCCGGGCTGGTGCCACCGACGACGTGAGGTTTGAACCGCCCCGCGAGGGGCACTTGCAAGGAAAGCTCAATCAGGGAGGACACGAATGAGCTTGTACAACCGCAGAAGGTTCCTGACGACGACCGCCGGGGCGGCGGGCGCACTGGCCGTGGCCGGGACGCTGGGGACGCCGGCCCTCGGCCAGGATCGCCGCATCCGCCACTTCTGGTGGGGCAATCCGGAGCGCGACAAGCGCACCTTCGCCGTCATCGACATCTTCAACTCCAAGCATCCGGGGATCGTCGTCGAGGGCGAAACGCTGGGCTTTGCCGACTACTTCACAAAGCTCACCACGCAGATCGCCGGCGGCAACATGCCCGACGTGATCCAGCAGGGCTATGGCGTGCTGTTCGAATACATCAATAACGGCGCCGTGGTGCCGCTGGACGACTTCGTCGGCAAGACGCTCGACATCTCCAAGATCGACAAGAGCGCGATCGATGCCGGCACTGTCGACGGCAAGTTCTATGCCCTGTCGATCGGCGCCAACTCGCACGTGGCCATGTACAATACGCGCCTGTACGAGGAGGCCGGGGTCACAGTGGGCGAGAACTTCGACCCGTTCGGTTGGACCTATGACGACGTGGCGCGCATCGGCAAGGCGATCAAGGACGCAACGGGCGTGGCCGGCACCGATGACAACACCGCCGACTACCAGAACTTCTCCGACTTCGTCGCGCAGAAGGGCGCGGTGATGTACACCGACGGGGAGTACACCGTGCCGCAGGAGGTGGTCGAGGAATACTGGGCCACCTGGCAGATGATCCGCGATGCGGGCGCCACCGTCGCGCCCGAGGAGACGGCGGCGCTGGCCGGCGTCGCCGATTTGGCGCAGACGGGCCTCGTCACCGGCAAGTCGGCAACGTCCTATGCGTGGTCCAACCAGCTCGTGGGCACACAGGCCCTGATGCAGGACAAGCTGGGCGCGGCGATGTATCCCAACACGCCCGAGTTGATCCCCGGCTCGATCGTGCAGCCGAGCCAGTTCGTGTGCCTCACCCGCGACAGCACCGACCCGGAGGCGGCGACGACGTATATGAGCGCCTTCGTCAACGATCTCGACATGACCAAGGTGCTGGGCCTCGAGCGCGGCATCCCGAGCCAGTCGGACGTGCGCGCGGCGCTGCAGCCGGACCTCACCGACATCGAGCGCGTATCGGTGGAGTTCTTCGACGGCATCCAGGGCAAGACGGCAGTGCTGCCGCCGCCGCCACCGTCGGGCGCCAACGAAGTCGAGCAGACGTTCGAACGCCTCGCGGTCGAAGTGCTGCTGGGTGGCCGTTCGCCGTCGGAGGTCGCCGCCGACTTCCTGCAGCAGGCCAAGGACATCATCGCGCGGGCGTAACAAGGTGAGCAGGTGGGCGATTGCTTCGGCAACCGCCCACGTGCCACGACCGCCGACTGTGGAGCGGGAGTCACCACGAATGGCTTGGCAGAAGCGATGAACAGATTCATCCGCAAGAATCTCGCGGGCTACGCGTTTTTGACGCCGTGGCTGGTCGGATTTTTCCTGCTGGCGATCGGGCCGATCCTGTTTTCGCTCTATCTGAGCTTCACCAAGTACAACGTCATCAACCCGCCACAATGGATTGGGCTCGACAATTTCGAGTACATGTTCGGGCGCGACGCGCGCTTCCGCAAGGCGCTGCAGGTCACCTTCACCTTCGTCGCCTTCGCCGTGCCGGCGAAGCTGGTGTTCGCGCTGGCCGTGGCGATGGTGCTCGACAAGGGTATTCGCGCCATCGGCCTGTACCGGGCGCTGTTCTACCTGCCTTCCATCTTGGGCGGGTCCATCGCGGTCGCGATCCTGTGGCGGCAGCTCTTCAATTCGGAGGGCGTGGTGAACTCGATCCTGGCGCTGGTCGGCATCGACGGCCCCTACTGGCTCGCCGACCCCCGGTTCTCATTGTGGACGCTGATCGTCCTCGCGGTGTGGCAGTTCGGCTCGCCCATGCTGATCTTCCTCGCAGGACTGCGCGCCATCCCGCAGGAGCTCTACGAGGCCGCGGAGATCGATGCGGCCGGCAAGATCAAGCAGTTCTTCGCCATCACGGTGCCGCTGCTGGCGCCGGTGATCTTCTTCAACCTGGTGCTGCAGATGATCGAGGCGTTCAAAAGCTTTTCGGGCGCCTTCATCATCTCGGGCGGCTCGGGCGCGCCGCTCGACTCGCTGCTGTTCTACACGGTGTATCTGTTCAACGAGGCCTTCTCGTTCCTGAGGATGGGTTACGCCTCGGCGCTGGCCTGGGTGCTGCTGGTGATCATTGCGACCTTCACGGCGATTGCCTTCTGGACGTCGAAATACTGGGTTCACTACGAAGGGGAGCGCGGCTGATGGATGCTGTCCTGCCCGCCGGCACGATCGCCGATCCGCTCGCCCTCGCCCGTTCGATCCGCGAAGCGCGGGCGCGGCGCGCGCGGCGCGCGGCGATCCTCAAGCACGTGTTCCTGATCGTGGCTTCGCTGATCATGATCTATCCGCTGCTGTGGATGCTCGCGAGCTCGTTCAAGCCGAACAACCAGATCTTCGGCCAGCTCTCGCTGTGGCCGCAGGAGTTCTACTGGCAGAACTATCCAGAGGGCTGGAACGGCATGGCCGTGAGCTTCGGCACGTTCTTCCGCAATTCGCTGTTCGTCACGATCCTGTCGGTGATCGGCAATGTGCTGAGCTGCTCGTTCACGGCCTATGCTTTTGCCCGGCTCGAATTCACCGGCAAGCGGCTGTGGTTCGCGCTGATGATGATGACGCTGATGATCCCCTATCACGTGGTTCTCATCCCGCAATATCTGACGTTCCTGAAGCTCGGCTGGGTGGACAGCTACCTGCCGCTGATCGTGCCGCAATTCCTTGCGGGTGACGCCTTCTTCATCTTCCTCATGGTGCAGTTCTTCCGGCAGTTGCCGCGCGAGCTCGACGAGGCGGCGATGATCGACGGCTGCTCGCCGTTCAAGATCTA
>CAZASR010000189.1:0-5724 GCA_964487765.1 uncultured Devosia sp. | reverse complement strand
GCAGCGCGGCCTGGTAGTGGTCCTTGAAGATCTTGGGATCGAACTTGTCGGTCTTCTTGTCGATGAGCGCGGTGGCGACCTCGAGCAGATCGTCGTCCGCGGATTTGGCCGGAATGTCGGAGAAGAAGCTGTCGGCCTTCTTGATCTCCTCCTCGTAATGCAGCGTCTCGAGCAGCATGCCCTTGCCGCACGGCTTGATGGCGACGAGATATTCCTTGCCGCGCAAGGCGAGCTGGCCGAGGCCAACCTTCCTGGTCTTGCGCAGGGCGTCGCGCACGACCCGGAAGGCGTCCTCGGCGAGTTCATCGGCGGGCGCGAGGAAATAGGGGCTGTCGTAGTAGAGCGGCGGGATTTCGGCTTCATCGACGAATTGCACGAGATCGAGCGTCTTCCTGGTTTCGAGCTTCACCGCGTCGAGTTCCTCGTCCTCGAGCAGCACATATTCACCCTTTTCGTACTGATAGCCCTTCTTGATCTCGTCGGGGTCCACAGGGCCGATGCCCTCGACCACCTTCTGGTAGCGGACGCGCTTTCCGGACGGTTCGTGAATCTGGTTGAACGAGGTCGTGGCGCCCGATTTGTGCGCGGTGAACATCTCGACATTGATCGACACCAGGCTCAGGCGGAGCTGGCCTTTCCAGATCGGACGGGAAGCTGCCATGTTTGGACCTCGGTGCCGGGCGGAACGCCCCGATTCAACGGAACTTTTGGGCATTTGTTCCCAATCGATTGCGTCCGGGCCGGGGGGTGCATACATCTGGATAAAGCACGGCGCCGCAGTTCCTTAACCCCGGCGCCGCGAGGGGAGAAATGTCATGGATTTCGTGCTCGATGGTGGCAGCGTCACCCTGATCGTACTGGGTGTGCTGGCGGTGCTGGTGCTGCTGGCCGCGGTGAAGACCGTGCCGCAGGGCTACAATTACACGGTCGAGCGCTTCGGCCGCTACATCAGGACGATGAAGCCGGGGCTGAACCTGATCATTCCCTTCGTCGACGGTATCGGGCGCAAGATGAACATGATGGAGCAGGTGCTCGACGTGCCGCACCAGGAAGTCATCACGCGCGACAACGCCTCGGTGACGGCCAATGGCGTCACGTTCTTCCAGGTGCTCGATGCACCGGCGGCAGCCTACGAGGTCAATAACCTCCAGAACGCCATCCTCAACCTGACGATGACCAACATCCGTACGGTGATGGGTTCGATGGATCTGGACGAATTGCTCAGCAATCGCGACGAGATCAATCACCGCCTGCTCAAGGTGGTCGATGCGGCGGTGTCGCCCTGGGGCATCAAGATCACGCGTATCGAGATCAAGGACATCGATCCGCCCAAGGATCTCGTCGAGTCGATGGGCCGGCAGATGAAAGCCGAGCGCGAGAAGCGGGCCACGATCCTCGAAGCCGAGGGTAAGCGACAGGCGCAGATTCTTGCTGCCGAGGGTCAGAAGCAGGCGCAGGTGCTCGAAGCCGAGGGTCGGCGCGAGGCGGCCTTCCGGGACGCCGAGGCGCGGGAACGTTCGGCCGAGGCCGAAGCCAAGGCGACCGAGATGGTGTCGGAGGCGATCGCGGCGGGCGACGTGCAGGCGATCAACTATTTCGTCGCCAACAACTACATCCAGGCGCTCGAGTCGATCGCGCGCTCGCCGAACCAGAAGCTACTGATGCTGCCGGTCGAGGCGGCGAGCGTTATCGGCGCGCTCGGCGGTATCGCCGAGATTGCCAAGGAAACGTTCGGTGATGGCGGCGGACGGCCGACGGCACGGGCGCAATCGCCATCGCGGCCCCCGTCGACAGGACAATGAGCGCCTGAACTAGAGGAGTATTCCAGATGATGCTGCTCGATCTGTTCGTTCAATACGGGCCCTGGGCCTGGTTCGTGGTGGGCCTGGTGCTGCTGGCGCTCGAGCTGGTGGTTCCGGGCGGCTGGTTCCTATGGCTTGGCGCCGGCGGCATCGTCACTGGCCTGCTGGCCTTCATCCCGGGGGTGACGTGGCCGTGGCAGGTGACGATCTTCGGTGTCCTTGCTCTGGCCATCGTGATCGGCTGGACGATGATCTCGCGCCACCGCACGCCCCGCAGCGACCGTCCGCTGCTCAACCGGCGGGCCGAGGCCTTCGTGGGGCATGAGACCCAGATCGACGAGCCGATCGTCAACGGCTTTGGCCGGATCAAGCTGGGGGATACGTGGTGGCGCATCTCGGGGCCCGATCTTGCCGCCGGGCAGCGCGTGCGCGTCGTCGGCGCCGACGGCGCAGTGCTGCGGGTGGAGGCCGTCTAGCCGCGCGAGCGGCTGCTACGGCGTCAGGTCGACCGGCACCGGAGGCTTTTCGTAGACCAGCAGGATCGAGACGCGCTGATTGGCGCTGAGATAGGGGTCGTTGGGGAAGAACGGGTCAGTGTCGGCGCGCCCCACGACGGATTCGATGCGGTCGTCAGAGAGGCCGAATTCCTCGAGGATCTGGCGCGCGACATTAGCGCGGTCGAAGCTCAGTTCCCAGGCGCCGTAGCGCGGGTTGTCATAGGTCGCGCCGGCGGCCGTGTGACCGGAAATGCGGATGCGATTGGGGAGCTTGGACAGCGAGGGCGCCATCGCCGCAATGGCCTTGCGTGTGAGTTCGAAGGGGTACTTGCTGCCCTCGGGGAACATCGGATGCCCGTCGCGGTCGGCGATGACGATGTTGAGCCCCTCTTCGGTCTCCTCGACCGTGATGTGATCGGAGACCGAGGTGATGTCGGGCAGGTCCTGCCAGGCCTGCTTGAGGCTCGCGGCGGCGAGCGAGTATTGGGCGGCGCGCTCGATCTCGGTGCGCTCGTTCACGAAGGTATTGGCTTCCTGCCCCTGCGATTCATGCTGAGGATTGTCCTCGGTTGCGAATTCGGTCGAGGCCTTCATTTCGGCCGGCGACGTGTTCTTGAGAAAGTCGCGTTGCGGGTTGCCGGCGCGCTCGATCATACCCGTCATGTCGGAAAAGGGCTGGATGCCGAAGGCGTTCTGCACCGAGCCCGCGGCCATGTTGAGCTTTTCCTGATCCTGCACCGAAAAGCTCAGCAGCATGACGAAGAACGCCATCAGCAGCGCCATCAGGTCGGCGAATGAAATGACCCAGGCGGCGCCATGGCCGCCGCCGCCTCCGTGGCCGCCCTTCTTGGATGACATCAGGCGGCTTCCTGCAATTGCTGGCGGGTATGGAGCGGCAGATAGCTGGCGAGCTCGTCGCGTATCGTTGCCGGGTTCTTGCCCTCGCGAATCATCACCAGCGCCTCGATGACGAGGCTGCGGTTGGTGCCTTCCTCCTCGGCGCGATGGGCGAGCTTGTCGGCGATGGGGAGGCACAGGACGTTGGCGAACACGGCGCCGTAAAGCGTGGTCAGCAGGGCGATCGCCATGCCGGGCCCGATCTTCTTGGGGTCGTCCATGTGGCCGAACATCGAGACAAGGCCGATCAGCGTGCCCACCATGCCGAGGCCCGGCGCCGCTTCACCAAAGGCCTTCCACACCAGATGGCCGTGGCGGACGCGCTCGTAGTCGAGGTCGCGCTCGCGCTCGAGCGAGGTTCTCAGCGCCTCGGCGGAATAGCCGTCGGCGATCATCCGGACGCCCCGGCGGAGGAACGCATCGTCGACCTGGACCTGCTCGAGGGCGATCGGCCCCTGCCGGCGCATGGTGTCGGCAATCTCCGACAACTGGTCGATGAGCGTCATCGGCGAGGTGGCCTTGTAGAGGAGGGCGCTCTTGAAGCCGCCGCCGGCACCAGTGAGGAAGCTCTTGATCGGATAGCGCGTGACCACCGCCATCGAGCCGCCGCCGACGACCACCACCGTCGCCAGCAGATTGACGAAGTTCATCGGGCTCGAACCCTCGATCATGATGGCGACAAACAGCATGCCGAAGCCGCCAACGATGCCGATGATGGTTGCAATATCCACTGGTGTAGTCCTGACGCGGGAAAGCAGGCGAGAAAAATGTCCGCCGGCATCTTCAGCGCGGAATGGATAAACCACGCTTAAAATCAATGGTTAATCGCAACTGAAGAGCCGCACCCCGGACCGGGTGCAAGCCTTCCTTAACCATAAGCTGCAAGGGTTTGTTAGGCACCTTGGCGGTGCGAGGAGATTCCCTTGCGCTCCCTCAAGCGCGCTTCGATCGTGACCGTTGCCGCGCTGCTTGGCGCCACGGCTGCGCTCGCGCAGGATGCCGGCGAGGAAGACGCCGATACCGGCATCGACTGGAGCGTGGGGCTGCGCGGCAGCTACGCGGCCAATTCCCTCACCGGTGGCAAGGCGGCGCTGTCGCTGACGCCCGAAGCTTCGCTCACCCTGGGCGGCGAAAGCAGCACGAGCGTGCTGGGCGCGGGCAGCGAACTGGTCGTGGATGGTGCAGGGCAGGCGCGTATCGGCGATCTCCATGCCGGGGCGTCGGGGACGTTGCGGCTTGGGCCCACGACGACGCTGGCGGGATCGATCGCCGGCGTGATGACGCAGGACCCCGACGACAGCGCACTGCCCGCCAACACGCTGATTGCGCCGATCGAGCTCGACGGCACGGCGCAGGGCAGCATCACGCAGGACATGGGCAGGGTCGACGCCACGCTGACGCTCGACGGTGAGCGTCTTGTGATAGGCCCCACCACGCTCGACGATCTGTCGACGATCGACAATGCGAACCAGAGCTATTGGCGGGGCGGCGCGACGCTGCGGCTGGGCTATGAGATCACGCCCCTGATCGGAGCGTTCGTCGAGGGCGAGGCGAGCGCACAGAAATTCGACGCGCCGGATCCGACGTTGCTCACCTTCCTCGACGGCCGGGAGTATCAGCTCCGCGCCGGTCTCAGCTTCACGCAGGGCTCGATCATCAGCGCGGAAGCCTCGATCGGGCATGGCTGGCTCGACTATCTCGACGGGTCGCTGACCGATACGCAGAGCTGGGTCTACAACGGCAATGTGACGTTCCGGCCGGACGAGACACTGAGCCTGACAGGCACGCTCGAGACGACGCTCGACCCGTCAACCAGCGTGCCGGGCGACACCGACGTCGGCATGACATTGAGCGGAGACGCCACATACAGGGTCAACCCGTGGCTGACCCTGCGTGCGTCCGCCGGTTGGGACCGTACGGTGACGCTGGGAACCGGCGACAATAGTTGGGCCCTCGATGCCGGTGTCGGGGTCGACTATCAAAGCTCGCGGCACGTCGTGTGGTCGGCGGATTACACCTACGGGCGCGATCATGCCCCGCCGGCGCCGGTGAACGACACGCATACGGTGTCGGTGGGTGTAAGGGTGCAGAGGTAGGTCGCGCTGCCCTAGAGGACGCCCAGTTTCGCCAGTTCCGCCCGGAAGTCGGTCGCGATGTCGGGGCGGTCGAGGGCGAAGACGACATTGGCGGCGAGGAAGCCGATCTTGCTGCCGCAGTCGAAGACGCGGCCCTTGTACTTCACGCCGGTGAAGCGCTGCTGCTCCATCAACACGTGCATGGCGTCGGTGATCTGGATTTCCCCGCCGGCGCCGCGGCGCTTTTCGCTCAGGATGGCAAACACTTCGGGCTGCAGAATGTATCGGCCCGAGATGAAGAGATTGGAGGGCGCCTCGCCCACCTTGGGCTTTTCAACCATGCCGGTGATGGCAAAGCCGCTGTCGGGCCCTTCGCCGCGCGCCACGATGCCGTAGCTCGCAACGTCCTTGGGGTCGACCTCCTCGACGCCGATGACATTGCCGCCCGTTGTC